>JAZNJF010000310.1:0-11680 GCA_045577885.1 Thermoguttaceae bacterium | reverse complement strand
AGTTCGCGCTCAACGTTTCGAGACCCGAACCCAACTCCGCGCTCGCCGTTCCGAGACCCGAACCCAACTCCGCGCTCGCCGTTCCGAGACCCGAACCCAACTCCGCGCTCGTCGTTCCGAGACCGCCGCCCAACTCCGCGCTCGACGCTTCGAGACCCGAACCCAAGTTCGCGCTCGCCGTTCCGAGCCCGGAACCTAAACCGTTAACTTCCGTTTCCGCGCCAAGATTCGTCGGAAGCGCGGCCGCTTGCGGGGTCGCGGCGCCGCTCTCCCAAGTATTCAGCGTCGCCGCCGCCGGATCGTTCGCCGAATTCGCCGCGGCGCCCAACCCGACGCCAAGCGCGGAATCGTTCCAATCGGCGCCCGCCAACGTCGAATCGTCCGACGCGGGAAGCGCCAATTCGTTCGAGGCGCCCAACGGCGACGCGCTCGAAACGCCCGACTCGCTCGCCGCGATCGACTCCGTCGCGACGCCGTCGTCGAACGTCGCCGCGCTAAGGTCGGACGCAAGCGGGGCCGCCGCCGTCGGCGCGGACGCGGGCGCGGAAAAGGTCGCGCCCGGAGCCGCCGCGACGGCGGAAACGGTCGAGTCGGTCGAAGGCGCGCCGACGGCGCTCGAAGCGGTCAAATCGCCCGCGCCGACCTCCGAATCGGGAACGAGCAAGTCGCCCCCCGCGACGGCGTCGAGTTCGGGAACGCTCGCGTCGCTCGAAGCGAGCGGATCGGTCGAAGACGCGTCGACGTCGCTCGAAGCGGTCAAATCGCCCCCGACGGCGGCGTCTTCCGAACCGAGCGGGTCGTCTTCAGCGACGGAGGCGGCGTCCGGAACGCCAACGTCGCTCGAAACGCCCCAATCGCCCGCGCCGCCGTCGTCTTCCGGAACGAGCGGATCGGAGGTCGACGGCTTCATCGCCGCCGTCGTTTTGTCGTCCGACGACGCGGTTTCGGGAAGATTCGCCGCGACGGCGCTTTCTTGCCCGGCGTTCAACAACGAATCGTTCGCTTCCAACGCCGACTTCGTCGCGGACGCGGCCAACGCTCCGACCGACTTAGCGGCGTTTCCCGTTCCCGACGTTTCCGTTTTGTCGGTCCCGGAACCCGACCGCGCGGCGTTCGCGACTTTTTGGCCTTCGCCGTTTTTCGCGTTTCCTTTCTTCGCCGTCTCCGTCGTTTTTTCCGAATCGCCGCCAAACCAACCGCGAACTCGCGCCAGCCAGCCGCCCGATTTTTCGGTTTTCTTTTCCTTTCCTTTTTCCGCCTTCTCCGCCTTTCCGTCTTTCGGTTCGGCGTTCGGCGTTTTCGCGTCGCCGGGCTCCGCGTCCGTCGCCGCGATCGCGGTCGGGTAATCCGTTTTTTTACCGACGAGGTTGCCGGAGAAGAGAAGCGCCGCGACGCAAACGATCGCCAAAACCAACGACGCGGCGATCGCGACGCCGATCGTTTTTTTCGCGACGCGCATCCATCTGCGCCCTTCGAACTCGTCCCCTTCTTCGTCCGTTTCTTCGGCGGACTCTTCGGCGACGGCGGTCGACTCCGCGCTCTTCGCGTCGTCGGTCGAGGCGTTCGACGCGTCGGAATCTTCCCAATCTTCCTCGTCTTCCCCTTTTTTCCGTTTTAACAAAAGCAAGGGCGCCGCGACGGCGGTTGAAATCAGTTTCAAATAAAGAGCCGGCGACAAAAAGCGCAACATCGCTTTTCGTTTATCCGCTTTCACAAACTCTTCGTAACCTTCGAAGTCGGCTTCTTCGCCGTCTTCTTCCGCCATCCGTTTGAGTTCGGCGTATTCCTTCGCCTTCTTCTCTTTTTCCTCGCGCTCCAACTCCTCGGCAAAGCGTTCCTCTTCCGTTTTTTCGCGCTTCTTGAAGAGGCGCAGCGGCGCCGCGCAAAGAGCGAAAACCGGCTTCAAACGCTCGGCCAACGACGGTCCGGCGTCCCAATCTTCTTCGTCGTCGACTTGCGCGCCGACGTCGCCCGACGTCGTTTTTTCTTGCGCCGTCGACGCGTCGAGATCGCGTTCCTTCGCCCGCTTGTCGTCGGTCGTTTTCTCTTGCGCCGCCGACGTCGCGACCGAAGCGCTCGACGTTTTCTTCGCGTCTTGCGCCGTCGCGCTCGACGCGCCCGTCGCGTTCCCGACGCTCGACGGCGTCGCGACGACCGGCTTCGGCGCGCTCGACGTTCCGCTCGAAACGTTGATCGACGACGGCGAAACGCTCGTCGGTTTCGGCGCGCTCGGCGTTCCGCTCGAAACGTTGGTCGGCGACGGCGAAACGCTCGACGGCGTCGCGACGACGGGTTTCGGTTTTAAGCCCCAACTCGGCGTCGACGAAGCGCTCGCGGACGCCGAAGTCGACGCGGAACCGCTCGAAGAACCGGAATTCGACGAAGACGAGGCGGCGGAAGACGTTTCTTGAAAAACGCTCGAGTTAACGAACCCGGCGTCCGACTTCGTCGCGGCGCTTCCGCTTGCGCTCGACGACGCGGCGACGCTCGGCGACCGCTCTGAATCGGGTTTTCCCCAATTCTTATAAGGGTCGTTGTCCGGATCGTATCGCTCCTCTTCCTCGTCGTCCCCTTCGTCTTCCTCAAGTTCCTCGTCGTCGTAATCTTCGTATTCTTCTTCGTCGCCGTAATCGACGTCTTCGCCGTAATCCGCGTATTCGTCGACGCCGTAATCTTGATAATCGTCGCCGCCGCCGTAAATATCGTCGTAACGCGACGAATTGCCGCGTTTGTTCTTCTTTTTCGAATTGCCGCCGCCGTAATCCTGATAATCGTCGCCGTCGTCGTAGGTCATCGGCGCGTCGAAATCGCTCTCGTCAAGGTACGACAGCTTATTCTTCTTTTTATTTTTCTTGCCCATATTAACGCCAACTCCGGGTATTTATTGATTATCGTCTTTGTAATTAAATTTTCAGCAATATCGAAAACGCGAACGGAATTCGGTCGACATTTTCCGTCGAACGCCGGCGCGTCGTCCGCGAGCGACGGCGTTCTTCGTTCGACGCGTTCCGCTCCCGTTCTTAAGTATGCGTTCGGGAAGATTTTATTTCCCCGATTTTCGACTTTAATCGTTCGTTTTTTGATTTCAGGCGTTCGTTATCGTTCGTCGTTCGCTTTTTTCGCGGCGACGCGCAGCTTTGCACTCCGCGAACGCGGGTTCCGTTCGAGTTCTTCGTCGGTCGCGACGATCGGTTTTTTCGTCAAAACCGTCAAACCTTCCAAATCGCGGAAGGCGTTTTTGACGATTCGGTCTTCGAGCGAGTGAAAGCTGATGATCGCGACGCGACCGCCGGGATTCAGATAATCGACGCATTTCTTCAAAAAGCGTTCGAGCGAGCCGAGTTCGTCGTTGACGGCGATCCGAAGCGCTTGGAAGGTTCGCGTCGCCGGGTCGATCGTCTTTTTTTGCGCCCAAGGAGGGGGCGTCGGAACGCAACGTCGGCAAATTTCGGCCAAATCGCGCGCGCTCCGCACCGGATTCGTTCGCCGACGCTCAAAAATCGCCCGCGCAATCCGCCGACTTTGCCGTTCTTCCCCATATTGATAAATAACGTCCGCGATCTTTTCCGCCGACCAACGGCTCAACAGCTCGAACGCCGGCGCGCCCTCGGTCGGGTCGAAACGCAAGTCGAGGTCGCCGTCCGAATCGAAACTGAATCCGCGTTCGCGGTCGGCGAGTTGGTCGCTCGACAGTCCCAAGTCGAGCAAGAATCCGTCGACGCGTTCGACGTTCGCCCGTTCGAGCGCGGCGTCAAAATCGCAATAATTCGCAAAATACGTCTTCAACGGCAAGGTCGCGCCGTCTTCGAGCGCTTCGACGCGCCGGTCGACGCGGTCGAGCGCCGCCGGGTCGCGGTCGGTCGAAATCGTCAACCCGTTCGGCGCGACGCGACGAGCGATCGCGATCGAATGTCCCCCGCCGCCGAGCGTTCCGTCGACGATAATCTTTCCCGGCGCCAAGTTCAGCGCGTCGAGACATTCGTCGAAAAGAACCGGAATATGAACGGTCGTTTGCGCCTCGTCGCTCATTTTTGCTCCAACAATCGTTTTCTTCTATTTTTTTGAAATTTCGCTCAAACCGACGTTTTCGCCGCCTTGTCGCTTCCGACGCGGTACCGCAAACGCTCGCTCCCGAACTCGGCGCGTCGAACGTTTATCGTTTCTCGTTCGCATTAACAAAGGTCCGCGCCGCTCGCCGACAGCCGACGTCCAATTATATCGCGTCGTCGGGCCAACGCCAACGCCGCGCGAACGCCGACGCCGGAACGCGCCGTCTTCTTTGTTATCGACGTTTCGCTTTTCCCCCCTTGCTTAAACGCAACGTCGACCTAAATAACGCGATTTTTCCGTTTTTTCCGCTTTCCAAGTTTTACTAAAGCGCGCAAACGAACGTTAAAACGTTCCAATAGTCGCCGACTTCTTGGATAATTCGTTTACTAAGAGAGCGCGCGAGAAAAATTTTAACCTAAAAAAAACGAAAAAAAAAGTCAAAAAAACTCGATTTTTTCTTCCGCCTAAACCGCCTCGACGCGAAAAAGCGTTTTCAAAAAGCCGACGATTTCCGTTTGAAAAATCGAACAAAACGCGCCGAGCGACAGCGCGAGAACCGCCAACGTCAAGAGCGACGCGACGTTAAAACCGACCGCGAACAAATTCAACTGCGGAAGAAGCCGCCCTAAAAAGCCGGTCGCCAAATATACCGCCGACGTCGCCAACAAAACCGGCGCCGCCAATTTAATCGCCAAACCGAAACTTAACGTTAAAATCAGCCCAAAATCCTCAATCAGCCCCGACGCGGAGGCCGCCGCGCCCGGCTCGACGCGCGAAAACCCGTTCAAAAACCCCTCGATAAAGAGTTCGAAACCGCCCGCGGTCGCAAAAACGACGAGAGCCAACCAAAAAAGAAAACGCGAAATCGGCGCGATCTCCTCGCCGGTCGTCGGATCGAACGTTCCCGCGACCGAAATCCCGCCGACTCGCGCGATCGTCTCGCCGGCCAACGAAACCCCGACAAAAAGACAACGAAGCGCCAATCCGAACGCGGCGCCGAAAAGCGTCTCGACGCCCAACGCCAACCCGAAACGCAACGCGCCGGCGGTCGCCCAACCGTTCGGCTCGGAAACCGCCGCCGCGAACGCCGACTCGACGACCGTCGGGAAAACCAACGCCGCCAACGTCAGCGCGACCGTCGCCCGAACCGAACGCGAAACCTCGACGCCGCCGATTATCGGAGCGAAAAACGTCGTTCCGAAGCAACGCGCGAAAATCAACGCGAAAATTCCCCAAGACGTCGGCGACGTCCAAAGCGTCGGCGCGTTCATTCGCTGTCTCGCCCTCGTTCGTTCCGGTTCTTAGCTCGCCCGTTCGACTCGATCACTTCGCGCCGGAGCGTTCGAGCCGCGCCGTCGCTTCCTTCAATTCCCCGCCGCGCAAAAACTTAACGTTCGACGTTCGGGAAACGTCGGCGATCGCGATCAAACGCGCGAAATGCACGTCGTCTTCGATCGCTTCGCCGTCAAACTCGACGACGACGTCGCCGCGACGCAACCCGGCGCGCTCGGCGGGCGAATTCGCGTTAACGTTAACGATTTTCGAACCGCTCTTAATCGGCCAATCGACGACGCTCTGAAAATCGGCGCGCGACGCCGCTTCAAGTTCGACGCCCATATGCGAACGGCGCCAACCTCCGGCGTCGATCGTCGACTTCAACACGCTCAACGCCAAATTGATCGGAATCGCGAACGCGACGCCTTCGCTCTTGCCGGTCGTCGTCGCGATCGCCGCGACGACGCCGACGACTTCGCCGCGAGCGTTGTAAAGGGGCCCGCCGCTGTTGCCGGGATTGATCGACGCGTCGATCTGAATGAATTCCAGCAACGATTGCTCGCCTTCGCTCGTAAAATCGGTTTTCCGTCGCTGAAGCGAACTAACGTGCCCGTAAGTAACGGTGTCGCGCAAGCCAAACGGATTCCCGACCGTCCCGACAAAGTTCGAAACGCGCAAATCGTCGCTGTTTCCGAAGAAACAGAGCGCGACGGAGCCGTCCTTCGGCAGGGTCGCCGGGTCGAGTTCCAGCGCCGCCAAATCAAAATCGGCGCACGTCATGATTCTTGTCGGATGAATCGTCGTTTGATCCGGCAAAAAGATTTTGACGCTTTTATTCGACGTCGCGTCCTTGACGACGTGCATATTCGTCGCAAGGTAAACTTTGTCGTTATATTGGAACAAAAATCCGCAACCGGTTTCGACCGAATTTTTCGTCGACTTTGTTTTCGTTCGTTTCGACGTTTCGATCGACAGGACCGCTTTTTGAACGCGCGCGCCGATCCGTTGGTTCTCGGCGTCGATTTGTTCGAGAAGCGTCGTCGGTCCTCCCGCGACGCGCGGCTCGTAATTGACGGACGCGATCGGAGCGTCGCGTTCGTCGCTCGGGAACGGAATCAACGGATTACTCGGCGCGAACTCTCGCGCTAACGCGTTTCCGTTCGGGAAGTTGCGACGTTCGTTATACGCCGACGTAACGACCGCGGCGCGCGCCGACGTTTCTTGCCAACGTTGCGCCGGTTGCGCGAATTGCGAAACTTGACCGCTTTGCGCCGTCGGCAAAACTTGCGCCGGTTGCGCGAACTGCGAAACTTGACCGCTTTGCGCCGTCGGCAAAACTTGCGCCGGTTGCGCGAATTGTGCAACTTGCCCGCTTTGCGACGTCGGCAAAACTTGCGCCGGTTGCGCGAACTGCGAAACTTGACCGCTTTGCGCCGTCGGCGAAACCTGCGCCGGTTGCGCGAATTGTGCAACTTGCCCGCTTTGCGCCGTCGGCGAAACTTGCGCCGGTTGCGTAAATTGCGAAACTTGTCCGCTTTGCGCCGTCGGCGAAACTTGCGCCGGTTGCGCGAATTGCGCAACTTGACCGCTTTGCGCCGTCGGCGAAATTTGCGCCGGTTGCGCGAACTGCGAAACTTGACCGCTTTGCGCCGTCGCGCCTTCCGAAGGTCGACGCGTCCAAGCGCCGTTTTCCGAAGGCGCGGCGTTTAACGAAGCGTTAGGAGCGATTTCAAGACTCGATTCGGCGCGAATCTGCTCGACGCGCGTCAATTCGCCGCCCGCCGTTCGCACCCAACGAACCCGCGGCGTTTCGTCGACGATTCCGGAAGCGGCTCGACAGGCGTCGATCGCCCGCGTTTCGCTTTCGAAGTCGGCGCCCGACGGCGCGTTTTCCGACGTTTTCTTTTCGCCGCGTTCGCCAATTTCGCCAATCGCGCCGTTTCGTTTATTTTCGCCAATTCCGCTCGACGCGCCAATCGCGGCGTTCGTTTTTTCTTGCGCGACCTTCCCCGTCGTTTCAATCCGTTCATTTTCCGCGTCTTGAATCGCGATCGCGTTCGCCCAGCGCGAACCTTCGCCGTCGGCGACCGTCCGAATTTCGACGTTCGACGCGTTCCCGATTCGATTCGCAAACGTCGTTTTTCCGTTCTTTTCCGCTCGATTCGCGACCGTCGTTTCGCCGTTTCGTTCGTCGTTTTTCGGAACGTTTTGCGTCGACAAAGGCGCCAGTCCGGCGACGCCCGTCGCGACGAGCGTCCAAAAAGCGGCGGAACGCAACGCGGCGCGACGCGCTTTCGCTCGTCGACGACGTTCCGCGCCCGTTCTTTTCTCGCCGTCGCGTTCCCAACGATCGCGACGACGATTTCGACCGTCTCGACGGTTTCGATCGTTCCGATTATCCCGATTACCCCGACCGTTCCAATCGCGGCGTTCGCGACGCTCCGCGTTCTCGCGACCGTCGACGCGTTCGGCGCCGTCGCAAGCGGTCGCGAAAACGACGCTATTTCCGTTATTTTTCAAGAAATCGGCGCAATAGACGGCTCGCGCCTCTTGTTCGCGACGTTTGCGGGCCCGTTCCGCCTTTCGCTTGCGTTCGCGACGCCGCTCGACGCTCCGCTCCAACGCTCGCGCCGCGACGCACAAGCCGATCAGCGCCGCCGTCGCAAAAGCCAACGTCGAGGCGCCGCCGTTTCCCCCTTCGTTCGACGCCAACGCCAACAGATTCGTCGGCGTTCCCAAAAACGTCGTCGACGACAAATAAGCGCTCATTTTTCACTCCGTTTCTTCGTCCTTGAAGTTTCGTTTGCGACGCTTTTTCGGCCCTCTTGGCCCTTCGCGTCGTCGCGACGTCGTCTCTTCGTTCCAAAATTCCCAAACGAAAAGATTCGTCGCGCCGCGTATTAAACCAAAACAGCGCGAAGACGTCAATAGGTTTTCGTCAATAAAAAAGTTTCTTTCATTAGTTCGGTTCTTTCGTTTTTTTCCTTACAAGCAAATTATATCCTACAAACCGCAGTTCCTTCCTAATCTAACGATACTTTTTGCCAATTTTGCAAAAATTTCCACCTCTTTTTTTTAGCAAAGTCGCTCTTAACATTTTCGCAACGTCTTCTCCCGCCCCGGCTCGTTCTTTCGAGAGAAGCGGAGCGAACGGTCGCGCAAGCAACTTCCAAGCAACCTATATACGCGGCGGCGCAAGAAAAAAGAAACGAAATCGACGCGAAAGAAAAAAATTTATCGAGTCGTCGATTTTCGACTCGCCGCAAGACGCGATCCTTCAATCCGAACGGCGCGACGCAAAAAAATTAACGCGTCGAACCGAGAAAAACGCGTCGATTTTCCGCTTAACGTCGACTCGCGCCGTCGACGCCGTCTTTTTCAAGAACAACTTTCGCCGTTAAATTTCGCGCCGAAATTCTTGTTATTCGCTTGGTCGCGTCTTCGCGCCGCGACCGAGTCCGGCGTCGGGTTGCGCCGCGCCCAGCCAACGAACGAAACGAGAAACGCCGTCAACCCGAGCGCGCAAACGCCGGTCGCGATTTGACTTGCAAGGGTCAGCCCGGCGAGCTTCAGCGAAACGTTGATCAAAACGATTCCGCAAATGATCGCGAAACTGCGCCGCGCCAGGTTCGAGCGCCCGGCCTCCAACACGACCCGATGACTCCGCGCCCCCAACGGAAAGCCGATCGCTCCGCCGACCGCGATCAGCGCCGCCAAGACGAACACGGTCTCGTCGAAGCCGTCGCCGGAAAAAAGATACGTCGCGCCGCCGGTCAGCGTCGTCGTCAAGAGGAGAAACCGAACGCTCCGCGCCGTCTCTTCTTCGGTCGCTTTGAAGCCGTTCGCGAGCGCCGGTCGGAAGACCATCGCGCCGCCGACGCCGAGAACCGAGCTGAAAACGCCCGCCCCGAGTCCGCAAACGAACGCCCAAAATCGCGTCGACGCGTTAAAAACGGTCGGCGACTCGTCCCCGAAAGAACGCGCCGCGCCAAAAAGCGTCTTCCAACCGATAAAGAGCATAAAACCGGCAAACCCGACCGAAATCGCCGTCGACCCGCAGAGCCGATGAAAAAACTCGTTGATCGGGAGCCCGCAAAACGACGTCGCGAGCGCGCCGAGCGCCATCGGAAGCGTTAAATTTCGCCCAAACGACCCGGCTCCCCAACCGATTTGCGGCGCCTCCTTGCAAACCGTCCCAATCATCGACGGCGCCATCTGCAAGAGCCCGACGCCGGCCGCCTCCATCGGAGTAAAGCCGAAAATCAACATCGTCGGCACCACCAACCAACCGCACCCGACGCCCCAAAAGCCGCCGGAATACATCCCGATCAATCCGATAATCGGCGCGACCGCGCAGAGCGTCGCCCAATACGTCCAATCCATTTCCCGCCTTTTGCCTCTTTTAACGTCAACTTCGGAACGCAATCTTCTCTATTATACCCGCCTTTCCCAAAAAACAAGCGGCGCGCCCCCAACGCTTGGGAACGCGCCGCTCTTTCTCTATTTTAACGTCTTTTCGCGTCGCCTTTTAACAATTTTCCGTTTTGCGACGTTCGGGCTCGTCGACGGCGCCGTTTAGACGTTTTTTTCGCTCGCGCCGTTATTTTTTATCGTCGCGAAGCCGGATAATCGCCTCTTTCAATTGCCCGTATTGGACGTTATGCGCGTCGACTCGCAACTCGCCGAGCGGAACGCTCGAAACGCGCAACACCTTCTTTTGCGTTTTCGGCAGTTGCGAACGGAACCAACCGCTCAAGCGGCGCGTTTCCCATCCGACGGCCGATTCGTCGGTCGCCGGCGCGTCGAATTTCTTCAACGCCGCGACCGCCTCGGCGCAACGTCCCGGGAACTTCTCCTCGATCTCTCTAACGACGTCCGCAAGTTCGCACCCGCCGCCGCAGAGCAAAGCGTCCGCTCTCTCGTCGACGCGATTATGCGAGTCGAACTCGTCCTTAATTTCGCCGAGCATTTCTTCGACGATGTCTTCGAGCGTCAAAATCCCGACGTTTTCGCCGGTCGCGTCGTCGCGCACGACGGCGATGTGTTGGCTTTCGGCGACAAAAGTTTTCAACATTTCGGACGCGATCGCTTCCGGCGAAACGACGAGCAGCTCGCGCGCGACCTTTTCGACTTCGAAACCGCCGTCCTCCGAAAAGTCTTCCCCGTTTAACTGTTTTCTCGCGACGCCGCGCGCCAGCTCCTTAAAGTTGACGTACTTGTCGACGCCCCCCTCCGCGTCCGCGACCGGAAAGCGCGTATGTCCGTCTTCGATCGCCTTCTTCATCGCTTCCTCGAGCGTTAAACCGGCGTCGATCGTTTTCGCTTCGACGATCGGCGTCATAATCTCGCGGACGGTCGTTTTGTTCAAGTCGAGCGTTTCGAGGATAACGTCCGCTTGCTCTTCGTCGAGTTGTTTCGAATCTTCGGCGGCGTTCGTCAAATAGCGCAGTTCTTGAATCGAACTAAGCGCGTCCCCCGCCGAGCCGCGCGGTTCGAACGGACGGTTGCAGAGGCGAATGAAGCGGATGATCGGCGCCCCGAACTTCGTCGCGAACCAAAGCGGACGCGCGATCCAAAACGAGAAACGTTTGTTGTACCGGACGCCGAGCGTTTTCGGCAAAATCTCGGTGTACTGCAACATCAAGAAGGTGAAAATAACCGAGAAAATCCAAAGTTTCGAGTCGCCGAACTCTTTCGCGAACGCGGCCCCGGCGACCGACGCGCCGATCGTATGCGCGGCGGTGTTGACGGCCAAAATCGACGTGATCGGCGCGTCGACGTTCTTTTTGAACGTCTCCCAAATCTCGCCGACGCGACTATTTTTGTCCTTAATTTCGGCGATTTGCGCCGTCGAAAGACTCAACAAAACAGACTCGGCCAACGAACACAGGGCCGAAACGCACAACGCGGTCAGAAAACTGGCTAAAAATACGCCCATTTCGAACGGAAAAAACGCTCCTTTCAGCGAATCGAGGAAAACGCGCCGCGCCCGGCTCGACCGTTCGCCCGACTCGCGCTTCCCCAACCGACCGCCGAAAAACCGCTCGTCCGCGACGCCGCCGAAGTCGACGCGCTCGCCGGGAGCCGACGCGACCGACGACGGCGCGTAAAAACTTCGCTCCCGTTGACTTGTTTGTCAATTATATATAGTCGAAAGTCGGCGCGACGTCTAGGGCCGAAACAATTTTTCTTGAAATTTTCCGCAAAATTTCGCTAGAGCGCCGATATTTTCCCCTTTGCGTTCGCGCCGCTCTTTTTTTTTCTCGTCGACGTTCCGAAAAAATACGTTTCCCGACGCCGCGACGCCCTTGTCGAGATCGGAAAGCGCGCTACACTTAAGATAAAACGTCAAAAA
>JAZNJF010000309.1:0-3009 GCA_045577885.1 Thermoguttaceae bacterium | reverse complement strand
TGCGCTTTCAGTTCGGCGTTCGACGAATCTTTGTAAACGTCGGCCAACGCGGCGAGTTTTTCCGCGCCCGCCGGGTAAAGACCCGATTGAACGCCGCTGAACGCCAAGTCGGCGGCTTGCGAAACGAGGCTCGTTTCTTCGGTCGGGTTTTGCGCCGCGACGGTCAGAAGAAGGTTGAACGTTTTTTCGCAAAGGGCCGGGTATTCGGTCGGCGACGCGGCTTCGAGCGCTTGATAAGCGGCGGTCAGCTCGGCGCCGATTTCGGCGTTTTCGGCTCCTTCCGCTCCGGCGACGGCGGCGCCTTCGGCCGGGAAGAAGACGGAGGACGCGGAAACGACGCCGGTCGCTTCGCCGAACGCTTCGCCGCTCGGGAGCCCGACGATTTTCCAAACGTCGCCGACCTTAACGAGATCGCCGACGTAAAGTTGTTGGCTTTGCGCCGCGTCGTCGCCCTTAACGACGACGACGTTCGCGTTGTAATAAACGGTCAAATCTTTCGCGAGACCGTCTTGCCCGGCCGGAATCGTCGCCGGACGGTTGCCGTTGAACGCGCCCCAACGAACGTCGGCGGGCAGTTTCAACGCGGCGGCGAGTTTCGCGAACCCGTCGGCGTCGGCGGCGGCGATTTGACGTTCGAGCTCTTGCGCGAGCGAGCCGCCGAGACCGAGCGTTTGCAGGTCGGCGGAAGTCAGCGCGACGCGTTGGAAGCGTTCGAAGTCGTTCGTCGCGAGCGCGGCGACGATTTCGGCGGTCGCTTCTTCCGGCGAGATCGCGAGCCAAGCGACGATTTGTTTCGTTTTCGGGTCGATTTGACCGCGGCGGCTTCCTCCGGCGTTGACCCAACGCGCTTCCTTGCCGAGGACGTCGCGGTAAACTTCGCGACCGTCGCGATAGAAGCGGATTTGTTCGACCGTCGCGCGAGCGCCTTCTTTCGGCGGCGGAGCGCACCAAACGCGAAGCGGCGTCGTTCCGTCCGGCGCGTAAAGGCAAACGCCTTGATAACCGCCTTCTTTAAACGGTTTAACTTCGCAGTTCGGCGTTTCCGCGGCGGTCGGGTCGTCGACTTCGACGTCGGCTTGCGTCGGGCGTTGTTTCAAAATTTGTTCCGGTTTGTATTGGCCGAACGCCGTCGACGAAACGACGAGGAGGCCGAGCGCGACCGCGAGACCGGCGCCGCGCGACAAACGTTCGAAGGGACGTTGAGCGAGTCGCATTGACTTAATCTCCTTGTATCGAGCGAAGACGCGACCGCGTTCGAGCGGTCGACGTCGCGAAAATTTTCAAACTGGGGCTAAGGAAGGCGCGTCGAACGGCGTCGGCGCGCTTGCGTTGCGTTCGAGAGCGTCGGTTCGCGTTAACGGGGCGAACCTGGGTAAAATAAAACGGCGTTAGCGAGCGTTCGCCGGATTCGGACGAACTTGGCCGAAGGTTCGCGGACGACCGGTCGCGCGTTCTTCGACGAGCGGCGTCGCGTCGACGATTTGACGCGGTTGCGTCGAGCGGACGTTCGGGACTTTCGGGACGACGGCTTGCGTCGATTGCGGATAACGGGCGCTTTGGCGGATTTGCGTCGATTGCGGACGACGCGCGCTTTGTTTAAGTTCCGTCGAATGCGGAACGACGGCGGCTTGGCGAACTTGCGCGGTTTGCGCCGTCGGCGTCAAGCCGGAGACTTGGCGAATTTGCGAAGCGTTCGGCGCGAACGTTTGAACGGCGTATTCGCCTTCGTAACGCCCGGAACGCGTCGCCGGAAGCGGTTCGACCGGCGCGAAGTTCGGCGCTTGACGTTTATTGCCGACGAGCGTTTGAACGTCGAACGAACCGAACGCGAAGGACGGACGGCGATATTGCGGCGCTTGCGAGAGGCCGCCGCGTTGAACCGCTTCGCGAGGAAGCGTTTCCGGCGCGACGCGGGAGGACGTCGGAACGCCCGCCGGAGCTTTTTGACGAGTCGGCGACGCGTCGTAAGCCTCCGAGTCGTAAGCGCCGACCGGGTAAGAGCCCGCGTCGTAACCGTATCCGCCGCCGTAATTGTTCGCGTAACCGCCGTTGTAACCGTTGTAACCGTTGTAGCCGGCGCAACCGTTCGCGCAAACGGGCGTTTCGCACTCTTCGCCGCAACCTCCGACGAAGTTGCCGCACATGTCGCAGGGGTCGCAGTTCGTTTTCGGCGGACGCGGCGCGCAACCGCAGTCCGGGTAAATTCCTTCGGTCAACATCGCGGCGGCCCAATGGAACGGCGCGGTCGCGACGTCGAGGGCGCCGCCGACGAGCGCGGCGAGGTCGTAACAGGGCGCGCAAGCTCCGAAACCGCAGTAGCCGTAACCGGGCCCGCAGTAAGGAGCGCAACCGAGCGTCGGGCCGCAGGACGGTTCGCAAGGCGCGACGTCGCAAGTCGGCTCGCAGGCGGCGGGCGGAACGTCGCAAACGGGAGCGCAAACAGGCTCGCAAGCGGGAGCGACCGGTTCGCAAACGGGCGGAAGTTCGCAGTTCGGGGCGCAAGCGCCGCCGTTATATCCGAAATAACCGGCTTGACCGAACGCCGTCGACGCGCTCAAGGTCGCGATCGAACCGACGATCGACAAAGTTTTCCAATATTTTTTCATTTTTACCTCGCGGACAAGTTGGTTAAGATAAGGGTTCGAGGGGGGGACGCGCTTTTCAACGTCGAAGAACGCGCGAACGCTTAGCGTTGTTAATCGTTGTATCGACTCGGAGAATCGCGAAATTTAATAAAACTGGAATAATCGATGTTTTTGGTAAAATTTACCTGGTTTAACAGGCGAGGATAAGGTCGCTCCAGTTGCTTTTTTAAAAAAAGACGTTAAAATAAGGGGAAAAAGAAGGATGGAGCGGATGGGAGAAATAGAGAAGAATAAACGGCGGTTGAAGCGGACGATTTGGGCGTCGTCGGCGCTTCTTGTTTGGGGCGGCGCGTTCGAAGCGGGCGTCGTCGCGGCGGAGGGCGTCAGCGCGAGGGCGCCGGTTGCGTCGATTTTGCCGGATCCT
>JAZNJF010000308.1:0-3183 GCA_045577885.1 Thermoguttaceae bacterium | reverse complement strand
CCGCTTGGCCTCCGACTTCTTCGACGGCGCAAGGGAACTCGGACGGTAAAATCGGAAAAGGCGGTAAAGTCGGCTCTTGGTCGGAAGAAGATTGGCGGCCGACCGGCGTTGTGATCGGCGAACGTTGGAAAAAAGTTCGAGAAATCGAAGAGACAGTTTTTGTCGATAATCGGAGCGAAAACGTCGCGTTGGAGCTGGAAGCGGAAGAACGGACGCGGCAAGGCGAGGCGGCGGAGAGTTCGGCGTTTGCGGGAGTCGAAGGGGGCGAAACGGCCGGCGTCGCGGCTTGGAACGAGGGGGCGGACGTCGAAGTCGCGCCGCTCCCGAGGCCGACCGTCGACGAAGCTTGGGACGTCGACGCGATTCCGCCTTTTGTCGAAGAAGCGGGCCTTTCGGCGCTCGGACTCGACGGCGCGGTCGGCGGCGCGAACGTCGGAAACGAAACGGCGCTTCCCGTTTCGGCAAACGACGAGCCGCAAGGCGGAGTCGACGGCGCGGTCGGCGGCGTTTTGAACGAAGAAAACGCGGAACGGGGCGCAAGCGCCGACGGCGTCGCGGTCGCCGAGCCGGTAAACGCGGGCGGTTATAGCGAAGAAAACGGTTTTAACGCGTCGACGGGCGCCCCGTCGGGGCTTTTAGGGCAAGCGGACGCGGCGTTGCCGAACGAGTTGAACGTCGAGCCGAGCGTCGCGACCGCGGCTCCTGTCGTCGACGAAGCCGCCGAGTTGCGCGACGCGTTGGCCGCCGCTTCGAGCGCGACGACTCCGGAAGAGATTAAAACGGTTTTTGAAACGTTAAATCGGATTCGAAACGAACGCGGGGACCGGCTCGCCGCCGAAGATTCGCGGACGCTCGACGCGGCGCTCGACCGATTGGCATTCGACGTTTTTTACAATCCGGCGCAAACGATTTTGGAACCGCGTTGGCAAACGGCTCCGGGCGAAACGCTCGCGTCGATCGCCGAACGGTTGGGGACGACGCCGGAAACGCTCGCCGAAATCAACGGGCTGAAAACGCCGGTCGACGCGCCGCTTCCGGGCGGAACGACGTTGAAACCGGTTCGCGGACCCGTTTCGGCGGAAATTTCGATCGCGAAAAAGGAATTGACGCTCCGGTTTAACGGGCTTTACGCCGGACGATTCGCGTTGGGGGTTCCGGAAAGTTCGGCGAATTTGCGCGGCGCTTTCCGCGTCGTCGAGAAGTTGGCGAACCCGAATTGCGACGCGGTCGACGCGAACGGACAAACGATCGCGATTCCGGGAGGAACGCCGGAAAATCCGCTCGGCGCCGCTTGGATCGCGCTCGACGGCGGCGTCGGGTTGCAAGGGACGAATCGCCCGGAACTTGTCGGACAAACGATTCCGGAAAACGGCGGATTCGTCTTTAGTAATCGCGAAATCGCGCAGTTGAGCGTTTTGTTGCCGGTCGGCGCGGTTGTAACGATCGTCGATTAAGACGACGCTTTTTGATTAAAATTAAGATTAGACGGTCGACGTCGCGAAATCGGCGTTTTTTCAGGACGCTTTTCGGGGGGCGAGGGGAAAAAACGCCGCTCAAACGCCGGAACGCGTCGCGAAATCTAAAATTTCGGCGGACGAACGCGCGAAAAGTTCGAAAGAGGGCGAGCGACGCGTCGACGCCGCTTGACAAAATCGGAACGCGTGTTAAATTCGAGTCGACGACGTTTTCGAAACGAGGAGACGGCGTTTTTTTCGCGATAAACTCGATAAATTTTTAGCGAATGCAACAAACGATTCTAACGATTTTACCGAACGGCTAAAAAGGAAGGGCGGCGATGGAGTCGAATCTTGGGAACAACGGCGCGGCGGGCGGAACCGGCGATAACGTCGAAACTCAAAAAATAGTGAAGCGCGTCGCGCCTCCGAGCGGCGTCAACGACCGTCGCGACGCGGCGCAATATTTGCGTCGGGAGATCGCGACGCGGTTGATTCAAGCGGTTTGGCGCGGCGACTTGGTCGAAACGATCGACCGAACGCCGTTCGAGATGCGCCCGAAAGGTTCCGAAGCGCCTTATCGTTGCTGCATTTATAAAGAACGGGCGATTCTGCGTTTGCGATGCTTGAGCGCGCTCGGGTTCGCCGTCGAGGACGACGACGAGTTCCGCCCGCTCTCCGAATATGCGAAACGGGCGCTCGAACGAACCGAGCCGGAACCGCCGACGCTGACCGTCGCCGACGTCGCCTGCCGCGGGTGCGTCGAAGGGCGGTACCGCTCGACGAACGTTTGCCAAGGTTGCTTGACGCGGCCCTGTCTCGTCAACTGCAACTTTGGCGCGATTTCGGTCGTCGACGGCAAGTCGGTCGTCGACCCGTCGAAGTGCAAGGGGTGCGGACGTTGCGCGGCGGTTTGCCCGTACCGCGCGATCGTTAAAGTCCGCGTTCCTTGCGAAGAGGCTTGCCCGGTCGCCGCGATTCATAAAGGGGCGGACGGTCGCGCCGAAATCGACCTTGCGAGGTGCGTTTCTTGCGGACGTTGCGCCCGCGCCTGCCCGTTCGGGGCGGTGATGGATCGCAGTCAAATCGTCGACGTCGCGCAACTTTTGGGCGAAGCGCGCCGCCGCCGCATCGAAGCGAAGGTTGGAAACTGTCAAGAAGGACAAAACGGGCAAAACGGCGAAGAGGGCGGCGAAGGGCAAAACGGCGAAAAACCGCAAGTTCGGCGACTCGTCGCGCTCTTCGCTCCGGCGTTGGTCGGGCAGTTTTCCGGAACGCTCGAGCAGATAACGGCCGCGCTCCTGAAACTCGGGTTCGACGACGCGATCGGCGTCGCGGCGGGCGCCGACCGAACGACCGTTCTCGAAGCGGAGGAATTTATCGAACGAATGAAGCGCGGCGAACGCTTTATGACGACGTCGTGTTGCCCGGCTTACGTCGACGTCGCGGCGAAACACGCGCCGGAATTGACGCCGTTCGTTTCGGAAACCGCGACTCCGGCTCGGCTGACGGCGGAAATCGCGAAGGGGCGCGACCCGAATTGCGTTACCGTTTTCATCGGACCCTGCGTCGCCAAGCGCGTCGAAGCGTCGCGAGACGCGTTGCTCGATTACGTCTTGACGTTCGAGGAGCTGGACGCGGCGTTCGTCGCGGCGAAAATCGACGTTTCGGCGGTCGAACCGCGTCAAATTTCGGCTCCGGCGAGCGCGGAAGGACGCGGTTTCGCGGT
>JAZNJF010000307.1:0-2809 GCA_045577885.1 Thermoguttaceae bacterium | reverse complement strand
CATCTGCGCGTGTCCGACGCGAATCCGCGCCTCCGGAACGATTTTGCGGAGCCGAGCGGCGACTTCCTCGATATCGGAAACGCGGTTATGCAGGTAAAACGTTTGACCGCCGCGATTTAGCTCGCGCAAGATCGCCTTGCGCACCGTCGCCGGATTGAAGCGCGAAACCCGGGTTTCGACCGGCAGCCGGTCGGCCGGGGGCGTTTCTAGGTTCGAAACGTCGCGAATTCCG
This sequence comes from Thermoguttaceae bacterium, assembly GCA_045577885.1. Taxonomy (GTDB): domain Bacteria; phylum Planctomycetota; class Planctomycetia; order Pirellulales; family Thermoguttaceae; genus RUG369. The sequence goes on along the minus strand of JAZNJF010000307.1, from coordinate 2,577 downwards.
ACGAGCGAGAGGTGCAGCGTCCGCGGTATCGGCGTCGCGGTCATCGTCAACACGTCGACCAAGTTGCGCAACTCCTTGAGCTTTTCCTTGTCCTTGACGCCGAATTTTTGCTCTTCGTCGATCACGGCGAGGCCGAGTTTGCGGAATTTAACGTCTTTTTGCGCGACGCGGTGCGTTCCGATCACAATGTCTACCGCGCCGCTCTTCAATTTTTCGAGCGTTTCCTTTTGCTCCTTTTTCGGAACGAAGCGCGACAGCCGGGCGACCGTTACCGGGAACGCCGCCGTTCGCTCGCTGAAAACGCGGTAATGCTGCTCCGCCAAGACGGTCGTCGGAACGAGAACCGCGACTTGGTATCCCGCTTCGACCGCCTTAAACGCCGCTCGCAACGCGACTTCCGTCTTGCCGAAACCGACGTCGCCGCAAAGGAGCCGATCCATCGGGCGGGAGCGTTCCATATCGCGTTTGACCGCTTCGATCGCGGCGAGTTGGTCGTCGGTTTCGCGGTAAGGAAAGAGCGATTCGAAGTCGCGTTGCCAAGGGCCGTCCTCCGGAAACGCGACGCCTTCGAGCGAATCGCGGGCCGCCTGCACCTCCAACATCTCCAACGCGAGCTCCCAAACGCCTTCCTGCGCCGCGCGCTTCTGTTTTTCCCAACTCGACCCGCGAATTTTCGCCAACGCCGGTTCGACGCGCCCGCCGCCGGGACCGACGTAACGCTGAATTTTGCCGATGCGCGACGCCGGAACGTAAAGGTAAGCGGAGTCCGCAAACTCCAATTTGAGATGGTCTTCGCGCTGATTCGCCTTGTCGATCGTCTCGACGCCGAGATATCGGGCGATACCGCGCTCGGTGTGAATCACTAAGTCGCCCGGCGTCAGCTCCATAAAGGAGTCGATCGTCTTGCTCAACGCTTTTTTGCGAGCGCCCCCCGTCGAACGTCGCGCGACGGAGCGTCCGAAAAGTTGCTCGGCGCCGATCAAAACGACGTTCGCCGCTTTCCAATCGAAGCCGTTTGAAAGGGTTCCGACCCAAAAATGCAACCGCCCTTCCCGCAACGGAACCGCCGCTCGGAACGTTTCCCGAAGTCGGCGCTCCTCCGCCTCCGACGCGCAAACGATCGCGATCGACTCTTCCTCCGGCGATCGATTCAGCGCCGCTTCGACTTGCGTCGCGTCCCCTTGGAACCGCTCGACCGAACCGAAATCGACGTCGAAACGCGCCGTCGCGAATTCTTCGCCGCTCGCGACCGCGACCGCGCGCGCCGTCGGGCGTCGGTAAAGCGCGTTGACGACGTCGAGCGGCTCGGCGAGACGCGAACGCTCCGCGTCGGAGTATTCGGCGACGATTCGCTTCGTTTCGCCGATCTCGTCCGAACCGAGAAAAAGCGCCCAAGCGTCGTTCGGCAACCGGTCGACGAAGGATCCGGTCGCGACGCCGCCGACGAGAAGTCGGGAAATTTCAACGCTTTCCAACTCCTCGACCGACCGCTGACTCGCGACGTCGAACGTTCGAATCGACTCGACGTCGTCGCCGAAAAACTCGAACCGAACCGGTTTGTCCCAATCGACCGCGAAAACGTCGACGACGTGTCCGCGCGTCGAATACTCGCCCGGCAACTCGACCGCCGTCGTCGAGTGAAAGCCGCCTTCGGCCAACCAGCGAACGAGACGGTCGCGCCCGAACTCCTCGTTCAGCGCGACGCGGAGCGTTCCTTCGGCGACTTGCTCGCGACTCGGAACCGGCTGGATAAGCGCCGTCAACGACGCGACGACAAAGGGCGGCGCGTCGGCGGAAGTCGCGTTATTTGCGCCGTTTGCGTTGTTTGCGTTATTCGCCCAAATTGCGCCGTTTTCGGAAGTCGCGTCGACTTTAACGGTCGCGTCGGCGGCGAAGGTGGCGGTCGCTCGACGGTCGAGCGCTTTCAAGACGCGGAGTCGAACGCCGAAGTCGACGTCCTCCGACAAAAAGATTTCCTCGCCGGCGTCGTCGAAAACGGAAACGGGCAAAACCGGATACTTAAGAATCGGCGCGTCGGTAAAGAACGCCAAATCGGCGGCGACGCGGTCGACGTCCCCGGGTCGCGCGACGACGACCAACGTCGTTTTGCGGAGCGACTCGGCGGCGGTCGCGCCCAAAAACGCGAACGCGCTCCCGACGCAACCGTCCCAAACGACCGACTCGCCGGAGCGCAAAATCTCCGTCGCTCGTTGGAAATCGGGCGTTTCTCGCAACAGGGACTTCAACGCCAATATTTGTTCGTTCATCGTTTTTCCGTCCCCTTTCTTATTTCGCGCCGTTATCCGTTAAAAGTCTTACGTTCGTTATTAATTATACTCGAAAACCGCCGTTTGAGAAGTCGCCGCGCCCTTTTGTTCGCCGCCGCTCTCGTTTTCGGCGTTATTTTTCTCTTGCGAAACCGCGTTTTAGCCTTTATTAATATTGAGAGACGCGTCGACGTTAAAATGCGACGCCATTTTTGACGCGAATAAGAAAAACGCCCCCAAACGCCGCGCTCAAACGATTCAAACAACCCAAACAGACCAAGGAGCCTAAACCGCCCAACCCCCCCTTCCC
>JAZNJF010000306.1:0-59434 GCA_045577885.1 Thermoguttaceae bacterium | reverse complement strand
AGTCGGCAAAAAGGCTGAATTTAACGGTCGCGTTCGACGGCGTTTCCGGCGTGGTTTCGGCTTGCGACGGTCGAGCGAGCGTCGCGGCGAGAGCGGTTCCGGCGCCGACCGTCAAAAAGCGTCGGCGGTTTAGGTCGGGTTGGCGTTGCATATTAATAACGTCTCCTTAACGTAAAGCGAGAACGGGGCGAATGCGGGCAAAATGGAAAAAACGACGCGCCGCTAAGAACGTGTCTTAAACGGCGCGTCGAGTTTAGTTAGCGCGTCAGTCTTCGATAATCAGACGAATGCCGACGTTGTGCGCTTTTTGCCAAGGCAGGTAGCCTTGACGGAACGAGGAACCCGCGACTTTCGGACGGTCGGCCCAAGAGCCGCCGCGCGCCGTTTTGCGGTTTTTCGCGTCGAGAGCGTTGCGCCCGTCGCCGTCGACGTAAGGATAGGCGGCGTAGTCGGAGCGCGTCCACTCGGCGACGTTCCCGATCATATCGCTAAGGCCCCAAGCGTTCGGCGCGTATTGGGCGACGTAATCGACCGTGAACCATTTGTCGGCGAAGCGGTCGTCGCGGAGCGGGAAGACGCTGTCGGCCGGATAGTCGCGGCGAAGGTGAATCGTCGCGCCGCTTTCCCAAGTCGTGTAGAGCTTGCGACGTTCGGCGCCCGCGAGGTTCGCGAACTTCGAGAAGTCGGCGTCGAAGGTTCCGAAGTAGAACTTCGAGGCGTTCCCGGCGCGCGCGGCCCATTCCCATTGCGCTTCGGTCGGAAGAGCGGCTTTGACGCCCTTTTCTTCGTTCAGCCATTCGACGAACTTTTGCGCTTCGTTCCAAGAGACGCGGGCGACCGGTTGGTTCGCGTGGTTGGCGATGTAACCCGGGACGATGTGGTCTTTCCCGTGTTCTTCGATGTAGCGCGTGTCGTGTTCCGGATCGAATGCGCCGTATTGCGCGTTCGTGATTTCCGTTTTGCTCATCCAGAACGGCTTCGCGATTTCGACGACGGCGCGCGGGTTTTCGTCGGCGTAACCGTCGAGCGAACCCATAACGAATTTACCGGCCGGAATACGAACGAATTCGATCTTAACGCCGTCGGCGAGTTCGACCGTTTTCGTCGCGGCTCCGCCGTTCAGCGCGGCTTCTTGCATCGCTTTCGCGGTCGCTTCGTCGAAGGCCCAATCGTCGCCGAGTTTGTCGGTCGGCGCTTCGTATTTCGGCGGGCGGACGAATTCCGGCGCCGGTTTGGCTTGCATTTCTTTCAGCAAGCGGTCGTATTCGTTTTCGACGTCGACCGCGGCGGAATCGGCGTAGAGCGCGGAGAGTTCGAGGCGGCGTTTCGCTTCCGGCTCGTTCCCCCACTTGCCGCGCCAAGGCGCGTTGAAGTCGATCCAGTTGACGAGGAGGCGTTGCGCTTCGTCGTCGAGTTTAACGTTGTAGTGGCCCTTTTCGAGCATTTGGATCAGTTCGCTCGTCGACGCGTGATATTCGTACGGCGGGAGAACGTCCATATCGGTTTCCGGGCCCGGACGGCGAACGAACGGGTGAATGGCGCGATACGCGGCGTCGGCGTTCGAGAAGTTCGGGCGGTCGTCCTTCGAACCGTCGTGGCAACCGATGCAGAACTTCTTAACGACGCGGTGGTAAAGGTCGAGTTCGAACGTCAGCGAACGGGCCGGGCCGAAGTATTCTTGGATTTCGCTCGGTTCGCGGCGCGACGCTTCGGTCAGGACGGACGGGGTCGCGTCGAGTTGCGACTCGTGGCAACCGTTGCAACTGACGTTTTCGCCCGGCATCCCGACGAACCAACTGCGGAAGAGCTGAATCGCGGCGCCGTCTTTGTCGACCGGAAGAATCGCCAGCGGCGTATTCGCCGGAATCTTAAAGAACGCGGAGCCGTCCTTTTCGACCGGAACGTAACCGAGGAGGCGTTTAATGTCCCAACTGCTTTGGACGCCGACCGACTCGTGGCCGCCGGTGCGCAGGTAGGCGAAGTGATAGGCGAAAATTTTCAGTCCGGCGATTTCGCCGCGCGGAACGTCTTTCGTGCCGAAACCGTTGTAAACGTCGGTGATGAAGACGGTCGCTTCTTTTTCCCCTTCGACGACGCGGTTCGGGAGGGTCGGCGGGAGGTCGCGTTCGACGAGCGGCGTCGGGAAGAAGAAGCCTTCTTTTTCGACGACGGAAATCGGCGTCATGTTGTCGAACGTGTCGACGAGGTAAAGGCCGTAGGTGCCCGGCGCGCCCGCGATTTCGCAGTTGACGAGAATGTAGTTCTCGCAAAGCGGATACGGGAAGACGAAATTATATTTTAAGCCGGTCGACTGCATGTCGAGGACGTTCCCGACGACGTCGCGACCGTAGCCCGGGATTTCGCAAACGAAACCGGTTTTTTCGGCGGGGAAGATTCGCGGGTGAACGTCGAGCTGGGTGTTTTCTTCGCCCCATTCCTTCGACGGCGGGTCGAAGCGGAACGGATATTTGCGGGCGATCGTCGGGTCGATAATGAGAAGACGACCCGTGTCGCCGCGACCGTGGTGTCCGGAGCCGACGCCGACGATTTTCGACGAATCCGGGAATTCGCGAGCGTGTTTGAACGCGGTCGGGAAGAGCGAGCCGGAGCCGTAAAGTTCCGCTTGGTTCGTGCCGTCCGGGTTCATATGGAACAAGATGCGGCTGTAATAGTGCATGATGTCGCTATATTCCCAACGCAGATACATAATCCGCCCGTTTTTGAGCGGCGTCGGGTGCCAGTCGGAGTCTTGTTCGAACGTGAGTTGGCGCGTTTTCTTCGTTTCCGGGTCGATGGAGTAGATGTTCGCCATCGGGTCGGAGCCGTTGATGCAGGGGAGCCCTTGCTTGCCGGCGTTCGAGCAGGCGATCACTTGCCCTTCCGGCGTGTAGCAGGAGTCGAAGAAGTCGACGTCAGGCTGGTCGGTCGGCGAGAGCGTTTTGAGGTTTTTCCCTTCGACGTCGATTTCGAAGACGGCCCAACGTTTGTTGTCGTCGGAAACGGCGGTGAACATAACGCGGTTCCCGTCCCAGTGGAGCTCCGGTTCGAGAATCGGCGAGCCGTTGGCCGGTTTGTAAATCGGCGTGAAGGTCGGATTTTCGGAGCGCAAATCGGAGAGAATCCCGAGTTCGCAGTTCCAGCCGCCCTTCGGGACTTTGTCGATCGTCATAAAGTTGTCGCCGACCGCCGGGAGACGGTTCGAGCGGACGACGAGGAGTTCGAGGTCGTCGAGCGCCGGGTTTTCGAGGAGCGCTTTGCGACGGAACGAAGCGAACTTCGCTTCCCAAGCGGCGTCTTTCGGCTCCGCTTTTTCGAGTTCGGCGAGTTCCGCGAGGTATTTTTCGCCGTTCGGGTAATCGTCGGCAAACTGCGAGATCATGTCGTCGATCGCGCGGCGAACCGACTCGATCGTGTTGACGGGGCGGTCGTTGTTGTTCCCCGGGAACTGTTGCGCCGAGACGGGCGCGACCGAGCCGAGAACAAAGAGAACCGCGAGCGCAAACGCGCCGAGAGAGCGTTTCATCGATGTTGTCCTTATTAATTATATAGGCGGGAAAACGAAGACGGGCGTCGAAGTCGTCGCCGTTTCGCGCCGACCATAAAATGGAGAAAGCGCGCAAACTGGGAAAGACGCGCAATTCTTGCGCCCGGCGACGAGAGCCGAACGCGGTCGTTCCGTCGAGTATAACACAGATTGCGGGGATTGTAAAGAATTGTTTTCGAAACGAGACGTTTTTTTAAGAAAACGGACGGAAACGTCGCTTGCCGCCTTGCGCGCCGCCGCCGTCGACGTATAATATAGGGGAAATAGGGCGACTGGGCGTTTAACGGCGTTTAACGGCGTTTGGGCGCCGCGTCGCGCGTCGTTGGAACGTTTCGGACGATTAGGTAGAATGGCGGGATTGTCGCGATTAGGAGAGGCGCGCGGCGAAAAGTTGGCGGAAAACGCTAAATTTTTCAAAAATATCCTTGTAAAATCGACGTTTTCCGGTTAATCTATTAAAATAGCCGGGAGAAGGAGCGTTCGAGCCGTTCCGTCGCGTCCCGGCGGCGAACCCTAAACCGCCGACGCGCGCTTTCGAACGCGCCGAACCGTCGCCAGCGCGGCGGGCCTGTCGGCGCGCAACGCGATAGGAAGAACTTGACAGAGGAATAAAAATGAAAGTAACTAGCGTCTCGCTGCTTCGCTCGTCCAATTCGGCGCTCGCCGTCGCGCTGAAAACGCTTATGTGCGCGCTCTTGTTCGTCGGTTTCGTCGCGACGACGACCCCGTCGGCTTGGTCTCCGGCTTCCTGCGCGTTCGCCGACGACGATGACGATAACGATAATAACAACAATAACAATGACGACGACGATGACGACGACAACGAGGATCGCGACCAAATTCGCGAACTCCGCTGGGGTTATCGCGAAGCGGTCGGCGGTTTCATGGTCGACGCGAACCGCGTTCTCCGCAACGCGAACGTTCAAGAGCTGAGCGCCGACGTCGCCGCGAAGATGGCCGAAATCCCGAGCGATCTTCAAGCTCCGGCGAAAGAACGCAAAATCTCGCTCAAACGTCTGAACGCGTTGGTCGCCGAATGCGAAGCGAACAACGTCGAAATCCCGGAAGCGGCGCGCTGCCTCGGCGGTTTGACGGCGATCGAATACGTCGTCGCGGTTCCGGAAGAAAACGATATTTACCTTGTCGGCCCGGCCGAACCGTGGACGGTTTCCGACTGCGGCACGCTCGTCGGTAAGAAAAGCGGCAAACCGGTTCTTCGCCTCGAAGACCTGATGGCCGTTTCGAGCGCTTGGAACGGCGGCAAAGTTTCGCCGATCTCCTGCTCGATCGACCCGACTCGCGAAGCGATCGCCCGCTTGACCGCGCTCCAAATGCCGGCGCCGGCGGAAGAACTCGCCGCCGCGATGGGCCAAATGAACGTTACCCTCCAAGGCGTCCCGAGCGACAGCCGCGTCGCGAACGTCTTGGCCGCCGCCGACTACCGTATGAAACGCCTCAGCCTCGGCTTCGACGAAGCGGAAATCAAAAACTTCGCGAGCTATTTCTCGATGGTCAAACGCGGGAGCGCCGCTTACGGCCAACGCTTCTGGATGGAACCGAAATACGAAACGGTCTATCGCGACGCCGATTCGCTCGTTTGGAAGGTTTCCGATTCCTCCGTCGCCGTTCTGACCGAACGCGAAGCGCTCGCGAAAGACGGTTCCCGTAAAGCGACCGGCAAAGCCGACGCCGCCGCGAACCGTTGGGCGAAAAACATGACCCGTCGTTATAACGAACTCGCCAAGGCCGAACCGATCTTCGCCGAAGCGAAAAACTGCATGGACGTCGCGCTCGTCGCCGCGTTGATCGTTCGCGAAAACCTCGCGAAGAAAGCCGATTGCAACCTCGACGCGATTCTCGGCGGCGCGGTCGCGACTCCGGAATACGTCGTTCCGGCTTCGGTCGAAGGCGATTCGTTGGTTCGCGTTTCGTCGAACGCCGTCGCGTCGGTCGCCGGCGGTATTCTCGTCAACCCGTGGGCGACGCTCGAAAGCGACGTCGAAGTTTCCGCCGAGTTGAACGATTACAACGTTACTTTCGCCGGTTCGAACTGGTACGCCGACTGATGAACGGCGTTTGAACGGTTCTTCCCGTCGAACAAACGGAGAGCGATTTCGCGTCGCTCTCCGTTTTTTGTTTTCTTGCGGCCCGACGACGGAAGTTAAGGGAAATAAGGCGTTGCCTAAAGCGGCGAAGAAGTTAAGGGAAACGGGAGAACGACGTCGCTAAGAAGTTGGGGAAATTCGGGCGTTTGGGCGAAAGGCGCGAAAGAAGATTTGAACGCGAAAATAATAAGGGAAAACGCCGAATCCCGGCGCGAAAAAAGCCCGGTCGACGCGGAGTCGGCGGGCTTTTCGACGTTCGGAGCAAACGGTTTTCGCGAAACAAAACGAGCGGCGTCGCTTAATTTTTCGGCGTTTTCTTCGCGGCGTCGCGTTTTTCGAGCGCGGCGAAAAAGGCGCGACGGCGCGCGTCGTCTTCCGGGAGCGATTCGACGTATTGTCGCGCCGTCAAACGTCGCGTCGAACCCCAACGATGAGGCTCGGCGTCGTCGGCTTCCCGATGGTCGACGAGCGGGCGGTCGACGTCGGCTCCGGCGAGAATGACCGCTTCGAGAATTTGCGGGGCGTTTCGCGCTTTTTGCGAGTCTTCGTCGTTGGCGTCGAACCAGCGCAACGCGTCGAAAAGGGGCGTTTCGCCGTATTCGTTCGTAATTTCCGGCGACGCGCCGCGGTCGAGCAGGAGGCGGCAAATCGCGAGGTCGCCGCGATCGAGCGCTTCGTTGAGAAGCGTTTGCGAGTATTTGTCTTGGCGGTCGACGTCGACCCCGGCGTCGAGAAGCGCCGACATAAGCTCGAGATACGCCGCTTTGAGCGCGCCGGTTTCATCGTCCGCGTAATCGATAATCAGCTTGCAAAAAGCGCGCCCGTTTTCGCCGTAAATTGTTTTTGGCCCGATATTTAGTCGACGCAAAACGTCGAGCGCTTCGTCGACGCGGCCTTTTTTGAGGAGCGGTTTCATTTGGTCGAACGCTTCCCAAGCGAGATTTTTCGTTATTTTCTTGGCGTATTCCGGCGGCATTTGAGCGTCTCCTTGGCGGCAAACGGAAAAATTAAACGGGTTAACGCGACGAAGAAACGGCGGCGAAACGCCCCGAGCGCGGCGAAGAGCGTTCGGCGTTTCGAGCGATTACAACATTTTTCGAACGATTTCGACGACTTGCGCGAGGTCGTCTTCGTAAGCGAGGAGGTAAAGTTGGGGCCCAATGCGGCGCGTTTCCTTTTCAACTTCGCGGCGAGCGGCTTCAAAATGGGCGAGCGCGTCGGCGAAGCGGCGTTGGCGAAAACGGCAGACGCCCAAACCGGTTTCGTTAAAAATAGGGTTTCCGCCGGAAAAAAGGCGGGAGTCGCGGTGAAAAGCGGCGTCGGGGAACGTTCCGGCGTCGTAATCGCGGAGGACGGCGTCCGTTTCCCGATATTTTTCGAAGAACGGCGCGACTTCGTCCCTTAGGAACGCGTCGACTTTTTCGAAAATCGCGTCCGCTTCCTCCGGCGTCGTCGGCGTATCCCAGTCTTTGGAATGGCTCGCGCCGGCGAAAACGCCGAATTGACTGTAATAAATCGAGTCCGGATTGAAACGAAAAAATTCGCGCGGCGGAGCGTCGGGGTTCGTTTCGTCGTCGAGTTCCAAGACGAGACGAACGGTAAGATGATAATAAAGGCGGAAAAACCAAGGGCGCGGCGCGGTGTAACCGTGCGAGCATACGAGCGTTCGCGTTTGGCGTTCGCCGGCGACGAAACCGAGCGGTTTGAGGACTTCGGCGCTCCGTTTTTTAACGCGGCGAGCGAGCGCGGCGCGAGCTTGGGCCGCTCCGGGGGCTTCGTAATCGACGGTCATATCGGCGTCTCCTTGCGGTAAACGGGAAAATTAAACGGGTTAAAACGTCGGCGAGCGAAGCGGAAACGGCGTTCGACCGTTCCGGAACCGCTCGCCGCGCGAGTCGGGCGGTTTTTATTCGTCGAGAATCGATTCGTAAAATGCGACGAACTCGTCCGGGAGCGCGCCGTCGTTCGCTTGGCGGTTGAACTCGAGGTTTTCCGCCGAATAATCGCAAGTCTCGTATTCGTCGACGATAAGAACCGGGACGTCCGCGCCGAACTTGGCGGCGAACGCGTCCGACGCTCGAAGTCGGCGAATCGCGTCGACGAGGAGTTCTTTCATCGCGCGCTCGGCTTTTTCGGAAAGCGCGTCCCAAGCGTCTTCGTCGGCGTCCTCCGCGTCGGTCAAGCCGAGCGTTTCGACGACGTCCTCGAAGAAATCGGGCCCGAAATCGCAGAATCCCTTTTGTCTTTGGGCGAGAAGGACGCCGCCGAACCAACGCGCTTCCGCTTCGTCGTCGACGTCGCGGAGCGTCCGTTTGACCTCCGCTTCGGTGTTGAACCCGAGCGTTACCGTTGGCGCGGCGAGGTCGGCGTCTTCGAAGTCGAGCGTGAAAAAGACGACGTAAATATCGTCGCGAGACCAGTTCGGAACAACTTTTTGCGCTCGGTCGCAAATCGCGGCGGCGAGGGCGGGGAATTGGGCGTTCATCGGAGAACCTTTCGGGAAAAAGGAAAAGGACAAAAAAGCGACGCGCCCGGCGTCGACGGCGTTAGCTCGTCGACAATTTTGGGGTCGACGGTTTTAGTATAACGAACGGCGGCGAGGAAATCAAGCGGCGACGGCGCGTTGTTGAAATTTTTTTGAAAAAAAAGCCGCTCGGCGACCCGAACGGCTTGCTTTTTAAGCGGTTAGAAGAGGAACGCTCCCGAGAACGTTCGAACGACGGCGCGTCGCGGGAGCGTCGTTAAGCGACGGCGTTTAACGGCGAACCGCTTCCAAACCGCTCGCGTTCTCGACCGCGACGTCGTAACCGGCGGGCGTTTCGAGCGTGTAAGCCAGTTTGCCGTCTTGCTTTTCCCAACGAATCTTGATCGCGCCGCCCGGAACCGGTTGAACCGCGCTCGCCCAAGCGAGGGCGTCGAGCTTCGGAAGGCGAATCACGATCTTTTTCGCGACCGCGTCGACGGCGTAAATCCCGGCGACGTCGCGATGGAAGAGGCGAACGACGTGCGACGCGAAGCCGTGGTCGCAGCTGGCGTGCGGCGAGTCGTTTTCCCAAAGGGTGCCGGTGCGCTCCGCCATGTAGAGGTTGTACGCGACCGATTCTTCGAGGAGTTGGTCGGCGCGGTTCGCCGTCGCGAGGAGTTCGAGTCGGACGACGTTCCCGACGAAGGAGTTCGCCTTGTGAACTTCCGGATAGCCGCCCTCTTTGATTCGGTTCGGGCCGAATTTGTCGAGGAGCGTCGCCCAAAGTTTCGGGTGCGATTCCGGCGTCGCGGTCTTGAAGAAGAAGGCGAAATATTGGCAAACTTCGGTGCGGTCGCGCAAGATTTCGAGCGTTCCGTCGGCCTTGCGGACGGCGTGGTCGACGAAGAACTCGCCGTCGAACGATTGCTCGACGATTTTCGCGCGAATCTTCGCCGCCTTCGAGCGCCAAGCGTCGACGCCGTAAATGCGCCCCGCCGCGTCGAGGGCCGCCGCGTAAAGCATATTGCTCGGGTAGTTGACGTCTTGAACGAAGCTGTTCGCCGCCGACCATTCGACGAAGACCCAACTGTCGAGCTTTTCGAGGAGACCGTCCGAGTTTTCGTATTTCTCGAAGAACTTGAAGAGCTTTTCGACGCGGCGTCGCAGGCCGTTGATCGTCGAGCGGTCGGGGGAGCGGAGCGCGTATTCCTCCAACTCCGCGACGAACCAAAGGGACCAGTTCGGGATGTAAATGCCGTCGTTGTGGTCGGCCGGGTAGCACATCGGGAGCATGCCGTCCGGGAGGAACTCGAATTTTTCCGGAAGTTGGTAGTTTTCGAAGAACGCTTGCTCGACGTCGGTTTTCCCGGTCAGGTCGAACGCGGCGCGGGCGGTGAAGAAGCTGTCGCAGAGCCAACCGGCGCGTTCGCGGTGCGGGCAGTCGGTGAAGGCGTCGACGGCGTTTTCGCGATACGTCAAAATCGCGGCGCGGTAGATTTCTTCGAGGCGTTTGTCGGCGCAAGCGAACGCCGCTTCGCGAATCGCCGGGTGGGCGTACTCGCGAAGGTAGAATTTCTTCAGCGTGAACGAACCTTCGAGGCAGTGGATTTTCGCGTAACGGGCGCAGTGCGGTTCGAACGCTTCGAGGCGAAGCGGCTTGCCGGAGAAGGAACTCGTTGGGGTGGGATCGCCGTCGGCGGGAATCGTCCATTGGATCGCGGAGCAAGTTCCGAGGCGAAGGAAGTTGACGTCGCCGTTTTCGGTCGCGATTTCGTCGAACGTGATCGCGATTTTGGCGCCTTCGGACGCCGCTTCGAGTTCGAAGCCGAAGAAACCGCAGTAGTTGGCGCCGAAGTCGACGACTTGCGCGTCCCCGGCGTTGTAAACGGAGTCGACCGCGAGCGGCTTCGCGTCGGCGTCGAACGTCGTGTCGAGGCGTTGAATTTCGTCCGAGAGAACGATTTCGAGTTCGTCGAGTTTAAAACCTTTGAGTTTCGGACCGATATTGACGAGCGAACGGTCGCGCCAAGGCTTTTCGAGCTTTTCGCGGCGCGTTACTTTGCCGGTCGGGCCCCAAGCTTTCGGCTCGATGATCGCGAACTCCGGTTGCGGGACGCGGCGCGGGAGGTATTTGACCGCCGGTTGTTCCGCGAGCCCGACGCCGTCGTGAAGAAATCTACCGAGATCGTAGACTTCGATGAACGGACGTTGGAAGCTGAAACGTTGCACCTTTTGAAGGCGAGCGTGGCTGTAAGTCGCTTGGAACGCGGGAACGTCCGCTTTTTCGTCGGCGGAGGTCGCGGCGAGAACGTTTCCGGCGCCGTCGACGACTTCCGCTTGCAGGAACGACGGTTGGTCGAGGTGGTAATAGCTGTTCGCGTTGTAACCGGCGACTTGGATAACGACGCTGTTTTTACCCGGTTTCAGGAGGGCGCCGATTTTCCATTCGTCGACGCGGAACCAACCGTGCGGGCCGCGCGCCGGGCCGTAACCGGCGAATTCGCCGTTGACATGGATGCGCATAATCGTCGAACCGGTCGAGCGGAGAACGATATTTTTCGCCGTTTCCGCGTCGGCGACGTCAAACTTAACGCCGAAAGAGAGCGTAACGTTCATCTCTTTTTCGAGACCGAAGGCCCAAACCGGAACCGCTTTAACGAACTTCGGGGCGTCGGCGCTCTCGGCTTCCGGATTCGGCGCGGCGAAGGCGGTCGACGCAAGCGTTTCAAACGGGGCCAAGCCGCCGAGCGCGCTCGCGCTTAAAAACGTTCCGGTTTTCAAAAAGTGGCGACGGGAAAAATCGCGGTTTTGCGTCGACATAGCGCGCTCCTTTGCGGAAAATAAGGGGAAACGGTAAAATAGCGAAAATGTGTAAAACGCGGCGACGCTTCGTCGGGAAGCGGGGCGTTCGATACCGTTAAGGATACCAAGTCGAGCGGCGTTTGTCAAACGTCGGAGCGCGAATTTTCGAAAATCGGCGAAAAAAGAACGCGGCGAGGGCGAACCGCTTAGAACTTGCGTTAAGATGGAGAAAACGCGGCGGTTGGGAAAACGTCGCTAAGAACGCGGCGAGGGCGGGCGCTCGGGGAATAGCGTTAAAATGGGGAAAGCGCGGCGGTTGGGAAACGTCGCTAAGAACGCGGCGCCCTGAAACGAGACGCAAAAAAACGACGCGAAACCGGGCGGCTCCGCGTCGTTCGATCATTCGGGAAAATCCGAAAACAAGATCATTCGCTCAAAACTTGTTCGGTCAAGCGTTCGATCGTGTCGTCGGTCGCTTCCGGTTTGTAGCTTTCGAGGTCGGCTTGCGCTTTTTCGACTTCTTCGACGACTTTGGCGCGTTCGCCGGCTTGCGCGAGGAGTTCGGCGCCAAGTTGGAGTTCGCCCGGCTTGAAGTAGGATTCGACCGGGTTGTTGCGCGAGGTTTGACGGGTCTTCGCGGCGAGTTCTTCCATCGTCATGCCGTTTTCCGCGCTCCAAACCGCGACTTGAACCGCGTTTTGGTCGAGGTCTTTATCGCCGAGCATTTCGCAAAGGACTTGCGTCGTTTTGTTGTCGGTGTAGGAATCGATCGGAACGATGGTGTATTTGACCGTCGAGCGCGGCTCTTTTTTGCCGTGTTCGAGGCAAACGGTGCGGACCGATTCTTTGTGCGTTTTGTTCGGCGCGATCGAGAACATGCCGCCGCCGCGACGACCGCCCATGCCGCCGCCCATCATGCCGCCGCCCATACGACCGCCGCCCATGCCGCCGCCGATCGATTGGTTGCCGCCGGAGTTGCCGCCGCCGTTGCGACCGGAGTCCATCCCGCCGCGCCCGCCGCGTCCGCCGCGCCCGCCGTCTTCGCCGCCGAACGCTCCGCCGCCGAAGCCGCCTCCGCCGGGACCGCCGAAACCGCCGCCCCCGAAGCCGCCCATCGGCGGTTGCGCGAGAACCGGAACGCCCGCGAACGCCGACGGCATGTCGACGACGATCGGACGGTTCGTTTTGTTCGTAACGCTCAGGCTGCTTTCGAGCGAGTTTTTCGGGACGAGCTTCACTTCGACGAGGCCTTCTTCCATCGCTTGGAAGAGTTCGACCGCTTGCGATTCGTCGACGGGTTCCGCCGCCTTAACTTGAACGACGGCCAACGGAAGAACCGCCGCCAACGACAACACTAAATGGAACATTCCCAATTTCATTCGAATTCCTCCGAGACGCGTTCGTAAAGTTTCGACGATGTGTTTGTTTCTATTCGCGTAAAAGTCCGCGACGCGGCTCCCGACTGCCGAGCGCCGCGGTCGACGACGAAAGACGCCCGTTTCCAACGGAGGCGACCTTCGACGCGCCGCCTCCGGGAAATTTTGCGGAAGCGGCGAAAATTTTATGTCGTACCATTATAAATGATAATCCGGGGAGGGCGCGGCGTCGAGCGTGAAACGCCCTAAATTTGAAATTTTTTCTAAATTTTCTCAAGAAACTGCCGTTTAGGTAAAATTTCCCGATTAGCCCGGCTTACGTCGCGGCGAATTGGGCGGGCAAGCGACGGTTTCGCGGCGACGACGGGCCGACGGCGGAAGCGAGCGCGGGGGCGAGGTCGAGCGACCCGACGCCCGCGGCGCGGTTTTGTCCTTATTATTAATAGGCGCGTTTTGCGACGGGCGCTTCCGCTAAAGTTCCTCGTCCGACGCGGCGTTTTGCAGGAGCGCGAGGTAACTCGTCGGAATCGGTTCCGCGAGCCCCAAACGTTCGGCGAGCGCGAACGTCGTTCGGCGGGCCGCTTCGAGTTCTTCCGGGGGCGCGATCGTCTCGATTTCGGTGAAGAAGCCGAGCGGCGGAACCTCGTCCAAAACGATTTCGAACGCGCGACCTTCGAACGTCAACCGGGCGGTTCGGCGGCGCTTCGAGACGGTCGGGCCCGGTTCGAACCCGAGCCGTTCGAAGAAGCGAATCCAGTCGGCGCGGACTCGCTCGACGCTTGCTTCGTCGGCGTCGGGGGGAAGCGCGGGGCCGAGCGGGAGTTCGATTTCTTCGCGGATTTTCGCTTTCGGGTCGAGGCGCGGGCCCTTGAACGTCGCGGCTAAGCGGCGGTCTTGGCGGCGGATTCGCAGGGCTTTTCCTTCGGTTGGGAATCCGGCGGTTTCGTTGCGGAAAAAGAGGTCGATTTCGGAGCGCGGCTCGTCGAAGACGAGCGAAAAATCGTTCCGAAGGCGAGCCTCGTAAGCGTCGGCGTCCGGAACGCGGAACTTCATTTCGATTTCAAGCATGTTAAGCGTTAAAATAGGGGAATGGGGGAAAGAGGGGAGACGACGCCGCCCGAGTTTGGAAACGGCGTCGCGTTCGGGAGCCGGAAATTTTCCTTGACGTTTTTCAATGTCGACGACGTTAATTTTTGAAAAACGTCGGATTTTGAAAAACGTCGGAAAATAACGTTCGACGTCGGCGTTCGGACGTCCGGCTTTATTGAAGAACGTCGACGCGCCGAACTTCGCCGCCGCCGTCGCCGCCGCGCGGGGATTCCTTCGGATATTTGGGGTTGCGGCTAAGTTTGACCGGGCGG
The DNA here is from genome assembly GCA_045577885.1 of Thermoguttaceae bacterium. Classification (GTDB taxonomy): domain Bacteria; phylum Planctomycetota; class Planctomycetia; order Pirellulales; family Thermoguttaceae; genus RUG369. Next base: position 45,782 of record JAZNJF010000306.1, on the reverse strand, counting down.
ACGAGCTTTTCCGGATTCGGAACCGGCGTTCCGTCTTCGAAACGGAGGTTTTTGAACTCGATATTTTCGACGACGCAGGTCGCGTCGCTCATAAAGACGTCGACCGGGCGGCGGTTTTCGCCGGAGCCGTACCAAAATTGCATGCACTCCGGACCGACGTAAACCAAGCAAGCGTCGCCTTCCGGCTTTTTAATCGTCAAATTTTCAAACGTCAGGTTGCGCGAGTTCGAGAGAATACTGATCGGCGCGATCGGGTTGACTTTGTTGTTCGGCCCGACGCCGTAAAAGTCGGCGTCCCAACCGGCGGTCGGCGTGCAGGCGAGCGCGCCTTTGAGGTTGTCGACGTAAATATTGTCGAGCGTTCCGACGTAACATTCGTTTTGGCGGCCGGGCAACGACTGCGCGTACATCTTGAAATAGTTGAAGCCTTCGAGGTCGCGCAAGACGACGTTCGTGATCGGGCAGTCGATTTTCGTTCCGTCCGGGTAAACCAAGACGCCGGGGAGAAGGCGGATATCCTTCAACGAACCGGAGACCGAGCGGCAATTTTGAACCAAAACGCGGTCGATGGGCCCGAGCGCGGGTCCGCTTTGCGGCCAGTCCCAAGCGTTGATCGCGACGCAGTCGTCGCCGGTGCGAACGCAGTCGAAGTTTTGAACGACGGCGCGGGAAAGCGGCCCGTTGAAGTGAACGCCGTCGCAGTTCGTCTCGACCGCGATATCCGAAATGAAAACGTTCCGAGCGTTCGAGACGTGAAACGCAAACGGCGCGCCCTTTTCGATTTTAACGTTGACGATCGAGAGATCGGCGACGTTCGAGAAGAGGAAAACGCCCGCCGAGCCCGGAATCGTCCGCTTGCGGTCGGACGCGCCGTCCCCTTCGGAGCGATGTTTCTTCTCTTGCGACCAAATCCCGCCGACGACCGTAATGCGGAAATCGCGCGACGAGTCGTCGTCGAGGTAAACGGGGCGAATCCGGCCCGGGAGCATATGTCGGTTGCGCAACATGCAGGCGTTCAAGTCCGGGACGGCGTGAATCCGCGCCTCCGGGTCGGCTTGAATCGCGCAATCGGAGTCGAGGTAAATCGGGGCGTCGATATAATAAACGTCGTCCGATTTCGGGATGTAGACGCCCTTTTTCTCGTCGAGCGCGGCTTGAATCGCGTCGGTCCAAACGACGTATTCCTTGCCGCCGATTTCGACCGTTCGCTTGAGGCTCTCGTACTCGCGAACGTTCGGCAAGTCCTTCAATTCCGGATATTTAATCAGCGACGTTAAATCGTCGACGATTTCCTCTTTTGTCAAGCGTTTTTCCGGCGTCGGCTCGTCGGCGAACGAAAGCGCGTCGCAACGGAAAACGCCGAGCGCCGCGACGAACGCCGTCGCGACGGTTAAGGGGAACGTTGAGATTTTCATCGGGGAAAGCTCCTTCGCTTAGCGGGAGTTAAAAAGGGGGAAACAGGGGGAATGGGGAAGGCGGAGGACGAACGGGACGCTCTCGACGCGAAACGGCGGAACGACCCGAACGTCTTTTAAGGAACGCAAAGGCCGAAACGACGTTACTTCGCCGCTTCTTGGGACGGAGCGACCGGAACGACCGGCGGCGCCGCGACGAAGCGTCGAACCGTTTTCGCCGTTCGACCGTCCGGCGTCGTCGCGACAATCTCGACCGCGCCGGTTTTCTCTTGCCAAGTCGAGTGTTCGAACGTCCCGTCCGGGCGGACTTCGACCGCTTTGCCGCCGATTGAGACGGTCGCGCCGGGTTCCGTCAAGCCGTAAAACTCGATAACGACCGGGCCCGGGACGAGCGTCGCGCCGTCGCCGGGGAACGTTTGGACGAGCAAACGCGGGCCGTTCGTCAGCGACTCGATTTCGCGAGCCAGTTCGAGGCGCGTTTCGGTAAAGACCGCCGGGTCGAGCGCGACGTCGGACGGCGTTCTAACGGCGCGGCGAGCGAGTTCGAGCGAGCGTTTTTTCGCGTTCAGCCAACGCAAGTTCGCGCCGGCTTCTTTTTTAACGTCGCTAATCAAATTTTCGAGCAAAACGAAATATTCGTAATCCTCGATACTTTCGCGTTCCAGCTCCCAACGAATCGAATCGAGCGGGCCGGGGTAGACGACGTGCGTGTCGCCGGGGCCGTATTTCTCGGTCGGAGCGCCGAACGGGTCGTCGCCCCAAAAATTGTAACCCCAGTGTAAATAGCCGGTTAAATTCTCCGAGTAATTCAGCCAATGGATCGCGCGGACGCGGGAGCCGGGCAAGTCCATAAAGCGGTTCGGGTAGCGTTCGCCGTAAGGATGGCAACAAATATAGTACCAAAATTCGACGTCGGCGCCTTTTTTAGCGGCGTCGGCGCGGACTTCGTCGTAAAATTCGCGCCAACGGTCGAAGTGCGAGAGCTTCGGAACCCAAATTTCAAGATCGCCGACAAAATCGGTCGACTCGATCGCGTCGATTCGACGCAGTTTCGGGGCGATTTCGCGAACCCGTCGCGACGCGGCGCGCCAAGCGGGCAAGTCGGCGCGGAACGGCTCGTCGGCGATGTGAATCATGCAGCGGTCGATTCGGCCCGTTTCAACCAAATACGCTTCGAGGCGGCTCAAAACCGGCTCGAGCCATTCTTCGGAGGGAAGCCAAACGGATTTCCCTTGCGCTTCGTCGTAAACCGCGCCTTGCGCCCAGTTGATCGTGTTATCGTCGCGGTTGATCGAGCCGACGTGAACGAGTTCGAACCGCTCGCCGACGCCGGTTTCCTCCGCGAGTTTAAGATAGCGTTCGAGGCGGGAAAAATCGACGTTCCAAGCGCCGTCTTTCGAACGCGTCGCCCTAGTAAGGCCGTCGCCCGGGCGCCAATAGACGTAAACGACGTTTTGGCGGTGTTCGGCCATATTGCGGAAATAACGCTCCAAAACCGCCCAATATTCCTCCGACGCAAACTCGACGCCCGCCGCCGTCGCAAACCGACCGTAAGCGAACCAGTTCGTCGCCCATAAATGACGCTCTTGCGGGAGTTCGAAGCGGAAAACCTCGACTTCGAGCGGAAGTTCGGCGCGCGCCGTTTCGGAAGCGACCGTAATCGTTCCGGAGTAGCGGCCCGGCGCCGTTTCGCTCGGAACGAAGAGCGTAACCCAAACGCCTTTCGCGACTTGCGCTTTTAGATCGAGCGTCGTTTCTTCGAAGAGAACGTCCGGCGCGTCGAACGGCGCTTTGCGGACGACGATATTTTCGGCGCCTGGCGTGTTTTTGGTAACGGGAATCGTCCCGATCGGGCGGAGGCGAACGTTCGACGCGGCGATTTTGGCTCCGTCGGCGTTCGTTAAATCCGAAACGGCGAGGGAAAGCCCGGCGACGTCGGCGTCGGCGCGCAAGCCGAATTGGCCCGACTCGTATTCGTTGCGAGCGGCGCGGAGGACGAGCGGGACGGCGTCGGCGGCTTGCGAGTCGCCGAAAATTTTCAAGTGCGGATCGACCGGCCAAATCCGAACGGCGGACGGTTCCGCGGCGGACGTCGGCGCGTTAACCGCAAGAAACGCGGCGGTTAAAACGGCGTAAAATAGCGAAAATAGAGAAAAACGGGAAACGGTCATCGTCGGTTCCTTTCGTCGGGGGGGGAACGGGAAGGCGGAACGAAACGGTCGCGAACGCCGAAAATGGAAAGCGCGTCCTTATTTTATCGGAACAAACGGCCTCCGTCAACGATTTTTGGAGAATGCGGCGAGTTTTTGCCGAAAAGATTGCGTTGACGTTAAAATGGTAAAGATAAATAGGATAGCGAAGTTGTTGAGAAACGCGAAAACGCCCCCGGCGCGACGGTCGAACGGGTAAAGGAGCGACCGTCGCGGCAAGGAGCGTTAAGATGGGAAAACGGGGCGGTTTTTGACGACCGCTTTAACGCTTGCGCGGCGTTATTTCTTTTCGGCGATCCAGTCGGTGTGATGAGCGGCGCCGGTTTCGTCGTCGACGCGCTTGTACGTGTGGGCGCCGAAATAGTCGCGTTGCGCTTGGACGAGGTTCGCCGGGAGGCGTTCCGAGCGGTACGCGTCGAAATAGGTCAGCGCGGTCGCGAAACCGGGCGCCGGGATTCCAAGTTCGACCGCCGTCTTAACGACGTTGCGCCAAGCGGTTTGCGCGTTTTCGACCGCCGCTTTAAAATAGGGCGCGAGAAGCAAGTTTTCGAGGTTCGGGTTCTCGTCGAACGCCTCTTTGATCCGTTCGAGGAAGACGGCGCGAATGATGCAGCCGCCGCGCCAAAGGAGCGCGATTCGACCCAAATCGAGCGTCCAACCGAACTCTTTAGCGACGGCGCGAAGTTGGGCGAACCCTTGCGCGTAACTGCAGATTTTTGACGCGTAAAGCGCTTGCTTCACTTGATTAATGAATTCGGCTCGGTCGCCGGAGTAACGGACGTTCGTCGGGCCGGAGAGAACGCGGCTCGCGGCGACGCGCTCCGCTTTGAGCGACGAAATCGACCGAGCGTAAACCGCTTCCGTAACGAGCGAACTCGGGACGCCGAGGTCGAGCGCGTGTTGGCTCATCCACTTCCCGGTGCCCTTGGCGCCCGCCGCGTCGAGGATAACGTCGACGAGGCCGGCTTTCGTTTGGGGGTCGACGACGGTGAAAATGTCGCGGGTGATTTCGATCAAATAGCTGTCGAGTTCTTCGCGGTTCCATTGACCGAAGATTTCGGCGAGTTCTTCGTTCGTCGCGCCGACGGCGTTTTTGAGAATCCAATACGCGTCGCCGATGAGCTGCATGTCGCCGTATTCGACGCCGTTGTGAACCATCTTGACGTAATGGCCCGCGCCGCCGTTTCCGATCCAATCGCAACACGGAACGTCGTTGTTCGGGCCGACTTTCGCCGAAATCGCTTGGAAGATCGGTTGAACGAGCGGCCAAGCCTCCGGATCGCCGCCGGGCATCAGGCTCGGGCCCTTGCGCGCGCCCTCTTCGCCGCCGGAGACGCCGCTTCCGACGAAACGTATCCCGCGTTCGGCGAGGAATTTGACGCGGCGTTCGGTGTCTTTGAAGTGCGTGTTCCCGCCGTCGATCGCGACGTCGCCCGGTTCGAGATGCGGAAGAAGCGCGTCGAGAACGGCGTCGACCGGAGCGCGGTCCGGGTAAAGGGCGTTTTCAAGCGCCGGAACCGGGTCTTTCGCGGTAACCATCATGAGGACTTTGCGCGGCGTTTTCAGCTTCGACGCGAGCTCTTCGAGCGTGTAAGCGCCGGTCAGCGCGTCGCCTTTCGACTTCGCTTCGTCTTTGGCGAGGAATTTGTCGGTTTGGGAGGCCGCGAGGTCGTAAACGGCGACGCTGAAACCGCGGTCGACCATATTGAGGGCGAGATTTTGGCCCATCACGCCGGCGCCGACGAGGCCGATATCGTATTTTTTGTCGGACATAAAACGCTCCGCCGACGAACGCTTCCGCTCCGCTAACGCTTGGCGGGACGGCGTTTGGTCGGGAATTTCGTTGGAAGGTAAAAGGAAAGGAAAACGGGAAACGCCGCCGCTTGAAACGTCGACGCGCCGCTATTATAAACGATTTTGCGTCGAAAGGGAAGTTTTTTTTCAAAAAAAGCGGAATTTGAGCCCAAATTGGCCCGTTTCGCTCTTCTTAGCGGTAAGCGACGCAAGCAAAGCGTCTCGCGCAAGCGACGTTGGCGCGAACGGCTTCGCTTACCGCGCCTTGAAAAACGGGAAAGATTTGGTACGATATCGTTTAGTTGATGGAATTATGTTTTGAAAAGAACGGCGTTTGAAAAAATGAAGGCGGTTTTGGGGCGATAAACGTCGTCGTATCGTTTGTCGGTTGAAAAACTGTCTAAAAAAGATTAACGTTTGAAAAGAAGGAGGAACGGTCGCGATGAATTTTGACAGCTCTTACTATGAAGACCGACGCCAAGACGAAGCCGCTTTTTGGGCGTTGCAAAGGGGGGATAAGGAAGGTTTTTTTAGCGGCGTAAAAAGAGCGGCGGAACGCGAGCTTTGCCTTTGCCCAAACTACTCGGTTTACGCGGGCCAATGTTACGAACTCGGTTTCGGCGTTAAAAAAAATCCGACCGAAGCGGTTCGTATGTACCGTAAAAGAGCGAACGATTTCGCTCCGGCGATGGTCGCGTTAGGATTTTGCTACTCGAACGGCGTCGGCGTCGCGCGAGATTACGCCGAGGCGTTGAAATGGTATCGTCGAGCGGCGGAAAAGGGAGACGGGGACGCGATGTACAATCTCGGCGCGCATTACGCCGACGGTCGAGGCGTTAAGCGCGACTTGCAAGAGGCGGCGCGATGGTTCGAAAAGTCGTTGGAAGCCGGAAACAAAGAGGCGCAAGCGGCGCTCGAATCGTTGGCGAGTTTGGAACCCGTTCAAGAAACGACGACAATCGAAAAATTGGTCGGTTTGTTTCGGCGCGGCGAAGAGACGATCAAGACGATAAGGCCGCGCGGGTATCTTGAAAAAGAAATGGAATAAACCGAAACGCCGCTCCGACGACGAGCGCGTCGAGCGTTTGTCATACGAGCGGCGTCGGCTTAAAACCGATGTTTCGGTGATGCGCAACCGACGTAAATTAAGCGCTTGCGTTGAGATTTCGCAAGCGCCGTAACAAAGTCGAACGCTTCTTTCGACGTATTGGCGAGGACTTCCGACGCGTCGCGATAAGACGAGGCGTTTTCGGCGTTTTTAAACTTTGTAACAAACGTTCTTTTATTTAATCGTTAGCGTCGAGCTCTCTCGTCGATTGAACCGGGGGATTCCCGCGCGCTAAAAGACGGGGCGGCGCTTAACGTGTTAGAAGACAAGCAAGAGCGATCGCGTAAAGGCTTGCGAAGGAAAGAGCCGCGATCGAAAACATTTTTAAGGAAAGGCGCGCTAAATGACGGCGAAAAAGAAGGAAAAACTCGACGCGCGACGCGGGCGAGGCAAAGCGAAGGACGCCGCGAAGACTCCGAAGAAAGAGTTGGACATATTCGACGCCGACGTCGTGGAGAGCCTCCAATTTTTGGAAGCGGGTTTCGCGGATAGCGACGATCCGTTTATGACGTATATGCTTGCGTCTCACGCGTTGTACGGCGACGATTGGAACGAGCCGGACCCGGAAAAAGGACGACGTTATTGCGAAAAGGCCGTAAAACTCGGGTCGCCCGACGCGATGATTTTATTAGCGCAACTCGATTTGGACGGCGTCGGCGGACGTCGCGACGCGAAGAGAGCTTGGAAGGTGTTAAATCAAGCGTTCGAACAGGGGTGCGGCGGCGACGAGTATGCGTTGGGCGAGTGTTGCGCGTATTTGGGGCAATGTTGCGAACACGGTTGGGGAACGCGAGAAAACGACGAGGAAGCGTTCAAGTGGTATCGTAAGAGCGCCGAACTCGGCAATCTGAACAGTGTCTTAAAAGTGGGATTCTGGCGCGAAATGGGAATCGGAACGGAGCCGAATCCGACCGAAGCGATCGAGTGGTATCGCAAAGGCGCCGAGAAAAAGGACGGGCGCGCGTTCTATTTTCTCGGCCGTTGTTTCGAAACGGGAATCGGAACGGAGCCGAATCCGACCGAGGCGGTCGCGTTGTATCGGCAAGGGATGGAGCGAGGATGCGGCGCCGCGGCTTGGCGACTTGGGCTGTGTTATAAAGACGGCGTCGGAACGGAGCCCGATCCCGACGAAGCGTTCGTCGCGTTTGTTCAGGGAGACGAATTGGGCTCCGCGGACGCGGCGTTTGAATTGGGCGAGGCGTACGCCGGGGGGACGATCGTCGGAAAAAACATTTCGAAAGCGGCTCAATGGTGGCGCAAGGCTTCCAAAGACGGTTGCGCGTTGGCGGCTTATCGTCTTGGCGAGCTTTACTTTAGAGGAGAAGGACGCTTTAAAGAGAATCGTAAGCGCGCGTTCCAATATTTCAAATCGGCGGGAAACCGAGGATGCGTCGAAGCGATCGTCCGGGTCGGCGAGTTCCTGGAAAACGGTTGGGCCCCTCGAGGAAAAATGGTTAAAGCCGCTTTGACTTGGTACCGCGCCGCCGCCGAAATGGGCGACGCGAAAGCGAAGGAAGCGCTCAAACGTTTAGAAGGGGAAAGCGATTGAGCGCGACTCGTTAAAAAATCGCGCGTTCGAAGGAGACGACGAACGCGCGATTTTTCAAGACGTTACTTTGTCGAAACGGCGGTTAAACGTCGAACGAGAGCGGTTTCCGACGATTCGAGGCGCGGTTGCGACGCGACGCCCCAGTCGCCGCTCGAGTCGTTCGCTTTTCCGACGTCGGCGACGACGAGCAGCGAAATTTTCTTTCCCGCGAACGCGCTCAAATCGGTTTCGAGCGGCTTCCATTCGTGTTTCGCAACCGTTGTTTCCGCAAGCGTTTGCTCGCTGGAAATCGAGCCGTCGTCGGCGAACGTCGCGACCGCGACTTGGAACAAAATTCCGTCGCCGAGGTGGCTTTCGTCTTTCTTGCCGACGTCGACGCGGAACGTCGCCGGTTCGTTCGGAACTTCAAAGTCGAAGCGGAGATACGTTCGACCGGTCGCGCCGCCCGTATACGGCGGGTGGAGGAAATAGCCCGACCGCGCGTCGCCGCCGCAAGATTGGTTCGTTTCGAAGTTTGCGATCGCGCCGGAATTGGCGAACGACGGCGACGGAACCGCGCCTCGGCGTTGGAGATAAGGCGTAAAGTCGACGTTCGCCGAAACGCGACCGTTTGAAGCGCCGAAGTCGAGCGTTTCGAACGGAACGAACTGCGACGCGGTTTCTAACGTTAACGAATAAACGGTTTCGAGCGGTTCGCCTTGCGGCGGCGTCGCGGCGACGGTCGCGCGAGCCGTTTCGACGCCGACGGCGTTCGGCGCCGCGAACTCAAACGTAAGACGCGACGTTTCGGAACCGTCGAAATCAAAAGGTTTGACGAACGTTTTACCGGCGAAGTCGACGGAAAGCGTTCCGACGGCGCGCGGCAAGACGGTCTTTAACGAAGCGGTCGAAACGTTGGTTTTCGCGTCGAACGCAAAGTTCGCGTCGACGGCGTTTACAACGGCGAAGTCGAGATGCGCGCCCGCTTCCGGCTCCGCCCAAATTCGCGAGCCCGGCGCAGCGTCTTTCGGAATCGTAAAGTCGACCGTTTCGCCGTTTGCGTCGCGCAAAACGACCGTTTCGCCCGGCGCGACGTTGAAGCGGTCGCAACTCCAACGTTCGCAACCCGCCGCCGTTTCGTTCTTTGCGTCGGTCGATACGTCGGCGCTAATCGGCGTTTTCGTCAAGCGGTAAGAGAACGCGCCGTCGACTTTGGAGACGAACGTAAAGCCGCGCGATCGGCGGACTTGCGCTTCGCCGATTTCCTTGCCGTCGTAATCGAGCGCGACCGCCGAAACGCTTTCGTTCGCGTCGGCGATTTTGAAACCGAGTTCCGCGCCGTCGTAAGGGATGAGTTCAAAGGTGTTTGCGTCTAAAATCCGGCAAACGCCCGACCCGGCGCCGCAAGCGCGTTCGCAAACGGTCCAAACGCCGCGTCCGTCGAGGTAAATATATTCCGGCGACGCGCAGTAGTCGAAGCGGTTTCCGGCGTCGGAGAGTCGCGACTCGACGAGAATATCGCCGTCGGAAGTCCAAGCGACGTAACCGTTTGGCGGGAGCGAAATTTTGCGTCCGGCGAACGTCGTTTCGAGCTTTTCTTTCTCCGAACCGTTCGCGACGACCGTCGTTCCGTCGGCGTACTCGACCGCGACTTGCGAGCGCTTCACGACGTCGGCGGCGAGCGCGGCGCTCGTGTCGAGCGTGTTTCCGTCGGCGTCGAAGTAGCGGATCGACGTCGCCGAAACTTGCGTGTAGCGCGACGCGATCTGTTGGATCATAAAGTAACTCTTTGCGGCGCCGTTGTTTCCGAATTCGCGCGCTAAAAAGCCCGGGTGCCCGAACGCGAGCGTTCCGGCGAGGAAGCGGTCGAGGAGCGCCGTGTTTTCGGCGGGCGTTTTCGGCGTGTAACCGGGCGCGAACATACCGACGTTCCCGAGCCCGAAGTTGCATTCGAGATCGTGCATTTTGCGCAGGTCGAAGTCGACGAGCCAAGGATTGACGCGCAAGTTGTAAGGTTGGTCCTGCGCGTAGTTTCCGTCGGTCAAACCGGAGTAAAAACAGTGGTGCGGGCCTTCGGAATAAGTCGGGCCGCCCCAATTTTTCTTTTGCAGGAGAAAGATTTCGCCGTAAGGATAATAGACGCTCATCAACGTCCCGGCGCCGGGAACGCGGGCGTCGTAGTCGACGCGAGTCCAAGCCGGAACGGACGAGTGAACGTCGCAGTAAGCGCAACTAAATTGGAACTTAGCTTCGTTAATCGGCGTCAACTTTTCGCAGTACTCGACCGCCCGAGCCGGTTTCGGCGCGTAACATCGGGCCCAAGCGCGTTGGAGCGAACCGTCCGGAAGGCGCGAAATCATATCCGGCGACCAATACTCGTTGACCGGCGCGAAGTCGGTGAAGTTGTTGTACGGGCCGTAAACGAAGCCGAGTTCGTCCTGCATAAAGCGCGAATAATCGATCCAACCCGCGTCGCCGCCCTTTTTAGGCGCCGGTTTGGTGCGGAACGTAAAGCTCTCGCCGCCGTCGCGCCAACAGACTTCGTGGTCGGTAACGATAACGCGTCGCATTCCGCGGCGCCAAATATCGCGCCAAATTCGTTTGTCGGCGTCGCGAGTCGTAGCGCCGTGCGCGTTCCAAACTCCTTTGCCGGCGACGTGTTTGTAGGGCGACGTCGGGTTCGCGATCGTCGGAAGCGTCTCTTCGAACGTCGGCGAAATCGTCAAGACGAAGCGTTCGTAAACGTCGTTGCGCGTTCCGTCGGTTTTCGTTCGGTATTCGGAACCGCCGTTGACGACGCCGTAAGCGCCGCCGTTGCTTGTTTTACCGACTTCGTGTTTGCCGAGCAAATACGAAGCGCCGCTCCGATACCAATCGATATGACCGGACGCGAAGAGCTTGCCAACGTTGGGGTTAGCGTCGTCGGATTGCGCTTTTTCCGAATCGGCGACCGGCGGCGTAAAGACGAGCGCGCCCGGTCGGCGACCGTAATCGTATAAATAATAAGGGATAGCGAACGAGCGCGGCTTTTCGACGCCCTCGAAACGTCCGAACTCGACCGCCGGAATTCGCCCGCCGAGCGCGACAACGTCGACGATCAACGACTTGCCGGCGAGTTGGAAGCGGTACTCGACCTCCGCCGTCGCCGTCGCCGACGTTAGTTTCCAACGCGTTGTAACGCAACCGTTTGCGACGCTCTTTTCGAGAAGTTCGCGCTTCTCGACCGGCTCTTGCGACCCGGCGTCGCCGATTAAGTAATTGACGCCGCCTCCGGAAAGCGGTTTGAACGGTTTCGAGTCGTTCCAGCGCGCCGTAACATCCGACCAATCGCCGACTTGCGGTTTGTAGTCGTAAACGAGCGTTCCGTCGGTTCCTTCGTAAACGAAATCGAACGCGTCGCCGTAGGTGTGAAACGCCGCCTTTTTTAGGTTCTTCGCGGAGTCCGGAAGAATCGTTTCCGGACGCGTCGGGAACGGAAGTCGCCCCTCGCCGGAGTTTAGACCGAGCGGCTGACCGTCGAAAAGATCGATTCCCGGTTTGGGACGCGCTGTAAACTCGAGCGGCTTTCGCTCTTCTTTAAAGACGCAAAACGAGTCGAGATAAAGGGTTCGATCTTCTTCGTTCGTTCCGTTTTCGATAAGAAAACCATTGAACGACGCGGCGTCGCCAAGTCGCTTGCGCGTTTCCTTAGAAATCGTCTTGTAACAAAGGAACCATTCGCGCCAATCGATCGTTTCAAGGTAAAGCGGAACTTCTTGCTCGTCAACGGTTTGGAATAGAGCCGAAACCCGGACGCGCGGCGTTTTCGGATCGGGCGCCCAAGCCCAGTTGTTGCCGACGATCCAGCAGGAGAACGCGTCGAAATCGGCGACGTCGATCGGAATCGGTTTCGGCGGACGAACGCGAACGATCGGCGTTCCTTGCGCCGCGGCGTCTTTGCGGTAAGTCAGCTTGCCGACGTGCTTTCCGTACATTTGCTCTTCGCGACTTCGTTCGAACGTCGCGACCGAACCGACCGCCTCGACCGTCCAACCGTCGAGGTTTTCAAAGTCGACGAGCGCTTGACGAACTTCTTCCGTCCGCCCGGCCCAATCCATCTCGTAAGGGCGAACGCCGATTTTTTTCGACGTTTCGTCGGCGCTAGAATCCAACGCAACGTCCGACGCGGCGGCGACTTGCGTTAATTGAAAAGCGGCGTCGACGTCGGCTTCAAAAGGCGTCGACGCGACAAACGGACCAAGAGCCAACGTTAAAAGCGTCGACGAGCGAACGGGACGACGCGGCTTGCGTTTTTTCATTTTGCGCTCCTTAATGCGTTGCGGTTTAACGGTTTCGAGAGCAACGCGTTAAAGTAAACGCGTCGTCTTGAAATAACGACGAAACGACAAAGAATATTGTCGATATTTTGCGGCGCGTCGCAAGCTTTTTTTCGAAAATTTTGCGTTTTTTAAGAAAATTTTTGACGGCGAAGCGAGAAAGCCGACGGAGGAAGACAAGTTAAACGACCGCGTTTGATTGTTTTACGTTGAAACATAATTCAAAAAGGAAAGAAACGCAACGACCGCGCCGTTCTTTTCAACGAAAGAGAGAACGGCACGGCGAGCGTTAAACGACTTGACGTCGATAGATGCGACGGGGGGGCGTCGAGGCGGCTAACCTTAGAAAAGCAAGCCGTTTGCGTTGGGGGCCGGATTGTCGTCGGAACCGGTCGCGTCGTCGGCGCCGATCATCGTTTCAAACTCTTCTTCGGTAATCGTCGGGACGCCGAGTTCCGCCGCTTTGTCGATTTTCGACTGACCCGGTTTCGCGCCGACGAGGACGAACGTCGTCTTCTTGGAAACGCTCGACGCCGCCTTGCCGCCGTTCGCTTCGATCGTTTCTTTGATTTTAACGCGGTCGTAACGGTTAAGCGTCCCGGTAACGCAAATTGTTTTTCCGTCGAGGGGAAGATCGTTTTCAAAACCGTTTTCGCCGTTTGCCGACTCCGGAAGCGCCGGGAGCGCGGTTTCAAGCCCGAGTTCTTTCAGCTCCGCGATAATGCGGCGGCCCGCTTCCGAGCGGAAGAATTGGAATAAGTTTTGCGCTAAAATTTCGCCGACGTTTTCGGTCGCCGTAAAGGCTTCCGCCGACTCGACTTCGAGCATTGCGTCGATGGAGCGGAAGTCCTTAACGAGGTCTTTGGCCGTTTGCGCGCCGACGCCGGGAATCGAAAGCGCCGTCAAGAGCCGGGCCGGGCCGCGCGTTTTGCTTTCTTGAATCGCTTGGGTTAAGTTGTTGGCCGACTTGATTTTAACGCCGTCGAGCAGCATAAGACGTTCGGGCGTCAAGCGGTAAAGGTCGGCGAACGAGCGGACGAGCGGCGGTTCTTCGTTGAACAGGTCGATTGCGATCGGAGACGTCAACCGCTCGACGAGCGACGCGCCGATTCCGTCGACATTCATCGCGGCTTTCGACGCGAAAAACGCTAAACGCTCGCGGAATTGCGCCGGACATTCCGGATTCGGACAGCGGATAAACGAACCGTCGACAAACTCCTTAACCGTTTTGCCGTCGACCTTTACGAGCGCGCCGGTTTCGTCCCGTTTCGACGCTTCCTGTTGGTCGCGAACGAGCGGCGAATCGCAACTCGGGCAACGCTCCGGAAATCTAAAGCGCGGCGGCTCCGGGTTTTGCGGTCGCAAATACGACTCGACGCGCATCACTCGGGGGATGATTTTGCCCGCTTTCGCGACGACGACCGCGTCGCCGACTCGCACGTCCTTTTCTTCGATGAACGCGATATTGTGTAACGTCGCCCGCGAAACGGTCGTTCCGGCGATTTCGACCGGTTCCAGTTCGGCGACCGGGGTCGCGACGCCCGATTTGCCGATTTGCACGACGATTTCGCGGACGGTCGTTTGCGCCTCGTATTTTTCGAACTTGCAGGCGACGAGCCATTTCGGGAACTTCGACGTCGAACCGATAGCGGCGCGGGCGGCGAAATCGTCGACTTTGAGGACGATTCCGTCGACTTCAAAGTCAAGCGACGCAAGGTTTTCGCGCATTTCTTGGACGTAAGCGAACGCTTCCTCGAACGTCTCGAAACGCTTGGCGAGCGGCGCGGTCGGAAGGCCGAACTCGCGCAATTTCCGCATAAACTCGAAGTGCGTCGCCGCGACGGCGGTCGGATCGGAACCGGTCGAGTGCGCGAAAAAACGGAGATTGCGTTCGGCGCAAACCTTGGGATCGAGCTGCTTTAGCGTTCCGGAGGTCAGGTTGCGCGGGTTGGCGAACGGTTTGAATTCTTTCCCGGCGGCTTGAGCGCGCTCGGCGCCTTCGCGATTAAGTCGGTCGAGATTCGAGTTCGTCATATAAATTTCGCCGCGCGCTTCCAAATAATCGGGGAAATCGCCGGAGAGTTTGAGCGGGACGTCGCGAATCGTTCGGACGTTCGGGGTGATAATTTCGCCGGAAACGCCGTCGCCGCGGGTGAGCGCTCGAGTCAGAACGCCCTTTTCGTAAATGAGCGACGCCGCGACGCCGTCAATTTTGAGTTCGCAAACCCAAGCAAGCGGACGACTTACCGATTTTTGCGCCGCGTTGACAAACTCAAATAACTCGCCGTCGTTATAAACGTTTTCGATCGAAAGCATCGGCGTCGCGTGTTGGACGACCTCCGCTTTGCCTTCGAGCTTTTCGCCGATTCGCTGGGTCGGGCTGTCCGGCGAAACGAGGTCGGGAAACTGCGACTCGATTTTTTTCAACTCTTTAACGAGCATGTCGTACTCGCAGTCGGGACGGTCGGGCGCGTTTTCGACAAAATAAAGGCGGTCGCAACGCCGGATTTCGGCGGTTAAACGTTCGATTTCTTGGCGAGCTTCGATGTGCGTCATGGCGTCATTTCAAGCGGGCGACGGCGGAAAACGCGTTCGCAACCGCGGGGAAAATAAAAGTTAACGGATACCGGAAGGACGGGAAGAGCGCAATTCTTAAGAAAATTAGCAAATTTTGGTCGACGCGGCAAGAGAGATTTTCAAAATCGAGAGAGAATTTTGTTAAAATGGGACGAGTAGAGAGAATGGGCGCCGTCGAAAAGCGTTTTCATAAGAAAACGCGCGGAAGTTAGGCGGCGCTGTGTAACGATCAACGATCGAGGGAATCGAAGCCGCCGATTAAGCCGGAAATTACCTCGTGCGCGAGCGTCAAGCCGAAAATTCCGACGATCGTCGGCAAACTGCCGAGCGAATTGCGCGGGCGACCGGGGGGCGAGTCGGCGTTCGACGCGTCGAGCGGGGCGGCGGGGGCGACGCGTTCAAGACCGTCGGAACCGGACGTCGCGGCGCGCATTCGGTCGCGAATCGGTTCCGGCGAGTAAACGCAGCGGACGGCGTCGGTGTTTATCTCGAAGCGTCGCAAGCGTTTGCGAACTTGCGCCGAGAGCGGGCAATGCGAAACGTCCGTCAAACGACCGACGCGAACAAGCGACGGATTGAAACGAAGCGCGGCGCCCATGCTCGAAATCAACGGTAAACCGCGGCGCGTAACTTCCGCAATGAGCGCGACTTTCGGCCCGAGCGAGTCGATAGCGTCGACGACGAAATCCGGGGGCGACGCCCAGTCGTCGGCGAAAAGGGACGGGAGCGTTTTGTCGTTGATAAGCGTCGATCTCGTCTCGACTTGCGCCGCAGGATTGATCGCCGCGATTCGCTCTTTCGCGACGTCGGCTTTGAGACGCCCGACCGTTTCCCAAGTCGCGAAAAGTTGGCGGTTTATGTTGCTCGCTTGAACGTCGTCGAAATCGACGAGACGGAAACGCCCGACGCCGGAACGCGCCAAGGCTTCGACCGCGTAACTTCCGACGGCGCCAAGACCCGCGACTAAGACGCAAGAACGACGCAAGCGCTCCAAGGCGTCGCGACCGATCATAAGTTCCGTTCGCGCAAACTGTTCGGGCGAGCGCGGCGGAACGTCGTCGTTTTGAGCGGAAATGGGAAACGGAGCGGTCATCGTCGAATTCCTTGCGACAAAAGTAAAAAACGCGTTATTGAAGTCTTGTAAAACAAAGGGTTAGTCGTTTTTTAAAGAGGCGCGGCCGCGTTCGAAAGCTCGGCGCGCGGCGTCGGCGACCCGTTTGGCGATAAGGCCGGCGACGTAACCGCCTTTGAAGCCCGCGTCGATGTTAACAACGGTAACGTTTGAAGCGCAACTATTGAGCATTCCGAGAGTTGCGGCGACTCCGCCGAACGCGGCGCCGTATCCGACGCTGGTCGGAACCGCGACGATCGGCGCCGAAACGTAACCGCCGACGACGCTTGGAAGCGCGCCCTCCATTCCGGCGCAAACGACGATCGCGTCGGCGTCGACGAACAACGGAAGTTTTGCGATTAAACGTTTTGGGCCCGCGACGCCGACGTCTTGGACGAGAACGACGTCCGCGCCCGTCCAAAGGGCCGTTTCGCGCGCTTCTTCGGCGACCGGAAGATCGCTAGTGCCGGCGGTTAAAATCGCGACTTTGCCGCGAAAATTTGATGTTTTGTCGCAAACATTTTGCGAAGCGACGTCGCTTTGTTGTAAATCGTTGGAATTAAGTGGTTTTGGAATGCGAAAAGTGCGCGCGATTTCGTTGTAATAAGCGTTGGGATTCAGCGCTTGGAACTCGGGGAGGAGCGCGGCGGCTTTTTCGGGAGAAACGCGAGTCGCGAAAACGTCGATTCCGCGTTCCAGTTGCGCGAGCGCGATTCGGCGGATCGCTTCGACCGTTTTTCCTTCTCCGTAAACGACTTCCGAAAAGCCGCAACGGCGTTCGCGATCCAAATCGACGAGCGCGTCGTCGAGGTCGATAAAATCGGGCGAGTCGGTCATTGAAAGGTTCCTTAAATATAATGCGTTGAACAGTTTGCGTCGCAACGTTGAGGCGCGAAACACTCTCCGCGCAAGCGCTCGAAGACGCAAGTTTAACGATTAAACGGTTAATAGTTAACGGATGGACGAAAAGGAGGAAGGGGCAAGCGCTATCCCTTTGTTTAACGGCGGTTTACGCGGTTTTTGAAGGGCGGCGCGGACGACTAAAGGAGTCGGCGACTTCGGTCGCAATTTTAACGAAGGCGAAAACCGCTTCGTCGGGCGCCGTTTCGTCGAACGTCGCGAGCGCGCTAAGAGCCGAGTCGGCAAGATCGGCGATTTCTTCGATAACGCTTAGCGTAAACGGCTGCGAAAAAAGGAGTTGGAGTTTGAAGTCGGTTTCGCATTCGAAGCGCGCAAGGGGGGAAGCGAGCGAATCGATAAACGCGGAAATCGCCGTCGCGTCGAGTTTTACGGCTTGACGGTAAAGTTCGAAAGCGTCGACGAGGCCCGCGTCGCGCAAGTCGTCCGGTTCGATCGCGTCGAGTTCCGTCTTTAGAAGAGTCGCTAACTTTTGCGCCGTCTTGGGATACGACGATGAAATATGCATTGCGACAAGACGTCGGTAAACATGCGCTCGCTCGAATGAAGAGTCGAGACGCGGGAGGAGTCCCAACGTTTTACGGACGGCGTTTTTGCCGTTGGTTTTATCGCCAAATTGAAATTCGAGCTCCGCGTAAGTCGCTAAGCTGTCGGCTTTAACGTAAAGATCGGCTTCAAAGGCGTCGTAATGGGCGGCAATACGTCGAGCCGCGTCGAGCCAACGCGTTTTTTCTTCGGCGCATTCGGTCGCCGTAAAGTTGTAAAACGAGTTAACGCAAGAAGTTGCGTTAACGTTTGGAGCGGCGTCGGTTTCGGCTTGCGAAGCGCCGGTCGGGACGCTCGCCGCTCTTTCCGCTTCGGCGAGGCGTTCGAAAATCGGGAAAAAGGCGTCGAGATTGCGAGAACGCTCCAAAAACGCGCGGAAAAACTCGCCGTTTTCCAACGCGAAGGGCGATTCGATAACCGCTTCGTTGACAACGTTTTGCAACTCTTCGCGAGCGTCTTCGTCGAGCGGCGCGCCTTCGAGATCGACGTCGGAGTCGAGCGCGGTTAGGAGCGCTTCGAGTCGGCGGCGCGTTTCAACGTTTAACGCTCGTCGCAACGCGACTTCTTGCGGCGTCGGAGAAGACGAGAGGTTCGCGTCGAAAAATTCGGCGCTCGCGCGCTCGCAGAGTTCGAGGAAGCCGCCCGGGGATTCGAACTGACTCCAAGCGGACTCGACGTCGTCTCCAAACGGCGTTAAATCAAGCGTTGCGTCGGAAGACGGGGAAACGGCGAGCGGAGCGGCGTCGCAACGCGTCGCGTCAAAAAGAACGGCCGCGACGACGTTTGCCGCGGCGCTTTCAAAGAAGCGCAAATCCTCGATTTCATCCGTTAACGCAAAGGCTTTAGCTCGTTCGGGGGCGGCGCTTTGACGAAAGCGATAAACGCGGTCGGCAAGGCGCGTCGAATAAGCGACGAGCGCGTTTTGGCGTTCCTCGGCGTCGTCGATTTCGGCGAGAAGCTCTTCCGCAAATCGTTCGACGAAAAACGTTGCGGAGCAATCGTTTAAAGCAAGAACCGCGTCGAGGGCAAGACGTCGCAAATAAGCGCGTTCCGACCGGGATTCGACCGTCGAGATCGCGCGCTTAACCGCTTCGAGCGCGGCCACGACGCGACGTCGCCAATCGTCGGCGGACGGCTCGGAAAGGTCGAGGGCCGACGCCGCGAAAAAACGACTTTCCAAACGGAGTATTTCCAAAGATTTAACGGCGGCGTTGGCGCGCTCGTTCGCGTTGGGAACGTCGGCGACAAAGGCGGCGAGACGTTCGAAAAGGCGTTGAAAAAGACGGCGCGTCGCTTCAAGCGAAACGGCGTCGCAAAGGACGGAAGAATTGGGAACGTTCATTGGCGTCGCGGTTGCGGTTGGGCGTCGGAGGACGCGGGGGACGGAACGGGGGAAACGTCGCGCCGCTCTCGAAATAGGAGAAGGAGGGTTGGCGCAAGGGCCAAAAACGCTCCGGCGACAACGAAGACGACGCGGCAATATTCGATTTCGAGAGCGGGCGTTTGACGTTCGACGGCGAGCTCGCGAACGCGGTCGAAGACGCGTCCGCCGACCATCGAGGACAAGCCGAACGCAAGCGCCGTCGCGGCAAAATAAAACGAAACG
This sequence comes from Thermoguttaceae bacterium, assembly GCA_045577885.1. Classification (GTDB taxonomy): domain Bacteria; phylum Planctomycetota; class Planctomycetia; order Pirellulales; family Thermoguttaceae; genus RUG369. The sequence continues at coordinate 26,653 of JAZNJF010000306.1, read as the reverse complement.
AACGCCGAACGTTCGCCGGGTTGGGAACGTCTTGTTATTTCGTTGTTTAGCGCAATGTTGACGACAACCCAAGCGATCCAAAAAAGAGCCGCGATAAAAACGACGCGCCAAGCGTTCGTCGGCGCCGTCGCGTATAAAAAGAAACCGATCGCGACAACGCTAAGCGCTGAAAAGCAAGCGGTTGGAGCGTTCCAACGAGCGACGAATCGAGCGGCGCGGTTTGCGGTTCCCCATTGCCCGACGTTGATAAACGCCGACGACGCAAGGGACGCGAACAATGAAAGTTGCAAAACGGACGTTCGGAAATAATATTGCGGCGACTGCGTGAAGCCTAAAACGGTTTGAATCGCGGCGCCGAAAAGAACGAGCGTTAAAAAGGACGGCGAACGAAACGGCGCGCAAAGGATTTGCAATATATTGGAAACGCTCGGGTTATCGTTTTTCTCAACGCAAATTTCCGGCGCGCGGAAAAGCGGAAAAGCGGAAACGGTTAAAAAAACGACGCCGAGTAACGGAAGCGCGATTTTCCAAGCGTCCGCCGCGAAGAAATCGGTCGGAAACAACGGCGAACGTTGGAGATAGGTAAAAGCGCCGACGCCCGCCAAACCGACGAGTTTGCCAAGAAGTAAGCGGCGTTCGCGACGCGCAAAAAAACGCAAACGCGACGCCGGCGTTACGACGTCGCCCATCCAGCTCCAAAGCGCCGTCGTCGCGACGTATTCGACTAAGTGATGAAGCGCCCAAAGCGCGCCGATTAGCAGGAAGGCGAGATTAAGGCCGTCGCCGCCGGTCGTCGCCAACGACTCGAAAAACGGCGAACCGAGCGGCAACGCTAATAAAATCAACGGCGCGAAGAAAGCGCAACCGACGCAAAGTCGTTTGCGACCGCCAACCCAGCCGATCGCGGCGGGCGTTAGGAGGCGCAAAAGACCGATTAAGCGCGGCGCCGCGACCGTCCAAGCGATCGCCGTTCCTAACGCCGCCGGCGCGCTCGCGCTAGGAACCAACGCTTTGAGGAAATAAATAACGAACGTCGAGTTGACAAAACTGTTGCCGACGCCCCAAAGGAAAGCGTTGCGGCAGAACGCGTCCCGAGCGACGCGACGAAGGAAAATCGGCGCGTCGGTTGACAAAGGACGGGAAACGAGGCGCGATTTTCGCATCGACGGTTGGAAAACGAGGGAAAATAGGCGAAAAAGCCGACGTTAAGGAATGTCGACGGTAATAAAGTTGAGTTGCTAACTCTTGCTAAATAAGGATTAAGGCGTTTGCTCGGGGGAGGCGAACGAACGTTCGAGCGCGTCGGTTAACGTTCGAAGATTGACGAAATAATCCTTTTCTAAGGGCGAGTGAACGATAAGCTCCGCGCCGATTTCCTTCGCGACGACTTGCGCGGCGGCTCGGTCGAATTCCGGTTGGACGATCGTCGCTCGAACGCCGGCTTCGCGCGCCGTTTCGATCAACTCCGCTAATTCTCGGGGGCGGGGCGCCTTGCCCTGCGATTCGACGGCGCGTTGCGTTAAATGAAATTCGTTGGCGAAATAGCCGTAAGCGGGATGGAAAACGACGAACGTTCGATCTTTAAACGGCGCGAGTCGAGTCGAGAGTTCGGTTTGCAGCGCGGCAAGTTCGGCGTCGAGCGTCGCGGCGTTCGTGCGGAAGAATTCGGCGTTTTCCGGAGACGCTTCGCAGAGGGCGGCGGTCGCTTGCTCGACGAGGCGGCGCGCGACGCCGGGACTCGTCCAGACGTGCGGGTCGAGCTCCGAGTTGGAGCAGGAACAGGAATGGGAATGCGACGAATGGTCGCCGTCGGTTTCGGAATGCGAATGTCCGCAAGGGTTCGGGAGGAGTTCGACGTTTTCGCAAAGGTCGACGGAGCGCGACTTAGGCGCGATCGACGCGATGTTTTTCGCGAAACGCTCCTCGACGGCGAGCCCGACGCGGAAGAAAAGACGCGTCGACGCGAGCGCGGCTAAGTCGGCGGGCGTCGGCGAGAACGATTCCGGGTCTTTGCCGGTCGGCGTCAACGTCGAAACGACGACGCGATCGCCGCCGACGCGTTCAACGAGGTAGGCGAGCGGATCGACCGCGACCAAAACGCGAAGATTGGCGTCGGCTTCCGACGCTTGACGGCGCGCGATCCCCAAACGCGTTAAGGCGAGCGTTCCTAAAACGATAAGCAAGGCGCCGAGAGCGACGGCGACGAATAACGTTAAGTAAAGGCGTGAAGGACGGGGCGCTGTCATTGAGTAAAATGGGGGAGATAGGAAGGAAGGGGGAAGTCGAGGGGGACCGGCTTCTTAAGGCGCGAACGCTCGCCGCGTTAAACGACGAGCGTTTGCTAAGACGGAGCGCGTCGCGACCGAAACGATCAATGCGGGCCGCCGCTCGAATAACCGCCGGAGGAAGAGTAAGGATCCGCCGGCGCCGGCGCGGTCGGTTTGAAATCGCGTCCGGCTTGGAAGAGGTCGAAATCGTTTTCTTTGTCGAGTTGAACTTTATCGCTAAAGGGCGCGGCGACCGGTTTTTCGTCGTTCGGGAAAATCGTCTTGGTGTCGTCGGCTTTGCTCGGTTCGACCGGCGCGGCGGGCGCTTCGGAAGAACCGGGGCCGCCGTAAGAACCGCCCGGGTAAGGCGAAGAACCGTACGACGACGAGCCGTAAGGCGACGACGAATTATTCGTCGAGGCGTCGGAAGCGGATTGCAAGGAAATCGCCGCGGCGCCGAGACGAAGGGCGGTCGCGAACGCGTTCAAGGCGTTCTTTTCTTCCGCTTGGTAAAGGACGTCCGGGTCGTCGTCGCCGACGAAGGGCGCGTCGTCGACGAAGATTTCGCTCGAGTCGTAAATATTAATAAAGGGGGAACCGTCGGCCGCCGGGCGGTCCATCGGGTCTTCGTAAACTTCGCGCGACGCGATCTCTTCGAGGCGTTTCATTTCGCGCGTCGAGAGGCTCGTTTTGCCGAGATCTTCGCGGAAATAGTTGAATTCGTCCGAATTCGGGTCGTAAAGATCGGGCGCTTGATTCGCCGGAGTTTCTCCGCGGAAGAAAGGACGAACGGACGGGAAGGACAACGCTTGCGTCGCCGCGCTCGGGCGAGCGGATTTGTCGACTTGCGGCGGCGTCGCGAGGCGAGCGCGTTGACGAACGAGCGATTCGCCGTACAGCGCGTTTTGGCGAGCGTCTTCCTTCGCTTTCCAGTCGGCGCGAGCTTGCGCGCGAGCGGCTTCGATCAAAGCGCGTTCGGCGCCTTGGATCGTCGTTAACGCGGCGTTGACGTCGACGAGACGTCCTTTCGGGCTTTCGAGTTCCAAGCGGGCGCCGGTCGCGTAAAAATCGGCGGCGGCAGCGGGGTCGTTTTGGCGAGCGGCGCAAAGTCCGCGGAAGTAATATACGCGGGGGTCGTCGCTTTTCGCGGCGATCGCTTCGTCAAAAGCGGCCGACGCTTGCGCGAAATCGCCGGCGGCGAAACGGCTCGCGCCGCGAACGTAATCGGAAGCGCCCGACTCTTGCGCGACCGTCAACGAGGCGGCGCCCAACGCCGCGCTCAACGCCAATCCGAGCGACGCTCGGCAAAATTTTCGATTGAACATATTCCGACTCCTAAAACGCTCGGTTGCGCGCCGACGGTTCGTCGAGAGAACGAGAAAACGACGGCGGAGGAAAATCGCGTCGATTCCGAAAAAATATTTCCTTCGTTTATGATAATCGGATTGTCGCCAAATTTCAAGACGCGCTTCTTTATATTTTTCGAACTTTTTTTTTCGTCGCGCTTGAATGTTTTGATTTTGCCGAATAAAAAGACTTTGTCGCCTTCGCGCGTCGGCGGCGTGTGAAAAAGAGCGAAATTTTCCTTTTTCGTCGCGGCCTTGGCGAGCGGCGTATAATCTTGACGCGGAGGAATTCGGCGCGTCGAGAAGAGCGCCCGGCGCTTCGATCGAGCCTTCAATATTAATAAGGGGAAAAACGGGGACGGCCGTCGTCGCCGACCGGAGGAGAAGATGACGAAGAGAGAGCGAGTCGCGTTCGTGGGGTTTTTATTATTGGCGTTCGGCGTCGAGATGGTCGTTGTTCAACAGGCGGTGCTGCGAGACGGAGTCGCGCGGGTCGTCGTCAAGCGTTGGGGGGACGAAAGTCTTGCGTCGGCGTTTGCGGGGGCGACCGGGCGGCGGATCGCGTTGCCGGTTCCGGACGCGGTCGGGCATTGCGTCGCGACGAGCGGTTTTGTGCTGATTCTTTGCTGTTATATTTTGTTAAAACCGGACGAGTAAACGCGTCGCGGCGCTTTGCGTAAAATAGGCGACGCGGCAAACGCCGTCCTAACGATCGCGGGAAAAATAGCGAAAATAGAATAAGCGGCGGTTTAGGAGGTTTGGGCGGTTAGGGTAAATAAGGAAGGCTCGCGGCGAGAGAAAAAAACGCCAACGAAACGCGGAAAGAATGAAAATCCCAAATATTCCTCGTAAAATGTAAAAAAGGAATAAAAGGCTTAAGTCGTTCGACGCGGAAGACCGATGAACGGAATATCCGATTCGAGCCGAACGGAGCGTCTCCGCGTCGCTCGGAATCGAAAGAATTTACGTAAAACTCCGAAAAAAAACGACGTTTTCGCGTCGCCGTCAAACGAAGGAAAACGGCGAAAGATTTCGCTTTTTCGGCGAAAATTTGCCTTTTCACTAAAGTTTGACGCGCGACGGCGAAACGCGAGCGGCTTAGCGAATTTTGCTTGGACGATATTCCTATGAAAAAACGGTTGGTTGGGAACTGGAACGGCGGGCGTCTGCGTTGGACGACGTTTTTCTGCGCCTTGACGGCGGCCGCGACGGCGACGACGGCGATTTGGGCCGACGGCGGAGCCGAAGCGCGATGGTCGCGAACGCCGAAATCTCCCTTTGTGAAGATCGTTAAGGAAACGCGCGAATCGGTCGTCAGTATTCAAGGCGAGAAACAGTGCGAAGTCGGGAAGCGCGCCAACGCTCAATACGACGTGTACAACGGGATGGGGACCGGCGTCGTCGTCGACGAACGCGGTTACATCTTGACGAACTATCACGTCGTGAAAGGGCTGTTGAAGTTGGAAGTCGTCGCCGCCGACGGCGAACGTTATCGCGACGTCGAGCTGATTCGCAACGACGTCGCCACCGACTTGGCGATTCTGAAAATTAAACCGAAAGCCCCGATGAAAAAAATTCGGATGGGGCGTTCGGAGCGCGTCGATTTGGCGGAGGAAGTTTGGGCGATCGGAAATCCTTACGGGTACGGCGGTTCGGTTACTCGCGGCGTCGTTAGCGCGTTAGGGCGGCCGTTGGAAGTGAGCGACACGTTGGCGTACGACAACGTTATCCAAACCGACGCGGCGATCAATCCCGGCAATTCCGGCGGACCGCTTATCAACGTCGACGGCGAAATGATCGGGCTCAACGCCGCCGTTCGCGAAGAGGCCGAGAATATTGCGTTTGCGATTCCGGTCGACGTCGTTGCGGCGGTCGCGGAACGGATGATTCGACAATCTGTCGCGAAAATGACGCATCACGGGCTGAAATTCCGCGTTGTCGACGCCGAGTCGCCGGAATATCCGAGCGACGGAAACGGCGAAGACTGTTTGCTCGTCGAATCGGTCGAGGCGAAGAGTCCCGCCGCGCAAGCCGGGATCGAGCCGGGCGACGTTCTTTTGTCGTCGAACGGTTTCGAAGTGCGTTCGTCTCTTGACTTTACGTGTTCTCTCATTGGAATGGATTTGACCGACGTCGCCGAATTGCGCGTCCAACGCGGAGGCGAAACGAAGGAAACGACGATCGCGTTTAGCGACTTGGCGGTCGAACGCGGCGAAACGTTCGTCGCTCGCAAACCCCGAATTTCCGAAGCTTCGAGCTCTTTCGCGTCGGAAAAATACGCGGACGCTTCGACGTCCGGCGTCGTCGCCGATTCGGTCGACGAAGGTTTGACGACCGCCGATTTCGCCGGAGCCGAAAGGGGCGAAACGGCGCCGACGCCTTCCTCGTTCGAAGGCTCGAAGCGAGCGGCGCAAGTTTGGCGCGTCTTAGGCGTCGAGGTCGAAACGATTTCGTCCGAGGAATATCGCGAACGTTATCCGAAGTTGCAAGCCGTTTCTATCGGCGACTTTAACTTCGCGCCGAACGGCGGCGTTACGGTAACGCGGGCGTTGAAAAACGGGTTGCTGACCGGCGGCGACGCTCGCGTTCAAGAGGGCGACTTGATTTTTGGGTTTGGAGTCGGCGACTCAAAGGAAGGGCAGTTGAGCGTCGCTTCCCTTGACAATCTTTATTATATTGCGCAAAAGAAAGACGAATTTGCGCAAGTCGACGGCGGCAAAGCGCGCGTTTACTTGATTCGCGGCGACCGCGCCTATTTTCTCGAAATTGACTTGACTCGATAGCGTCGAGCGTTTAACCTCCGAATCGGCGCGGTTTGGAGCGTTGGAACGGAACGTTCGGCTCGACCGTCGGAAAGAGACGGCGAAAAAAGAAAAGAACGTCGAAACTTTTGCGTTCGACAAACGTCTTAACGACGCGGGCCGCGCCAACGGGGTTCGCGTCGTTTTTTTTGAAATTTAACCGCGACGAGAGCGCGACTCGCGACCGAAAAAGCCGCGTCGGCGAAACGGAAACAAGGTTGCGACGCATTGTCGTTTAGAAAGAGGAAAGCGTTTGACGATGGAATTTGCGGAGTCGACGGAAGTGAAATTTAGCGACGTGCACGCGCACTTGCAAGACGGTCGTTTCGGCGACGATTTAACGGTTTATTTCGACCGAGCGAGAGCGCGCGGCGTTCGACGGTTCGTGTGTTGCGGGACGTCGCCGGCCGACTGGAAAAAGACGGCGGAAATCGCGCGAAAATATCCGGACGTTTTTCCGACGTTCGGCGTTCATCCTTGGAACGTCGGCCGAATCGACGGCGATTGGGCGACCGCGTTGAAGATTATGCTCGACGCAACCTTAGGCGCGGACGGCGTTTCCGGCGCGGCGTTGGGCGAAGTCGGGCTCGATTTTGCGGTTCGGAATTTCGACGCGGCGTCGCAAGAGGCGGTTCTTCGAACGCAGCTCGAAATCGCCAACGAGCGCAAGACGCCGGTCGTTCTTCATTCGGTGCGCGCTAACGACTTGACGTTGAAGATTTTGCGCGATTATTCGAAGGTTCCGGTTTGGCTCCTTCATTCTTGGACGGCGTCGGAAGAGCAGATCGAGCGGGCGCTTGCGTCGAACGTTTTCTTTTCGTTTTCGCCGCGTTGCGTCGCTCCGAACGCGGTTCGGGCTCGCGAGACGGTCGCTAAAGTCCCGCGCGACCGAATTTTATTGGAGAGCGACGCGCCGACGCCGCTTCCGCCGAACGGATATGGGAAGCCGTTGAGCCAAATCGCGTCGTTTGCCGTTCAAGCGCGGGACTCGGACGGCGTTTTGTTGAGCGCGCCTGCGTCGGTCGTCGAGGTTGCGGAGGGGATCGCGTCGATTCGTAAAACGCCGATCGACGAGCTTTATCGTCAGATCGCGTTAAACGAAAAACGCTTCTTCCAATGCTGGCCGACGCGTTGAATATCAAAAAAGGTTGACGCTGCGTCGTAAAATGACGGAGCGTCTCTTTTTATTTCGTTCGGCGTTGCGTAAGTTAAGAAATAACGGCGGTAAAATGGACGCGGATATTCGATTTTATCTTGGAATCGCTTGCGTTTTGTTGTTGGCGGGAGCGGCGCTTTTTCTTTGGGACGCGTTTGGGCGGGCGCGAACGCGGCGTTTGATCGCGTTTTTGCCGACGTCGAAAGCGAAGGGCGTTTTTATCGGTTTGGTCGAGTTAAGCGGAACGGCGGAGAGCGAACGCGGCGAAGGGCTCGTCGCGCCTATGTCCGGACGTTCCTGCGTTTACGTTAAGACGAAAATCGAGGAAAAAAGGATTGAAACGCGAACGACGAAAAATTCCGACGGCGAAAGCGTAACGAAAACGGAGGCCGTTTGGAAGACGTTAAAAGAAGCCGAGAGTCGGGCGCCGTTTTACTTGCGCGACGAAACCGGCGCCGTGCGCGTCGACCCGGACGGAGCCGAAATTGTCGCCGAGAAGTTCGTCGAAGAGACGCTCGACCGTTCGGCGCCGGAGTATTTCAAGTGGGCGGGCGGACGTTCCGAACTTCCGAATTCTTGCGGGATACGTCGCTTTACCGAAGTCGGCGTCCCGTTGAGTTCCGCCGTTTACGTCTTGGGGAAATCGCGGGTTCGCAAGGACGTCGTCGCCGTTGAAATCGCGAAAGACGAAACGGAGCCGACCTTTTTGATCGTTTGCGGCGACGAGGAAAAGGCGCGGAAGGACGCTAATTTTAGCGAGAAATTGGCGTTGGCGGCGGCGTTCCTTTGCGCCGTCGGTTTCGGCGCTTGCGTTCCGGGCCTTTGGAACGCGGAGCGAAGCGCGATCGGGATTGGCGCGGCGATCGGCGGCGGCGTTTGCGTCGCGCTTTGGATTCTGCGCGCCGGGCTTGATTACGTCAATTCGTTCGTCGAGTTTAAACGACGCGTCGAACAGGCTAAGTCTAATATCGACGTAGAGTTAAAACGTCGCGCCGATTTGATTCCGGCGTTGGCCGACGCGGCGCGAGGAGCGGCGGCGCAAGAGGCGGAACTTCAGACGCTGTTGGCGACGCTGCGGAGCCAAGGGGCGATTTTGCGCGTCGACGACGCGTCAAAGAACGGAACGAACGGCGCCGACGGAGCGACCGCGCTCGCTCCGCGTTTGCTTGCGCTCGACGAGAAATATCCGCAAATGGCCGCGGAAAAGACGTTTACAAAGTTGCGGCAAAGCGTCGTCGACGCGGAGGACCGAATCGCGTTGGCGCGGGAGTATTATAATAATATCGCGGAAAATTACGAAACGCGGCGCCAAACGTTCCCGCATTCGCTCGTCGCGGCCCTTTGGCGCTTGCCGAAGGCGAAATTTTTCGAAGCGGAGGGGTTCGAAGCGAAAACGGTCGACGTCGATTTGAAAACGTAAACGCCGCAATAATTTTGCTTGCGTCGACGTTGGCGCGCAACGCGAACGCTCGACGTCGCGTCGGGCGTATTTAAAGCGTCAAACGCGGACGCCCGACAGCGTGTCGCCGCGACGAGACGTCAAGCGAACGTCGAGAACGTCGCCGAGCGCGACGCCGTTTGACGTTTCGAGCGATTCCGAATGCGGGGAAACGGCGGCGAGCGAAAGAGACGCGGTTTCCCCGTTGGAGTCGGCGGAAACGACGGCGTTTATCGGGTTGCGCTCGAACTTTGACGCGGCGTCGTCGAGCGGGATTTCGACGTTGAAGTAACGGTCGGTCGTTCCGGTCGCGACGATTCGACCGTCCGGGCGGCGTTCGATTTCCTCGACGAGAACGCGGGCCGTTTTCCCGACGAAACGCTCCGCAAACCGTTCGCGCAGTTCGTTTGCGATTTGTTGCAAGCGAGCGGCGCGTTCTTTTTTGACTTCCGGCGCGATTTGATTCGGCATGCCCGCCGCGATCGTTCCGGCGCGCGGACTGAAACGGAAGACGTGAACGCGCGAAAATTCGAGTTCGCGGACGACGTCGCAAGTCCTTTCAAATTGAGCGTTAGTTTCGCCGGGGAAGCCGACGATAACGTCGGTCGTCAGCGCGGCGTCGGGGATTCGGCGACAGATTTCGCGGCATTTTTCGATAAACGGCGCGCTCGACCAACGACGGCGCATCGCGGCCAAAACGGCGTCGTCGCCGCTTTGCATCGAGAGGTGAAATTGCGGGCAAAGAACGTCCGGACGTTCTTCAAAGACGCGCAACGTCTTGTCGCAAACCTCGACCGCTTCGAGACTTCCGAGTCGCCAACGAACCGGAAGTTCCGCGTCGACAAGGGCTCGCAAAAGCGCGCCGAGGTCGGTTCGCTCTTCGACCGGAACGCGATTGGAGCGTTCGAGGTAAGCGTCGAGCGGGGCGGCGTCGGGAACCGGCGGCAAAGATTCCGGCGTCGCGCGGTAAAAGTCGACGCCGTAATGTCCGAGATGAATACCGGTTAGGACGATTTCGCGATAACCGGCGGCGGCAAGCGTTCGCGCTTCGGCGAGAATATCGTCGGGGCGTCGGCTTTGCAGGTAAGGACGCGTCGACGGAATAATGCAATAGGCGCATCCGACGCGGCAACCGTCTTGAATTTTGACGTAAGCGCGGCGCCGTTCCGCGAAACCGTCGACGCCGGTCGGAATCGTTTCCAAACCGCGCCGACGCAAAAAGTCGACAAGACGTCGTTTGTCCGGAACGACTTCCGAAACGTTCGGAAGGGACGCGGCGGCGGTTGCGTTGGAGGCTGCAAAACACCCTAAAACAACGACTTCCGCGTTTGGGTAAAGTTTGGCGAAATGCGAAACCGTTTTCCGACTCTTCGCGTCGCTCTCCGCCGTTACCGAGCAGGTGTTGACGAGAACGAGGTCGACGTCGTTAGGCGACGCGGCGTCGTCGACCGCTTCCCAACCGTTTGCGACGAACGCCGTCCGCAAAAACTGCGTTTCGTATTGATTGACTTTGCACCCGAGCGTCGCCGTTTTAAATCGCATTTTGAAAAAATTTGGACTTGGTTAAGTTGTTGAGAAACAACGGGTTGAACGTCGGTTATTTTGCGAACGCGTCGCCGCTTTCCGCAAGAACGGCTTCGCGTTCCAGTTCGTCGAGGAAACCGAGAAGGCGGCGCGAACGACCGGGCGTTTGCAGTTTTTTGACCGCTTTCGCTTCGATTTGTCGCACTCGTTCGCGGGTAACTTCGAAGATGCGTCCGACTTCTTCGAGCGTGTACATATAGCCGTTTTTGAAGCCGTAACGCAGCTTAATAATTTCGCGTTCGCGGGGAGTGAGCGTCTTCAAGAGTTTGTCTAACTCCTTGCGCAACATTTGGTTGCCGGCGCTCTTTTCCGGGCGTTCGTAAGACGAGTCGGCGACGAAATCGCCGAAATTCGCGTCGTCGTAATCGCCGATCGGGCGTTCGAGGCTGATCGGAGAAGCGCCGGTTTGGAAGACGCGTTCGACTTCCTCGGCTCGCATACCGGAGCGAAACGCCAATTCTTCGACGGTTAGCTCGCGTCCGGAGCGTTGAAATTCATTTTTTTGAATCGTTCGCAATTTTGACAAGGCGTCGATCATATGCGCCGGAATGCGGATGGTGCGGGCTTGTTCCGAGATGGCGCGGGTGATTGCCTGACGGATCCACCAGGTCGCGTAAGTCGAGAACTTGTACCCTCTTCGGTATTCGAATTTGTCGACGGCGCGCATCAGGCCGGTGTTGCCTTCTTGGATGAGATCGAGGAAACTCATCCCGCGGTTGCGGTATTTTTTGGCGATCGAGACGACGAGGCGCAGGTTGCCGCGCGACAGAGCGCTTTTCGCTTCTTCGTATTCGCGTTGATAGCGAGCGATTTTTTCGAGTCGGCGTTCCAAGCTGCGGGGCGATTCTTGCGCTTTGCGGCGGAGAGCGCGCCATTCGGCTTGAACCGCGGCGCGGCGGTTCGGCGACGCGACGGCGTATCGCGGCGAACGCATAAAAGCGCGGAGCTCGGCGAAACGGGCGCTCGTCGCTTTCATCGATTTGACGATGGCGTGCGCGCGGCGGGTGCGCAAGCTCAGTTCTTCGAGCAAAAGAGCGCAACGGCGGCGGCGCAAATTCGCTTCGCGCTTGATCTTAGCTTTTTCTTCGGGCGAAGTCGACGACGAACGCAACCGGCGCCAATCGGCGCGCAATTTGTCGACGGCGCGTTCGAGCGTTTCGAGGTTCGCCGGCATTCGGTTTTGAATCGCCTCTTTCGAAAGGCGTTCGGAGAGATTTTTCTTGATCGTTCGGTCGAACGCGGCGCGCTCTTCGCAAACGTCGCGAACGAGGCGGGTCGCTTCGCAAACGGCGGCGGGGGACGACAGAACGACGCGGCGGAAACGGCGGCGCGTCTTTTCGATTTTGCGCGACGCGGCGACTTCCTCTTCTCGCGTAAGGAGCGGAATATCGGCAAGTTGCGCCAAGTAGAGGCGAATCGGGTCGGAGTTCCAGCGCTCCGTTTCGCCGAAATCGAGGGCGGCGGCGACGACGGACTCGGCGCGTTCGCGTTCCGGCTCTCGTTCGACGCGGTATTCTTCGTAATCGGCGGCTCGCGTCGGCGCGTCGTCGTCGGAAACGAAGTAATCGAAACAAGCGTCTTGCGAGTCGTCTTCGACGATCTCGACGTCTTCTTCTTCGAGGCGCGCTTTCCACTCCTTAACGACGGTCGAGTCGACCGAAGGGGCGGTAACGATTAATTGAGTGAATTCTTCGACGGTAACGTACCCTTGCGCCTTCCCTTTGGCCAAAAGTTCTTGAAAATCAACGGCGTTCCAATTAAATCTCGACACTGGTTTCTCCTTGACGACGTCTTGTCGCCCGCAAGGGTTTCTCGACGATGCGCTTTCGAAAGGCGCGCTCAAAACAACGAGCGGAAACGCCGTTTCGACGGCGCCTCGCCGACCGTTCGACCCGTCTTCGTCCGTAAAAACGGTTCAGTCGATTCGGTTTTCTTCTTTTTCTTGGAGCAAGCGGCGGCATTCGAGGAGCGCTTGCAGTTTGTCTTCGGGGCTTAACTCGGTTTCGCGGAGCCGACCGACTTGTCGCGGCAGTTCGCGTCTGAAACGTTCGCGTTCGAACCCGGCGAAAATATCGCGCAACAGCGTTTCAAACGTTTCGGGGTCGGCGAGCGTTTCGTGCAACCGTTTCGCGGCGGCGCTTTCGTCGAGTCCGATCAAAAACGCCTTCGTCGCTTCGTCTTCGTATCGCAACATAACGCGCTCGAAGGTCGGCAAATCGCCGCGATTCCAAAGGTCGCGCGCCAGCAAGTCGAGTTGACGCGTTATCGGCGACCGCAACGCTTCGAACGGGACGTTTTCGGCGAGGAGCGGATAGTGTTCCGGCTTGGCGAGCCAAACTTCTAAGTATTCTCGTTCCAACGTGTTAGGAAGGAACCTTTTGTCGTTCCAAACGCTTTTTTCGAACGGGAGGAAGCGTTCCCGCAACTCGTCGTCGGTTTCGTCGTCGGCGCCCGGAATCGGGTAAACCCAATCTCGGCGAAACGCCGCGATTCGTTCCGCTTCCGGATCGATCGGAGGCGGCGGGGGCGATTCCGCTTCGGAACCGGGCGCGTTCCAACGGTTGGCGTTTCGTTCGCGCCGTTCTTCCCAACGTTGTTCGCGAAAGGCGTCTCGTTCGGCGTTCGCGCGTTGTTTTTGCCGACGTTCGGCCAATTGCCGTCGAATCTCCGCTTCGCTAACGCGAAACCGGGCGGCGAAACGCTGAATCGTTTTCAGCATTCGGAGGCGAACCGGGTCGTCGGACGCGGTCGAGCGTTCCGGGAAGAGCGCGACGATTTCAAGGAGCGAATCGAGCGCTTTCGCGGCGCCGACGACGTCGTTTTCTAGGTCGATTCCGGCGGTCGCGGCGGCGAACGCGCAGTCCATCGCGTCGACCGTTCCGGTTTCGAGGAGTTCTTCGAACGGTTCCGCGCCGTTTTCGAGCAAAAACTCGCAAGGGTCGGCGCCGTTCGGGAGCGTCAAAACGTTCATGTCGACGCCCTGCTCGACGAAAAAGCGGAGGACTTCCCGCGTCCGCTTTTGGCCCGCTTCGTCTCCGTCGAGGAGCAAAATCATTTTGTCGGCGAAACGCTTCAACATCCGAACGTGTTCCGCGCCGAGGGCCGTTCCCAAGACCGCGACGACGTTTTCGAAGCCGAATTGCGCCGCCATCACGCAGTCGGTGTACCCTTCGACGACGACGACTTGGCGAGTTTTGCGGATCGCGTTGCGGGCTAAATCGAGCCCGTAAACCATTTTCGACTTTGTAAAAATCGGCGTTTCCGGCGAGTTGACGTATTTTGCCGGGCTTTTCAGCGTCGTGTTCGGGAGGAGCCGTCCGCCGAACGCGACGACGCGGTCTTGAACGTCGCGAATCGGGAAAATAAGGCGTCCGCGGAAACGGTCGTAATAACGGCGGCGTTCGTCGGGACCGAGTTGCGGCGTCGGAGCGAAACGCGGACGCGGTTTCGGACGTCCGGACGCGTCGTAATCTTCGCGGTAAGCGAGGACGCCGGCCGTTTCCAAGGTGCGAACGCGGTTGCGATCGGCGCCGACCCAACCGACGACCGCTCCGAAATCGAGCGGCGCGTAACCGATTTGAAAACGTTCGCTCGCCGCGTCGGAAATGCCGCGGTCGCGAACGTAAGCGCGGGCCGCTTCCGCTTCCGGCGAGTTTAAAAATTCGGCGCGATACTTGCCCGCGAGCCAATCGAGCGCGCGGTAAAGGGTCGCTTTCGGAATTTCCGACGGAGCGTAAAGCGGTTGCGCGCCGACGTTTGCGTTCGACGTTCTTCCGCCGTTGGTCGCGACGACGTCGAGCGACGTTCCTCCGGCGAACTCGGCGCCTTGCGCGTCGAGGTAAGCGGCGTCGAGGAGCGCGTTCGAGTCGGCGGAACCGGAACCGGCGTTCGGGTTCGGAAGCGCGGCGCGTTGGCGAAACGGCGCGTCGAGGCGCGGGCGTTTCGGGCGTTTGACGAGTTCGATCCCGGCCATGTCGGCGAGGATTTGCATCGCTTCTTTGAAATCGACGTTTTCAATCTTCATAACGAACGAAAAAACGTCGCCGCCGATGTTGCAAACCCAACATTTGAAGGTTTGACGCTGCGGGTTGACTTGCAAACTCGGACGCGAGTCGTCGGGCCAAGGGCAACGTCCGACGAAGTTGCCCCCCTGCCGCCGCAACGGAACGTACCGCTCGACCAAATCGACGACGTCGATCGCGTCGCGAATTTGTTCTCGTTGATCGAACGACGGCGAAGACAAGCGAAAACTCCTTGGGCGGTTGGGGAAGCGGGACGAGGGAACGGCGACAATCGCGCCGTTAAACTCGCCGTATTTTACGTTCTTTGTCTAAAAAGTTGCGTCGACGGAAAATTTTTAAATTTTCCGCTTGACGCGCGCCGTTAAAATCGTTAATCTTTGCCTAGTTTCTGGAAGGCGACCGGTTGGACTCTTCGGAAAAAACGATTCAAAAAATGAACGAACGACGGCGTAAGGAACGTGAACGCGCGGCGAACGCGGAACGTTTCTTGTCTGTTAATACGTTCCGTTCGCGACAGGAACGATTATAAAATCAATTGTTTTTTTCGTCAATATCTAAAATTTTTTCTCAAGTTTTCCGCGTAATTGGTCGACGCGCTAAAATTTTTTTATCTTAACTTTTTTGCGGCGTCGCCGTATTTTAGCCAATTTGCCTATTTGACGTTTTAAAGTTTTTGACGAAGACGGCGGTAAAATTCCTAATCAAAGAAGTTGCGTCGGGAATAGGCGGAAAGCAAACGCGGCGTCGGTTCTTTGCGTAGAATATTTCTTTTGGGTATTTTTTCTTTAAGCGGCAGTCGACGTAGAACGCGCGCTTTGCTTAAATTGCGTCGTTTAACGGAAAAGAACGTTACATTGGCAAAGATAGGCAAGATAGCGATAGTTTGAAAATTTTTGCAAATTTTTGGAAAATTTTTATAAACCGGGTTTTGCCGCTTTAAAATAGGCGATTTGAGAGGAATGGGAAACGGAGTCGGGCGTTGGAAAATCTTGACGGAATAAGTCGAGAAACAACGTCGCGTCGTTTCTCGCAATTTTAGAAGACGCGAAAACGACGAAAGAAGACCGCGTGGGGCGAGCGAAAAGAAATAAAAACGCCGACGTTGCGAAGGACGTCGACGTTTTTAAGTTTTAGCGCGCTAAAATCGGTTTAAGCGCGCCGAATCGAACGGCGAAATTAGTTTTGAGCGTCGGCGATCGACTCTTTGACAAGTTCGACGACGCGTTCCGGAACGAAGCCGAAGTGTTTCAGCAAAACGCCCGCCGGGGCGGAGTCGCCGAAACCGTTCATTCCGAGGAAACGCCCGCAATCGCCGATCAAACGGCCCCAGCCTTGCTCGACGCCGAGTTCGACGCCGACGCGCGCTTTGACCGCCTTGGGCAACACCGATTCGCGGTACTCTTGCGATTGTCGCGCGAACAAGTCGAGGCAAGGCGCCGAAACGACGCGAACTTTCAGCCCCTCCGCCGCCAACGCTTCGCGCGCTTCCAAGCAAAGGGCGACTTCGCTTCCGCTCGCGATCAAAATCGCGTCCGGCGTTCCGTCGCAGTCGGCGAGAACGTAAGCGCCGCGAGCGACGCCCGCCGCCGACGCGTATTTTTCGCGGTCGAGGGTCGGGAGATTTTGACGCGTCAACGCCAAAACGGACGGCGTTTTCGTCGAATTAAGCGCGACGCGGTACGATTCGACGACTTCGTTCGCGTCCGCCGGACGGAAAACGTTCAAGTTCGGAATCGCTCGCAAGGACGCGAGGTGTTCGATCGGTTGGTGCGTCGGGCCGTCTTCGCCGACGCAGATCGAGTCGTGCGTAAAAATGAAGAGCGTTGGGATTTCTTGGAGCGCGGCCAAGCGAATCGCCGGGCGCATATAGTCCGAGAAGACGAAGAACGTCGCGCAGTAGGAGCGGAGCCCGGAGAGCGTCAGCCCGTTGGCGATCGCGCCCATCGCGTTTTCGCGGACGCCGAAACGGAAGTTGCGCCCGACCGAGTTCGGCCCGAATTCGCCCGCGTCTTCCGCTTTCAACCAAGTGCAGTTCGACGGCGCCAAGTCGGCCGAGCCGCCGACGAGCCAAGGAACGCCCGCCGCGACGTCGTTCAAAACTTTTCCGCTCGAAGCGCGGCTCGCGAGGCCCTTCGCGTCCGCCGGGAACGATTGGAGCGCGGCGTCCCAATCGGTCGGGAGCGTTCCGGCGAAGATCGCGTCGAGTTCGGCGGCGAGTTCCGGATAAGCCTTGCGGTATTCGGCGAAAAGCGCGTCCCAAGCGGCGGACGCTTTCGGGCCGCGTTGGCCGAGGTTCGACGCGAACGTCTCGTAAACGTCGGCGTCGGCGGCGAACTTGACTTCCGGATCCATTCCGTAAAATTTCTTCGCGCCCGCGACTTCGTCGTCGCCGAGCGGGGCCCCGTGCGCGGATTCTTTCCCCTCTTTAGTGGGGGCGCCGAACGCGATGCGGCTCTTGGCGATAATCAACGTCGGACGGTCGGCGGTCGCTTTGAACGCGTCGAACGCTTCGCGGAGCGCCGGGAGATCGTTAACGTCGTCGACGTTCAGAACGTTCCAACCGTAAGCGGCGAAGCGGTCGGCGACCGATTCGGTGAACGCAAGTTCCGTGTCGCCCTCGATCGTGATGCGGTTTTGGTCGTAAATCCAGCAAAGATTGCCCAGCTTAAGATGTCCGGCGAGGGACGCGGCTTCCGACGCGAGCCCTTCCATCATACAGCCGTCGCCGCAAAGCGCGTAAACGTCCGACGAAAAGAGTTCGAAACCGGGTTTATTATAACGGTCGGCGAGCCAACGGTCGGCGGCGGCCATCCCGACGCTCGTCGCGACCCCGGCGCCGAGCGGGCCGGTCGTCGTTTCGACTCCGGCGACGCGCCCGTATTCCGGGTGCCCGGCGCAACGCGAGCCGAGTTGACGGAAACTTTTCAGGTCGTCGAGCGAAACGGCCGGTTCGGAGGTCGGATTTCCGGCGGCGTCGAGGGCTTTTACCCCGGCGAAATGGAGCGTCGTGTAAATCAGCGTCGACGCGTGCCCGATCGAGAGGACGAAACGGTCGCGGCCCGGCCAATTCGGGCGGGCCGGGTCGAACTTCATTCGTTCGTTGTAAAGGAGGTAAGCGACCGGCGAGAGCGCCATCGGGGTGCCCGGGTGCCCGCTTTTCGCCGCTTGAACGGCGTCCGCCGCCATCGCTCGCATCGTGTCAATCGCTTTTTTTTCCGAAGGCGTCATCGAAAGCATTCGTCTGTCCTTTTTCCTTTGCGTCCGGTCGCGACCGGGGTTGAGGTTGAATCGAAGGTTCCGCGTCTTGCGTATTTTAACGTTTATTTTAACGCGTCGAGCGAATTTGGGAAGGGCCGCGACGCGTCGGAACGGCGCTTTGCGAGAAAAGCGGGAAAGTTTTGGCCCGTTAACAAGGTCGGCGCGGTTTAGGATAGGGGGTGAAAATAGGGAGATTGGAAAAACTGGGCGTTCGGCGACGTCGAGGCAACGTCGCCGAGCGCGGCAAGACGGGCGATTTGCGGCGTCGGCGTTAATTTTGCGGGCTGTTTAATCCGGCGCGCTCGTCGCGGATTCGGCGAATTTCGGCGACTAAGTCGCTCGCGCCTTGGTCGAGGAGCGTTTGCGCGGCGTCGCGGCCGAGCTTTTCGGCGATTTCTTGTTTTTGGGCGTCGGGAAGCGCGGCGTCGAAGGTTTGCGTCGCGACCGTTTGGAACGCCGTTTTGCCGTCGAACGATAAAATTTGCGCGTCGAGGCGGAGCGTTTGGCGGGCGTCGGCGTTAGTTTGGGCGGTTTCGGGCGTCTCGACGCTTTGCGGGGATTGCGCGGTTTGCGTCGAGTCGGAAAGGGCGCCGAGCGCGCCGATCGGGACGAGACAGCCGCCCTGCAACGTCGCGAGGAGCGAACGTTCGGCCAAAACGCTCAAAAAGGTCGCTTCGTCGGCCAGCGTCGCGACGCGAGCGATCGTTTCGGCGTCGTCGGCGCGGGTTTCAAGTCCGAGCGCGCCTTGACCGACCGCCGGGAGGAAGTCCGGACGCTCTAAAAAATGACGAATTCGCGAGCCGAAACCGAGTCGATTCAGCCCCGCCGACGCTAAAATCATCGCGTCGAACTCGCCGGCGTCGAGTTTTTTCAGGCGCGTTTCGACGTTGCCGCGAACCGGGCGGACGTCCCAAGCGCCGTTCGAACGCCGCAAAAGTTGGCTTTGCCGCCGCATGCTGCTCGTCGCGACGACGGCGCCGGGGGGGAGTTCGTCGAGCGTCGCGAACCGGTTCGAAACGAACGCGTCGCGGAAATCGGCGCGAACCGGAACCGCCGTCAAACGGAGTCCGTCGATTCGCTCGACCGGGAGGTCTTTGAGGGAGTGAACCGCCAAATCGATCTCGCCGAGGAGAAGCGCGCGCTGAATTTCCTTCGTGAAAACGCCTTGCGCGCCGAGGTTGACGATCGCGGCGTCGCGGTCGACGTCGCCCTTTGTGTGAATTTTGACGATTTCAACGGGGACGCCGTTTGCTTCCAAAGCGTCGCGGGTCCAATTCGCTTGCCAAAGCGCGAGCGCGCTCGGTCGGGTTCCCAATCGCAGCGGTTTCATAACGTTTGTTTTAACGGTTTTAGCGCCGTAAAATAAGATTTGGGGGAGGAAATTTGAAAACGCCGCGCGTTAAACGACGTTTTCAACGAAAAACGCCGCCGTTCCGTTCAAAAGCGCGGAAAGCGGCGTTTCAAAATGAAGAAAATGGGGAATCGGGGCGGATTAGGCGGCGATTACAGCTTCTTCAGGTAAATATTTTTGACTTCGACGCGCATCGGCGGGCCGACGTGGAGCTGCCAACCGAGAACGCCGCTCGGACGACGAACTTTGTCGGAGTCTTCGTCGACGAAAACGCTCGTAACTTTGCCGTTGATTTTGTGAACGAAAACGTAGCCTTGCGCGACGATTTCGTAGCTGTTCCAGTCTTCGAGCTTAACGTTGGCGCGGATTTCTTCCGGCGTCGCGAAGCGGGCGACTTCGCGGATTTTACCGTCTTTGTCGACGCGGCTCACCGTTCCGAGGTTCGCCAAAATGCCGCGGAGCGCTTCGCCGTACATGATGCCGGCGTAGTTCTTGTCGCCGTCGAAGTCGCCTTGATAGCCGCCCATTCGCCAGTTTTCCGGGCCGTCGAGGAACCAACCGCGGTAGTAAAGGCCGGAGTTGCCGCCCTTGGTGATCTTGTAATCGAACTTGATCGCGAAGTCGCCGATATTTTGATCTTCAGTATAGAAAAGCGAGGTATTTTGGGTAATTTTTTTCGCGTCGGCGTCCGTCGTTCCGACGATGGCGCCGTCTTCGACCGTCCAAAGACGCGGGTCGCCGGACCAGCCGGTCAGGTCCTTGCCGTTGAAAATCGAGACGAACCCGTCGTCTTGCGCGGAAACGGTCGTCGCCGCGACGCAAAAAACGAGCGAAGCGCAGAAAATCCAAAATCGTTTCATTTATCGGCTCCTTAAATCGAAGGGAGGGGGCCGCTCGAACGCTCGGCGGCGAAAAATCGACGTTTTTGAACGAGGGAAAAGTCGTTTCAAAAACGCGTATTAATTAATAATGACAAAATCGCGAAAAATCGGTCGTCCAGACGGCGCGAACGGCGCGTTTTCGACGACTTAAAAAATCGTTCGAACGTCGAAAAAAAGCGAACGAAACGGGCGACGTCGCTTGCTTTGACGGTCGCGTCGAGCGTTCAAGCGGGCCGCGACGTTCGTCGGAGGCGGGGCGCGGCGTTAATTTTCCGGTTGCGAAACGACTTCGCAGTTCGGAAGCGCGGCGCGGAGGGCGTCGGCCCCGGCTTCGGTCGCCTTCGAACGGGTAACGTGTATTTTCGCTAGTTTACCCAATTTTGCGAACTCGGCGATACTCGCGTCGTCGAGCGTCGAACGTCCGACGTGAAGGAAGGTAAGTTCGGTAAATTGCGCAATTTTTGCCGCCGATTCCGGCCCGATTTGCGCGTCGTCGAGATTCAGCGACGTCAAGCGGTCGGTCAGCGGAAGGAGCGCGTCGACCCCGGCGTCGCCCGCTTGCGTTTGATAAAGGTTCAGTTTCGTTAATTTCGCGAACCCGGTTTTCCAATCGACGGCGGCCAAGTCGGCGGCGGTTAGGGGGGCGCCGCTGACGTCAAGATCGACAAGCTGGGACGTTTGCGCAAGAGCGGTAAGCGCGGCGACCGGGAATTTTTCGGCGGTCGTTCGCAAACCGGTCAAGCGAAGTTTTTTCAAGTTGGGGGATTTGGCGAATTCGGCGAAGGCGGCGTCCGCGTCCGGCGCGACGGCAAGAACGGCGTCCGACCAAAGAAATTCCGTTAAATTGGGGAGTTTGGCGAAAGCGCGCAAGGCTTCGGGAGGGAGTTCGCCCTTGCCGCGAACGACTTTCACCGCGCTCCAACGTTCGGCGTCGGCGTCGACGTCGAAGCCGCTAAAACTTTCGACGGCGGTTAAGTCGAGCGATTTTCCGGACTTGTCGATTTTGGCGCCGGAAGCGATAAGCGCGTCGAATTGCGGAAGGGGCGCGGGAGCCGGCGTTGCGACTTCGGGCGTTTTTTCGTCGGCGTTAACGAGCGGCGTTTCGGCGGGCGAAGTCGGCGACTCGGCTTGCGTCGGCGTCGTTTCGGGCGACTTTTCGGCGATTTCAACAAGCGGAGCGTCGTCAAGTCGAACGAGATTCGAGCCGGAGTCGCCGCAACCGAGCGGAGCGGTCGCCGATAAAGCGGTTAAAATAGCGAAAACGGGGGATTTTTTCATTGAACGCGCCTCCTTAAACTTTGCGTAAATTGCGCTATTTCGCTTGCGAGTCGGTCGGGCCGGCCTTTTCTTCCGCCGCTTTTTTGATCATTTCGCGGTCGAATTTCGCGCCGTTGATCGCTTGTTCGCGCATTAAACAGGTCGGCGGGTCGGCTTCTTCCGGGAGCGGAAAGTCGTCGGGGAGATTTTCGACAAAGGGAAGCGTCGCCGTCGTTTCGCCGTATTCCTCGAAGGCGATTTCCGGTTTTTCTTGGCAACCGAGAGCGGCGACCCCGACGAAGGCGCAGGCCGTCCAAAGCGAAATCGAGCGTTTCATTCCTTCCGATTCTCCTCGACCGTCGATAGGCTAAACGTCGACGCGGCGACGAACCGCGAACGCGTTCAAAAAAGTTCTAAAACCTCCCCTATTATATAAGGAAAATTTTTTTCGTTCAACGCCGACGCCGCTTTTTTTTCGTCTTTCCCTCAAATTTTTAAAAAACGCGGCGCTTTGGGCCCGATTTTCGGCAAATTTTTACAAAAAAAGAGCGAATTTTTTTGTTTTAGCTTGTTTCGCCGAAAATTTTGAATGACTTTTGAGTTGATTTAGTGTATAATCGGAAAAACGAAGAAGGCCGACGCGAATTTAGCGGCGCTTTTGCCGGAAAGAACGCGCCGCTTTCGTCTCGACGTTTCGGCGCGTCGAGCGTTTGTTTCGCAACCAAGAAGATGAACGACAATTTTAGGAAACCGCAATGTCCGAACTCTCCGTCGACGATCTGACGCAACGACTTTTATCCCTCGACCTCTTGGATATGGGTAAGATTCGCGACGTTGAAAATTCGTTTGGGTCGCAGAATTTTACCGCCGAACAATTTTTGCAGTCGGCGCAACGGCTCGGTTATTTGACGAAATACCAAGTCGAGCGGTTGTCGAGCGGCGAAACGACCGGCTTTTATTACGGCGACTACCGCATTCAGTACATGATCGGTTCCGGCTCGTTCGCCCGAGTTTTCCGTTGCGTTCACAAGACGACCGGGAAAGTCGTCGCGGTGAAGGTCTTGCGGGCTCGGTTCCGCGAGGACAAGACGGCGATCGACGAATTTACGCGGGAAGCCGAACTCGGCGTCGAGCTGCGGCACCCGAACGTCGCGGCGGTTTACGAGTCGAAGTCGACGAAGTACGATCACTACATGGTGATGGACTTCATCGAGGGGCGAACGCTCCGCGAAGAGGTGAAGGCGCAAAAGAACGGAATCGTCGAGCCGAAGCGCGCGACCCGCATCGTTACCGACGTTTGCTCGGCGCTCGATTACGCCTTCAAACGCGGGTACCAACACCGCGATATGAAGTTGTCGAACATTATGCTGTCGAGTTCCGGGAAGGCGGTTTTGCTCGACTTCGGGCTCTTGGCCGACGACAACAACTCGAACTGGAAAAACCAGCGGGCGATCGAGTACGCCGCGTTGGAGCGAACGACCCGCGTCCGCCGCGACGACAAACGAAGCGACGTTTACTTCTTGGGCGCGATTTTTTATCAGCTCCTGACCGGCGTCGCTCCGCTCGGCGAAATTAAGGAACGGGCGAAGCGGCTCGACTCGGCGCGATTCCGCAACGTCCGTCCAATTCGCGAGGTCGCTCCGTTCGTTCCGCGCGTTTTGGCGTTTATCGTCGAAAAGGCGATGAAGCTCGACCCGGAAGAGCGGTATCAATCGCCGGGCGCGATGTTGGCCGACTTGGAAATCGCCGTCAAAAAGCTCGAAAGCGGCGAGATCGACGAGGAAGTCAACGTCCAAACGAGCTTGGCCGCGTCGGCGAAAAAAGAGCGCGTCAACTTGCCGACCGTCTTGATCGTCGAAGCGAACGCCGAATTGCAAAACACGTTCCGTCAATCGTTTAAGAACGCCGGATTCCGCGCGCTCGTCATCTCGAACGTCGACCGGGCGATCGAGCGGCTCGACGACCCGGACAGCGGCGTCGGCGCCGTTCTGTTCAACGCGCAAACGATCGGAAAGCACGCCGTCGAAGGGTTTAATCGCCTCCTCGATTCGCCGACGACTCGCGACATTCCGGCCGTTTTGCTCCTCGACGAAACGCAAGTCAAGTGGGCCGCCGCCGCGAAACGAAGCAAAACGCGACTCGCCGTCGGGATGCCGATCGCGATGAAGCGCCTCCTGCTTCTTCTCCTGAAACTTTCGTCGCCGGACCTCTTCGAAGGAAAAACGGACGAAAAGAAAGCGGAAAGCGCCGCGTCGCCCGCCGCCGCGTCCGCCGAAGCGAAAGAAACGACGGAAGCGAAAGAGGCCGCGTCGGAAGCCGCCGAACAAACGCAAACGCCCGCCGACGAAAGCGATTTCCCGGTCGACGCCTTCGACGCCGCGCTCGACGCCGCCGTCGACGCGTTGGCGGCGACGCCCCCCGTCGAGCCGGAAGTCGTCGACGCCCCCGACGACGATTATTACGCCGATTACGGGGATTACGAAGATTACGAAAGCGACGGCGACGAGGAAAAATAGGCGACTTGGCCGAATTAGAGAAAAAAGACGGAGCGGCGCAAACGGCGAAAAAAGTCGGCGCGGCGTTCCGTTGAACCGCTATTTAGCGTTTTAGGAATGTTTTTCCGTTTATTTTGAGCGCGGCGAGGTTCCGGCGAGCGTTCGAAAACGTTTTCGACGCAAGCCGACGGACTCCGTCGCGGCGCAAGGAGCGACTAATGAATCGACGACGTTTTCTTCAAGCCGGACTCGGCGCGACCGCTTGCTTCGCGTCGGGCGCTTTTACTTCCGCGACGACTTTGACCGCTTGGGGGGCCGACGCCGCGCCGGTTAAAAAGATTCCGCTGGCCTTGCAGGTTTACTCGCTCCGGGAATACGCGGCGAAAGATTTTGCCGGAACGATGAAAAAAATCGCCGAAATGGGGTACGAAGGCGTCGAGTTTGCCGGTTATTACGGCAAAAGCGCGAAGGAAGTTCGCAAAGCGCTCGACGACGCGGGCCTGAAGGCGATCAGCACGCACCTCGGCGTTCCGCAACTTCTCGACGGCGCGTTCGAAGCGACGGTCGAATTTGAAAAGACGTTGGGCAACTCTCGCCTTATCGTCGCGGGCGGGCTGTCGGAGTCCTGCAAAACCGACGCCGGGAACCAAATGACCGCCTACCTCTTCAACGAAATCGCGGCGAAGGCGGCAAAAGTCGGGATGCAAATCGGTTTTCATGCGCATTTTAACGACTTCGCCGATATTAACGGTAAGACCGCTTGGGAAGTCTTCTTCAACCGCACCCGTAAAGACGTGATCGCGCAAATGGACGTCGGCAACTGCCTCTCGGGCGGCGGCGACCCTTACGCGGAAATCGAAAAACAGCCCGGTCGCGGCCAACTTCTGCACGTCAAAGCGCATGGGAAGCCGGGAACGAAGGGCGCCGTCGTCGCGTCGCCGGAAGACTCGGTCGATTGGGCGAAAATGTTCGAGCTTTGCGAAACGAAGGCGGGCGTCGAATGGTATATCGTCGAGCAGGAAGACTTCCGCGACGGAAGCGACGCGCTGGAAGCTTGCGCCGAAGCGTTTGAGAATTTGAAGAAAATGGGGAAAGCGTAACGTCGCGCTTTAACCGGCGTCGACGTAAAATAGCGAAGGCGCGTGAATTGGGAAACGCTCGAACGTCGTTAGCGCGACGGTCGGGCGTTTTTTTCTTGCGGTCGGGCCGGCGACCAAGCGAAGCGTCGGGGGCGCGCGTTCAATTTTCTTGCTTTTTTTCAAAATTTCTTCCCTTTTCTTCCGACAATCGCGAAAATTGGCGCGGTTTGCCGTTTACACGCCGCCAAATAATCGTTAAAATGCGCGAGGTTTTGCCGACTTTGCGCTTTCCTCAACGCCGCGAGCGTTAAAATAGATAAAATATCGCGTTGAATGTCGGCTTGGCAAAAGAAATAACGCGTTAAAATAGGACGGTCGAGAAAGATGAAACGATTTTTTTGGACGGTCGGAACGACGGCGGCGTTGACGGTCGCGTGTTGCGGCGGTTGCAATAAAGGAACGAACGGCGATAATCCGGGGAACGGCGACGCTTCGCAAGCGGCGGCCGGGGGACCGAGCGACGCCGGGGCCGCCGCGTTGGACGCCGGAGAATGGACGCGCGCTTACGACGCCTTTAGCGAAGCGATCGCCGCCGATCCGAACGCCGTCGACGCTTATTTCGGACGCGCCGCCGCGTCGTTGGCGATCGCCGAAGAACGGTACCGCTTGGCGGAAGCCGCCGCGACGAACGGCGACGTGAAAACCGGAACCGCGGAAGCCGAGAAGGCGAACGAGAATTTCGCGAAGGCGATCGCGGACTGCGACAAGGTGTTGGAACTCGACGCAAAGTACGCGGACGCTTATTTTATCCGCGGCGTCGCGGCGCAATATCAAGGCGACTGGAACGCCGGAATCGAGGCGTTTACCAAGTGCGTCGAACTTGCGCCGGAAAACGCCGAAGCGTATCACCGTCGCGGCGAAATTTACGATCATACCGGCGATACCGAACACGCGACGGTCGACCTTAAGAAAGCCGCCGAATTGGGATATCGCGACGCCGACGGCGAAAGCGAAAGCGCGCCGCAAGAGGCCGCCGACGAGTCTCAAACGGTCGAAGAGTGAGAATAGGGAAGCGCGCGATGTCCAAAAATAAGCGAAAATCCGGTTCGGAAAACGCCGTCGAGAAAAAGGACGATCGTACTAAGTCGAATCGCGGCAAGGGGTTGAAAACTGGATTGGCGACGCTCGGCGTTTGCGCTTCCGCGTTCGGGGCGTATTATTCGCCGCATTTTCGAACCGCGTCGAGCGATTGGCTCGAACGAGGGCGCGCGTTTTTTGCGAAGCGTTTGCCGTTCGACTTTTGGGCGGAGGAGAACGCCGCGACGGCGGATGAAAAAATGCGCGAAAAATTAGCGCAAGCTCCGAGTTTTCGGGACTTTTTGACCGAAGAATACGGCGAAGACGGCGCGCGCGAACTTTTAGGAATCGACGCGACGACGGCGGACGCGTCGACGTTCCGGGCGGCTCCGGAATTGGAACCGAAAACGACGTTCGCTGATTACGTCGCGGCGGAGTCGGCTTCTTTGGAAACGACGGAATCGCAAGGAGTTGCGGTTGGCGACGACGCGTCGTCGTTCCCGTCGGTTCCGGAATTGGAATCGAAAACGACGTTCGCGGATTACGTCGCGGAAAGCGACGGCGCCGATTCCGAAAAGAACGGCGCGGCGGCAACGTCCGAAAAAACGCGACTTGCGTCGGAGAACGAGTCGGTCGCGGCG
>JAZNJF010000305.1:0-8229 GCA_045577885.1 Thermoguttaceae bacterium | reverse complement strand
ACGATCCGACTTGCCAGCCCGGACGGCCCTTCCCCCAAGGCGAGTCCCAAGACGGTTCGTCCGGTTTCGCCGACTTCCAAAGCGCGAAGTCGAACGGCGAACGTTTCAGCGACGCGGTTCCGCCGCCGTCGCCGGTCATTTGCGCGAGGGTGCGGTTCGTCAACTTCCCGTATTCCGCGAATTTTTCGACCTCGAAGTAGACGTCGCCGCCCGACTCGTACGCGAAACCCTTGGCGATCAGGTCGGCGGTGAAGTCGATAATTTCGCCGATGTAGTCGGTCGCCTTCGGGAAGACGTCGATCGTGTCGACGCCCATCGCGGCGAGGTTCGCTTTGTAGTCGGCGGTCATTTCGTCGGCGACGGCGCTCATCGGAATCCCGCGCTTTTGCGACTCGGCGATCAGTTTGTCGTCGACGTCGGTGATGTTGACGACCCAAGTCGTCTCGAAACCGGAGTACGTCAAGTAGCGTTTGATCGCGTCGAAAATGACCGGGCCGACCATATGCCCGATGTGGCTCGGCTTGTAAACGGTCGGGCCGCAGAGGTACATTCCGACTTTGCCCGGCGTCGTCGGTTGGAATTCTTCTTTCGTTCGCGTCAGCGTATTAAAAACTCGAATCATCGTCAACACTTTCGAGGGTTAATCGTTCGTTGAAAATCGGCGCCGACTCGCGACGGCTCCTTACCGTTATCATACATCGGCGATTTTATTTTTCAAGTCGGGGTAAAAAAACCGTTTCGGGCGAAAAGCGCGAAAATTTCCCGCAAAACCGCAAAATTTCGGAGAATCGGCCTATTTTTCCCGGTCGATTCGTTTGAAAAAACGCGACGCGCCGCCGGCTCCGCGTCCGCCCCGACGCAAAAAAAATCGACGCGGCTCCGAAAAACCGCGTCGATTTTCTTTCGCTCAACGAAATTCAAGCGTCAAACGCTCATTCCGCTTCGGCGGTAACGTAATCGATTTCGAAGGTTTGGCCCTTCTTTTCGACCGTGATTCTCTTTTCTTGTTTGAACGGCATTCCCGGGTACATTTCGAGTTTGTCGGCCATAACGCCCGGATTCAGGGTCGGGTCCGGTTCGAATTGCCCGACGACTTTCGAGCCGTCGACGACCAAGATTTTTTCGCCGGTCGTAACTTCGGCTTCGAACTTGCCGTCGGTAATGATCGCGCCGTCGGTCGGGCCTTCGCCGTCCGCCGGTTTGAAGCGAATGCCGCCCTTGTCGATCGTTTCGCCGTCGACCGTAACGACGCCGCTAATCTTGACTTTTTTCGGGCCCTTTTGACCGCAACCGACGAAAGCAAACGCGACGCAAGCGCAGAGGAGCGCGACCGCCGTCAAACGGATATTTTTCATTCTTCGTTCTTCCTTACTTAATGAAAACCGACGGCTCGCCTCGCTCGGTTCGCCGTCGTTCGAATCGTCGCGCGGCGCCGTTTCTTCCCGACGCCGCGTTCGCTAAACAAAGCGTTTCAACCGATTAAGCGCCGATCAGTCGAGGTCGGTTTCGCCGCCCTTGGTGGTCGAGAGGTAACGCCAAGTATTTTCCGAAATCGTGTCGGAGAAGAAGCGGACGGAACCGTCGCCCATCGCCGCGTTGACGCCGCCGGAGTGGTTCGAGCGAGCCGCGTAGTATTCGCAAGATTCGAATTCTTGGCACGGACGGCGTTCTTCGTTGATGCAGGAGCCGGTGTACATCGCGTCCGGGCTGGTGGAGTTCGGCGTGAGAATCGTCGAGAAACCGGAGCCCATACGCTCGTCGTTGTAGACGTCGCCGCGCTTGTCTTTGTCTTCCGTGTTGTCCGTGAGGAGGAGTTCGGAGATCATCAGCGTGTTCGACAAACCGTCGGTAACGCTTTCAAGACCGATGCACTTCGAGAGGTAGAACATCGCGCCCTTGAACTCGGTGTAAAGGTGTTGGTGTTGCGACGGAACTTCGTCGCCGTGATAGTAACCGCGGTACCCGTAGCAACCGACGTAGTTGGCGCGGGCGCGACCGTAGGTTTGCGCCGGAGCGATTTCGTTGCCCGGTTTGTCGCTCGGGCAGTAGAACATATCCGGTTTCGCGCTTTGGCAGGCTTTCGGGTCGCGGTTGGCGTTGGCGCCTTCTTGGTTGTTCGGATATTGATAGAAGTGTTTGCCGAAGTCGTATTGTTGCGCGAGGGCCGCTTGTTCGATGAACGCGTACATACGCGGATACCACGTGCAACGGAGGCCGATGCCGACGCGGCTGGCGGAGTCGCCCATCGTCGCGCCGATCGGAAGTTTTTTGTTAATGTCGCTGTAGTTGTGGACGGCCAAGCCCCATTGTTTGAGGTTGTTCGTGCATTGCATACGACGCGCCGCTTCGCGAGCCGCTTGGACGGCCGGCAAGAGCAAGCCGATGAGGATGCCGATGATGGCGATGACGACGAGAAGTTCGACGAGGGTGAAGCCCTTCTTCCCGGTTTTAACGTTGTTGGTCATAGTAGCTCCCTTAAAACGCTCCGACTGAGTCGAAAAAATAAATAAAAAACGCCGCGACCGCCGCCGGACTCCGTCCGACCGACTTCCGCGTTATTTTTACCTTCGAAAGAAAAGTACGCAATTTCAAGGCAGGCGACGAAACCTCGCCCGCGCAAAAAATTATTATAATCGGCGCCGACGTTTCGCGTCAAGGAAACGGAGCGCAAAAACGCGAAAAAATTCGTTTTTCCCGCGCAACGTTCCGATTTTAACGATTATCGCGTCGACAGTTACTTTAATATCGGTCGACCGCGGAGCCAACTTGAACTTTTTCGGAACGCCGACGCCGGTTTCTTCGCGATAATCGCCCAAGGAAACGCGTTTTTGTTAACGTCGCGCAAAATTTAGACGCGCTTTCCTTCCAAAAATTCCCGAAAGTTCCGCGCCGATGAAAAAAACGTCGAAAACCGCTCCCGTCGCCCCTTGCCGACGTTAACGCAACCGGACGCGGCGACTTTTTCGGGTCGAAAACCGCCCCCGCCCCTTGCGCCGTCGCGCGGTTCGGGTAAATTAAAGAAAGCGGGCCGGACGACGGCGCGGCTCGCCCCGTTTCGCCGCCGTTTTCCCCTTTGCTCAACGGACGTATTAATAATAATGACGACTTCCCTTGTTGAACTCCTTCGCGACGCGCTTACGTCGCCGACTTTCTGGAACGTTTCCGCGACCTGCGCCGCCCTCATGACGGCCTGCGGTTGCGGCTGTCGCGGCGGCAACAAAGACGACGACGGCGACGATTCGGACGACGCGGACGCCGACGCCGATTTCAACTTCAACCTAAGCGCCGACCAACTCCGCGAATACGACGAATTCGTCGCGCAAACCGACGCCCGCATCGAAGAGCTGGTCGCCGCGCTCGACGAAGCGCCGGAAAACGCCGACGAACTCGAATCGGAGCTGATTCAAGCGTTCCTGACCCGCGCCGTCCGCCGCCAAGAGGAAGGCGAAGTCGACGGCGCGTCGGACGATTACGCGGCGGCGTTCGAACGGCTCGAAAATCGGCTCGACGCGAACGGCGAGTCGGTCGAAACGCTCAAAACGCTCGCGGCGGCGCGGCTGAATTACGCGATTCTTCTCAACGACGAAGGCGAACTCGAAGACGCGGAAGAACAATACGTTAAGGCGGCGGAAGCGAACGCTCGTCTCGTCGAATTCGGCGACCGCGAAGCGCGCCTCGACTTAGTCGGCGTCAAGCTGAATCGGGCGGCGATTTTCTTCGAAGTCGGACGTCGCGCCGACGCGTTCGACCTCCTCGACGAAGCGGCGGAAGAGTTCCAAACGCTCGCCGACGCGGAGCCGACCGCGAACGCCGAAGCGCTCTTCTACCTCGCCAAAGCGCTCGTTACGAAGGCCGACTTCCTCCGCGCTTCGCTCGCCGAAGAGGACGCCGAGGGCCCGGAAGTCGACGAAGCGAACGCGTTAACTCGCCGCGCCATCGACGTTTATCGTCAACTCGTCGCCGGCGGTCAAACGGAGTACAAACGCGATTTGGCCGACGCGCTGACTCTTTACGTCGCGAACGCTCCGACGCGAAGCGCCGCCGACCTCGACGAAACGCTCGCGATGTTGGCCGAAGCCTGCGGTTGTTACGAGTCCGTTATCGCTTGCGGCGAACCGGACGCCTGCGTCGACCTCTTCGACGCGACGATGCAACGCGCCGAACTTCTTTACAACGACGACCGAACCGACGAAGCCGCCAAGATTTACGACGACGTTCTCGACACGTTCGAAGACTTCGCGAACTCCGACGAAACGCCGCTCTTGGAAGGGCTCGCCATCGCCGCCCAACGCCGCGCGCTGATCCGCAAAGCCGACGGCGCCACGAAGAATCTGATCGCCGACCTGACCCGCGCGATCGAGCTGCAAACCCGCGTCGCCGACGATCTTATCGGAACGCTCCGCGGCGAAGAGTCGCATTCCTGCGGCGGCGGTTGTTGCGGCGGCCATCATCACGACGACGCGTCGCACTCCTGCGGTTGCGGACGCGACCACGACGCCGAGTCGCACTCCTGCGGCGGCGGTTGTCGCGGCGAACATAAACACGACGAAAACGGTTGCGGTTGCGGCGGTTGCGGTCATTCTTGCGACGGCGCGGAACGACGTTTCCTCGTCGACCGTTGGGCGACGGACAACTTCGCCGCGCTGACCGAATGCCTCTTCGAACGGGCCTGCGCTTACCTCGAAAAGCGCGACTCGACCGCCGCGCTCGCCGACTGCCTCGCCGCCGACGAACTCGACAAGGCGTACCGCTCCGCGCTGCGCGACGGCGAAAAACTGACGTCGGAAGCGCTCCCGAAACTCCGCGAACTGAAAGCGTCTCTCCGCGCCTAAACGCCGCGTTTCCAACGTTTTAACGCGCCAACCTTTTAACGCGTTACCGACCGTCGACGCGCGTCCCGCTTCCCCGCGACAAAGCGTCGACAAAAAAACGCCGCCGAACCCTTAAAAAGCTCGACGGCGTTTTTTTACATTCGCAACGTTTCTTTTCCGCGACCGCCCCAAGCCAACGCGACTCTCGCGTTACTTGGAGTCGCTTGCGTTCGTTTTCGCGTCGCGCGGCGCGAAGCGGATTCCGTTTCGACGCGCGAACCTCTCAGCAGCGGAACCGATCGGCGCGTAAATCGTTAAGTCGGAAGCGCTTTCGTCGAATGCAAAATCGCCGATCGAGCGCGGGACCCCGTCGAACGAAACGCGGCGCAACGACTCGCAACGCCAAAACGCCTCAAAACCGATTTCGCGCAAACTCGCCGGAAGCGACGCGCTCGATAACGCCAAACAGCCCGAAAACGCGCCGTTCCCGATTCGCAACTCGTTGCCGCCAAACGAAAGACTGCGCAACGACTTGCAACCGTCGAACGCTTCGTCGTCGACGACGCGCAACGTTGGCGGGAACGTCGCGCGCTTCAAACGACGAAGCCCCGCGAAAGCGCGCTTGCCGATGCGAACGACTCGCCGCCCTTCGCGCCGCTCCGGAACCTCGAACGACGTCGCTTTCTCATCGTTAAACGCCGTCAAAACTGCGTTTCCGTCGCGGTCAAATTCCCAAACAAGACGCGGCGGCGCGCTTTTGCGACCAGATGTCGCCCGGGCGTTTTTCTTCGACGACGGCGCGATCACGTCCTTGACGGCAGGTCCGCAATTCTCCGCAAAACGGCGCGCATATAGAGCTCCGCCATATGTGTCGACGTTACTAAACTTTAAGCGCCGATCGCACCCTTCGAACGGGTCGCAACCGCGCAACCCGCGCCGCTTTTCCCACCCCTTGCCGCGCGGAAACGTTACAAGACGCAAATTAACGCAATTACGGAAAGATACGCAACTGATAACCTCGACAAAACTCGGAATCGCGTACGAGCTTGCTTTTTTCCCGGCCGGATAAGCGCATAAAACGCAGTCGCGTTGTCGGCCCTTAAACAACACGCCGTCGCGCGCAAAAAAATTCGGGTTTTCCGGCGCGACGCAAAACTCTGTCAACGCGGAACCGCTCTGCAACGTCGTTCCGGCGTCGGCGTCGCCGATTACATCTTTAAAACTCGCGGGAAGCGTCAAAGACTTCAAAAATTTGTTGTATACAAACGCCAAATTGCTAATTAACTCGACGCCTTCCGGAACGACGTAAGTCTCGTCGCTCTTTCCGTTCGGATAAACCCACAAAATCTTGCCGTCGGCGGAGTAAAGAACGCCGTCGACCGAGCGGTATTTCGGACGCTCCGCCGGAACGACGATTTCTTTCAAAACGGGGAACATCCACTCAAGATTAAAGTCTTCCATCCTCCCATCGAGTATAACGCAATCGGAGTTGAAAACCAGCGTTTCCAACGCTTTACAACCGCTAACAACCCTGACGTCAAGCGTTTGCAAGCCGTCCGGGAGCGCGACAGATTTCAACGAAGCGCAACCCCTAAACGCTTCGCCGGCAAGCGTTTTGACGCCGTCCGGAACGACGTAAGCGCCCTTTTTATCGGGCGGACAAAAATAAAGCGTCTTGCCGTCGCCGCTAAAAAGAACGCCGTCGACCGAGCGGAAATTAGGATTCGCCGCCGAAACGGAAATTTGCGCCAACGCGTCGCAACCGCTAAACGCGCGCTCGCCAAGCGTTTGCAAGCTGGTCGGAAGCGAAACCGATTTTAACGAAACGCAATCGCTAAACGCCTCGTAGCCAATCGTTTGCAAGCCGTCCGGAAGCGCGACAGATTCCAACGTAACGCGACCGCTAAACGCGCGCTCGGCAATCGTTTCGACGCCGTCCGGAACGACGTAAGAGCCGCTTTTCGCGGACTGATAACGCCATAACGTTTTGCCGTCGCTACTAAAAAGAACGCTGTCGCTCGAGCGGAAATTAGGATTCGTCAACACATTGCAACCGCTAAACGCCCCGTAGCCAATCGTTTGCAAACCGTCCGGAAGCGAAACCGATTTCAACGAAACGCAACCGCTAAACGCCCCGTAGCCAATCGTTTGCAAGCCGTCCGGGAGCGCGACAGATTCCAACGCTTTACAATCGCAAAACATCCCGACGCCAAGCGTTTGCAAGCCGTCAGGAAGCACGACAGATTTCAACGAAACGCAACCGCCAAACATCCAGCCGCCAAGCGTTTGCAAACCGTCCGGAAGCACGACAGATTTCAACGAAACGCAACCGCCAAACGCTCTGTCGCCAATCGTTTGCAAGCCGTTCGG
This sequence comes from Thermoguttaceae bacterium, assembly GCA_045577885.1. GTDB lineage: Bacteria > Planctomycetota > Planctomycetia > Pirellulales > Thermoguttaceae > RUG369. The sequence goes on along the minus strand of JAZNJF010000305.1, from coordinate 1,048 downwards.
AAGCAAAACCGAGCGCAACGCCTCGCAATCGCTAAACACGCTATCGCCAACGTTTGCAAACCGTCAGGAAACAAAACCGAGCGCAACGCCGCGCACCCGCTAAACGCCTCGTTGCCGATAGTCCGCAACCCGTCGCCGAACGCAATCAGTCGCAACTCGCGGCGCTCGGCAAACGCCCTGTCGCCAATTTTAACAACGGGGCGACCGTTGATTTTCGCCGGAACAACGCAGTAATTCGCGGTTTTGTTGCGAACGCCGGTTATTTTGACGCCGCCGGTTTCTTCGTCGACTTTTCAATCGAAATCGCTCGCCGGGTTCGGGGTCGGGTTGGTTTCGTTTGTCGGCATTGTCGCTTCCTTTATCTTATCTTTTATTTTATATTGCTTTACAACGCGGAGGAGCGTTCCCAAACGCGACGCGAGGAATTAGTCGTTTTCTCGTCGTTCGTTCGTTTTATCCAATTTATTTGCTTCTTAAGAGGGCTCGACGTGAAAATTTAACGCAAAAATCGCAAAATTTCGCCGATTTTTTCCCAAAAAGCCCGCGACGCGACGCGGCAAAGCGTCTTTGCGTCGCTCGACGCGTTCATTTTAACGCAAAACGTTAAAAAAATCAATCGCTCAACAAAAAAACGCCGCCGAGCCTTTAAAGCTCGACGGCGTTTTCGCCAAAATCCTTGCAACAACGCGACGACAAAACGCCAACCAAAAGCTCAGCGGCGTTTTAGTCAAAATCCTTGCAACGACGCGACGACAAAACGCCCCCCAAAAACTCGACGGCGTTTTGCGCTCGCGTTTTCTCGTCGACTAAACGCTAACTTTCGACGCGACGCAATTTAACGTCGGCGCCGCGTCGCGTTACGCCTTCTTTTCGCGCAACTCTTCCGCCCAGCGGCGCATCCCCTCCGCGGTCGAAATCGCCGGAGTAAAACCGAGTTCGCGCTTCGCTCGCGACACGTCGTACCAATACGACTTCGCCAGTTGCGTCGCCAAGAACCGCGTCATCGTCGGCTCCGACTTCCAACCGGCCCAGCGGTAAACGCGCTCCA
>JAZNJF010000304.1:0-6191 GCA_045577885.1 Thermoguttaceae bacterium | reverse complement strand
GACGCTGAAAATCGTCGACGGCGCGCTTCTGTCGAAGGACGGGAAGACGTTCTATCGCTTGCCGTTGGGGCCGAACGCGACGTCGTGTAAAGTCCCCGAGGGCGTCGAAATTATCGAAAACGGCGCGTTTCGCGGGAACGCAACCCTTGAAACGGTTGAACTTCCGGCGACGTTAAAGGCAATTAAGAGAAACGCGTTTTACCGTTCCTTGGCGTTGAAAGGCGTCGCGATTCCGGCGAACGTCGAGCAAATCGACGTCGAAGCGTTCGACGGTTGCGACGCGTTGGAACGTTTCGAAGTCGACCCGAAGAACGCCGTTTACAAAAGCGAAAACGGAGCGTTGCTAAGCGCCGACGGCAAAACGTTTTACAAGCTAATCGCCGTCGCCGAGCGCGACCGCGACGCCGAAAAACGGCTTTTAAAGGAGGAGCGATTGCAAGCGCTTCGTTCCGTCGAAAAACTTCCGAACGGCGAAGTTCGTTCCCTTGCCCCGTCGTATATGGACGCGAAGGCGGCTATCGTTCCGGTTTACAAAAACGGCGTTTACCGCGTTCCGGACGGCGTTACAACGATTAGCGACGGCGCGTTTTTCGACCCGTTCCAAAACCGCAACGCCTTTACGGAAATCGTTTTACCGGAAGGACTTGTCGTTATCGGCGCGAACGCGTTTGGCGCCTGTTCGCGGCTCGAAACGCTCCGGATTCCGGCGAGCGTTTCGCAACTCGGGCCTTCGTCGGCGTTTCCGACGACGCTTCTTTTCGCCGATTGCGACGCCTTGAAAACGTTTGAGATCGCGCCGGAAAACAAAAACTTCCGCTCCGAAGACGGAATGTTGATAAGTCCCGACGGGACGGTCTTTTACGGCGTCGTCGCGAACAAAAAACGAAGCGTTTTGAAATTTCCGGCGGGCGTTGTGCATTTGACGGGAGACCGAAATTTGGGCGATCCCGACAAGATCGTTTTCCCGGACAGTTTGCCTTCGATTCCGCAAGGTAAGTTTCGAAATCTTTCGAATTTAACGTCGGTAACGATCTCGAAAAATATATATGAAGTCAACAATTCAACGTTTATCGATTGTCCGCGACTCGCCGAAGTCGTTCTGCGGTCGAAAACGACGATTTGTAACGATGAGTCGTTTGTTCGTTGCGCGCCGAATTTGACGATTCGCGTCGAAGAAGGCGACGAGAACGAGCGCGAGACCGACAATGCCGAAACGCGCGAGGAAACGCCCGACTCGGCGAAGGAAAACGCCGCGTCCGCCGCGACGTTTAAATATAAGCCGTCGCATACGAAAAACGCTTTGATTACAGGAGTTTACGACAAAAACGCGACGACGCTCGAAATCCCGGAAACGATCGGCGGACTTCGGGTCGCGACGATCGACGCCAACGCGTTCGCCGAAATGCGCGAACTTCGTTCGGTTCGGATTCCGGCGAGCGTTGAAACGATTCGAAGCGGCGCGTTTCGGAATTGCGTAAAGCTCGAAAAGATTGAGTTTGTGAAAAGCGCGGACGGCAAGATTCCGTCGTCGCTGAAGACGCTTGAGAGTTTTGCGTTTACGGGTTGTCGAGCGCTCAAATCGTTTGAAGCGCCCGATTCGCTCGCTCGCGTTGGGATGTGCGCGTTCGTCGAGTGTTCTTCGCTCGAAACGGTTACATTGGGACAAAATGTCGCCGTTATTGAGGCGAGCGCGTTTGCCGATTGCGGTTTGTTACGTCGAGTCGATTTTTCGAAAGTTAAATATATTAACTACTTCGACGCGACGGCTTTTGACGGAACGACGCCGGAATTAGAAATCGTCGCTCCCGTCGGCAATCCGCGTTTCACTTCCGAAGGATTTTTGCTAACCGAAGACGGTAAAAGGATTAACGCGTATTTAGGGAAGCGAAGCGGCGAAATCGCGATTCCGGAAGGCGTCGAACGTATTGAAAACGAATTCTTTTGGAGGTTCGCGGAAGTGGAGACGATTCGCTTGCCGAAGAGTTTGCGCTTTATCGGGGACCGAGCGTTTTATCGATGCGAAGCGCTCAAACGCGTTGTTATTCCGGAAGATAGCGCGTTGGAAACGATCGGCGCCAACGCGTTTTCGGAGTGTTTCGCGCTGGAACGTTTCGATTGGCCGAAGTCGCTAAAAACGATCGGCGTTTCCGCGTTTTGTTACTGCCGTTCGCTTAAATCGTTTACCGGAGCGACTTCGGTGCAAAAAATCGGCGCTTCGGCGTTTTGCGACTGCGAGTCGCTGACGGAAATCGAACTGCCGAGCGGTTTGGTCGAAATCGGGCCGTCGGCGTTCGCCGAGTGCGGTTTTACGTCGATCAAAATCCCGGCGAGCGTTCGAGTTATGGGCGACGCGGCGCTGGCGGTTACTCCGCTCAAAACGATCGAGGTCGAGGAAGGGAACGAGGCGGTTAAGGTCGTCGACGGCGCGCTGTTGTCAAAGGACGGCAAGTCGCTCTTCCGCCTCCCGCCGGCGTTGAAATTAAAGGAGTTCAAGATTCCGGACGGCGTCGAAATTATCGAACGCGCCGCGCTCGGCGGGAACGAGACGCTCGAATCGGTCGAGATTCCGGCGTCGGTAACGACGATCGAACGGAACGCGTTTTATCGCAATTCGTCGTTGACGCAAATCGTTATTCCGGCGAGCGTTAGGACGCTCGACGACGCGTTCCCGCTTTGCGACGCGTTGGAGCGTTTCGAAGTCGACCCGAACAACCCCGTTTACAAGAGCGAAAACGGCGCGCTTCTAAGTAAAGACGGCAAAACGTTTTATCGAATCGTCGCCGTCGAACGCGACCCGAACGGCGCCCCGATAACGCTCGAAGCGGACGAAAATCTCTCGAAAGCGACGAAACGCGATGAGACGTCGCGAACGATTCCGGCGTATAAAAACGACGTTTACGTCGTTCCGGACGGCGTCGCGACGCTTGCGGACGGCGCTTTTCGCGACGTTCGACGAACGCGCAACGCCTTTACCGAAATCGTTTTGCCGCAAAGTCTTGAAACAATCGAGGCGCGCTCTTTCCAATATTGTTCGCGACTTGAAACGCTGCGGATTCCGGCGAACGTTTCGACCGTCGGCGGCTTGGCGTTTATCGGTTGCGACGCCTTGAAAACGTTCGAAGTCGCGCCGGAGAATCGCGTTTTGAGCGCTAAAGACGGATTGATGCTAAGCGACGGCGGCAAAATGTTTTGCTGCGTCGTCGCCGACCAAAACCGCCGCGTCTTGAAATTGCCCGAAGGCGTCGAACGAGCGCAGTCGAACGCGGTCGCGTCGAAGAAATTCGCGGAACTCGTTTTGCCGGAAAGCCTTATCGAAATCAAGGCGAGCGCGTTTGCGAATTGCGAGAATTTGACGACGGTTGCGATTCCGAAAAACGTTCGTTACATCGGCGGTCGCGCGTTTAGCAATTCGCCGAAACTTGCGGAAATCGTTCTGAAATCGAGCGCGACCAAGTACGAGTCGAACGCGTTTCAAGACGTCGCGCCGAATTGCAAAATTCGCGTCGACGAATCGCAAACGTCGGAGACCAAAGACGATGCGAACGGCGAAAAAGGCGAGTCGGCGGAAGAGCTAACGTCGACGCTTGAAGAAGCGGAGAAAATTTTTCAGCTGAAAATCCAAGGCGACGAAGCGACGATCGTCGGCGTCCTCAATAGAGAAGACGCGTATTCGCTCGACGTGCCGCGGAAAATCGGCGAACATACCGTTACGCGCATTGCCGACAACGCGTTCGGCAACATGCATCGCCTTGTCGAAGCGCGACTTCCGTCGACGATTCGCGAAATCGGCGCGTACGCCTTCGTCAACTGCGTTTGTTTGGAGCGAGTCGTTATTCCGCGCGCGACCGAAAGCGTCGGCGTCGGGGCGTTTACAAGTTGTCACTCTTTGCGAACGATCGACGTTTCGCTTGAAAACCAAGCGTTTAAAGTTGTTGACGGAGCGTTGTTAAGTTTTGACGGCAAAACGCTTTACGCTTACCCGATGGCGCGCGCCGTCGACAAGGCGTACGAAGTTCCGGAAGGCGTCGAAACGATCGCGACGCAAGCGTTTTCTTCAAACCTTTACATTAAAGAGATTAAGTTCCCTTGGACGTTGAAACGTATTGAAAAACAGGCGTTTGAGTTCTGCGAGGCGTTGGAGGCGGTTCATTTCTTCCCGGTCGTCAACCGTTTGGAGACGATCGGCAAACTGGCGTTCTATCGTTGCCAAGCGTTGAAATCAATCAACTTACCGGACGGGATTCGTCGAATCGAGAGCGCCGCGTTCGACGAGACCGGACTCGAAACGGTCGAATTTTATCCGGTCGACCTCGAAGCTAGACCGGGGCTGACTATTGAAACAAGGGCGTTTTGCGCTTCGAACTTAACGTCGTTTGAGATTCCGGAAACGTTGCAAAAGCTCGACTTGCAAGCCGTCGGCTCCGCGCGGAAGATCGCGTTGAAGTTGCCGCCGAATTTGAAAACGCCGATCGATTGGGCGGGCGAAATTGTTTGCGCCGGAATTTCTTCGTTCGACGTCGACCCGAGTTGCGACGTTTACCGCGTCGTCGACGGCGTCTTGCTAAGTAAAGACGGTAAAACGCTTTACCGATACCCGAAAGGACGCGACGCGAGCGAATACGTCGTTCCGGAGGGCGTCGAGACGATCGCGAAATCCGCTTTCGAAGGCGCGCCGCTGCGAGCGATTCGTTTGCCGAAAACGTTGAAAACGTTGGAAATAGGAGCGTTGGCGCGAATCGTCGAACTGGAATCGATCGAAATTCCGGACGGCGTCGAAACTTGCGGCTCGGGACTTTTCGCCGGTTGCGTCAAGTTGGCGTCGGCGAAGTTGCCGGCGTCGCTGCGAAGTTTCGATTTTCCGTCGTCGTTTTCCGGGTGTTCGTCGTTGGCGTCGATCGAGTTGGCGCCCGGTTTTACGCTCGCGAAATTTGTCGACGGAGCGCTTTTAAGTCCCGACGGCAAGGAACTTTACCTTTATCCGGCGAAGGGAGGCGCGACGGAGTTTAACATTCCGGAAGGCGTTTTGCGAATCGCTCCCGGCGCGTTTTATAGGAATCCAACCTTGAAGACGGTTCGATTCTCGAAGAACGTCGGCGAAGTCGGCGCCGGCGCGTTCCAAGATTGTAAAGCGTTGGAAACGTTGACGTTGAACGAAGGGTTGAGCGTGTTGCGCGCCAACGCGTTTTCCGGATGTTCCGCGTTGACGGCGGCCGACCTGCCGAAGAGCGTTCTAAATCTCGGCAATTCGGCGTTTTGCGGTTGTTCGCGCTTGACGACGGTCAAGATTCCGGCGGGAGCGTCGCGGGTCGAAGGTTCGTTTTGGGGTTGCGCTTCGTTGCGAGCGATCGAGGTCGATCCCGGCAACTTGGAATATAAGAGCGTCGACGGCGTTTTGTTAAGTAAAGACGGGAGAACGCTTTACGAGTATCCGGCGGGGAAGGACGTCGAAGAATATCGCGTTCCGGACGGCGTCGTCGAAATCGTTTCGCACGCGTTTAGGGCCCCGTCGGACGCGACGCAACCGAAGAAAATCGTCTTGCCGAACAGCGTGCAAACCGTTAAACCGTTTGCGTTTACCGGACGTCAAAACTTCGAGGTCGTCGCGCCGGAGACGACGAAGTTCGGCGACTTCCAACGCAAATCGCCCTATAAGATAACGACGTATTGACGCAAAAAGCGGCGATAAAAAGACGAAAGAAAACGGCGACTTGGCGCAAAGGCTAAGTCGCCGTTTTTTAACGGTTGCGAAGCGTCGGAAAAACGCCGTTAACGACGTTTACTCGGCGTCGCGTTCCCAAAGGAAGCGGTAATTGAAGCGTCGATTTGGCGCCGTGTCGCCCGCCGTGCAGAGCGAAATCGGGTCGACGAGCTCCGTCGGATTGTCGCTCCATTTGAAGTCGAGCGCGAGTTTGTCGCCGGTCGCGCCGACGAGACTGCGCGGAACGCGAACGACGAGGCGATTCTTTTCGACGTAATAATCGGTCTTCGCGACTTCCTTCCAAGCGCCGCCGTTTTCGGCGTCGTTCGCAACCCATTGGCAAATCGTCGTTTGCGTTTTGTCGACGACGCTCTTATTGACAAGATAATCGTACCCAAACCAACCGGTTTGCGCGTTCTTGTCCGCGTCGAGGAAGAGGAGCGCCCAGTTCTTGTCGGTCGACGGCGTCCAATCGCTCGCCGCTTCCGCGAAG
>JAZNJF010000303.1:0-3521 GCA_045577885.1 Thermoguttaceae bacterium | reverse complement strand
CTACTTCGCCGGAACCGCCGCGACCGACGCCTACGATCCCGTTCTCCTTTGGCAAATGGGCGCCCTTTCCCGCTCCGAAATCGACGCGTTTCGACGCCAAGCCGCGAAAATCCGCGCGCTCGACCCCCGAAAACGCCCGATCGTCGGCTCCGTCGTCGACGGTCTCGACGAATACTCGCAAGACGGCGGCCTCGACGCGATTATCTTCGACCGCCGCCCGATGCAAACGTCGCTCGATTTCAACGCTTACGCCGATTGGCTCGTCGACAGCCAATATCACTCGACGAACCCGAGCGTCGTCTTCTGTTGCCAAATTCAAACGACGCCCTCCTTCGGCGCGACCCGTCAGCGTCAAGCGTTCGGTATCGTCGAAGAGTCCCCCGCCGTCGTTTCGTTCGAGCAAATGCGGCAACAAGCGCGCTTCGCGATCCGCGCCGGCTGTCGTTGCCTCTTCTTCGCGTCCCGTTCCCGACTCGACGCGAAAGACCGCGCGACGCAGTACCGCGCCGCCGCCCTCGAACTCCTCAACCTCGAACTGCAAACGCTCGCTCCTTGGACGGCGCTCGGCGTCGCCGAACGCGAAACGACGCCCTCGAACTCGCCGACGTTAGGCGCCGTCGTTTCCCGCGCTCGACACGCGACGCTGGTCGCGCCGATCTCGTTGGAACGCGACAACCAGTTCGCGATGGGGCAAACGGCCGTCAACAACTGGTCGGCGACGATCGCGACGCCGGAAGGTTACGCTCCCGATTTGCTCCTCCCCGGCGCCCTGCGCAAAGTTCAAGCGACGCGACGCGCCGGCGGCTCCGCCTTTACGCTCGACGAAGGCAGCCTTAGTTCGCTCCTCGTTTACACCCAGTCGGATCTAACGACCCGTTCGACGGCGGAACGCGCCGCGACCTTCGGCCCGAGAACGGCCGAGTTGGCGATCAAACTAGCGCGGATGCGGCTCGACCTTTACGAAGAAACCGTCGAGCGACTCCGTCTCCTCGAAGAACGCGGCGCCGCGCCCCGCTCCGCTCCCCGTTCCCCCAACCTTGGCGCCGTCGTCGAAAAAGCGAACGCCGCGCTCTTGCAAGCCGACCGTTATTTAGAACTCCGCGACGACTCCGAAGCGTATTTAGCGGCGGAACGAGCGACCCGAGAGCTCCGCGCGATCGAACGCCGCTTTTGGAGCGACGCGACGCGCAACGAGCTGAACCGTCCGACGACGCCCCTTTCGACGTCGTTTTACGACATGCCGGAATACCTCGAACTTTACGACGATATCCTCTCCGGCGCGATTCGCCCGACCGGCGCCAATCTCGTCCGCGGAGGCGACTTCGAAAACGCCGCGACTTGGGCCGACGACGGTTGGCGTTTAAACTACAAAACGTCGCCGTCCGTCGTCGCTCGCGTTTCGTTCGAAAACGCCGCCGCTCGTTCCGGTTCGAACGGCTTGCGCGTCGTCGTTTCGGCGCCGCAAAACCGCGCGCCGGTCGAAGTCGAGTTCCCCGCCGCGACGCTCGAAACGGAGTTCCCAACTCGCGTCGGACAAACGATTTGCGTTCAAGGTTGGATCAAGATTCCCCAAACGCTGACGAACTCGGTCGACGGCGTTAAAATTTACGACGACCAAGGCGGAGAGGCCCTCGCGCTTCGTTTCCGCGACGCGACCGATTGGCGCCGTTTCGCGTTTTACCGCCGCGCGATCAACGACGGAACGACGCGCCTCCGTTTCGAATTCTCCGGTCTCGGCGAAGTTTTGCTCGACGACGTCGTCGCGCAAGTCGTCGAATAACGCGACTTTCGCTCGCCCGTTTCGGCGTTCCCGGCGTCCGAACCGCGACGTTTTTATCGCCGCTCTTCGGAAGCCGCCCGCGTCGGCGCGACGGTCGGAAGCGGCAAATTCGACGCGGCGTCGTTTGTCGCGTTCGTCGGCGCGACGCTCGTTTCGACGGTCTCCGCAAACTTCGTCGTTTCGGGCGTTTTCGCTTCTTCGAACGTCGACTCGAACGTTTCAAACGACGCCGCGTCGCCGTCCGTTTTTTCCCGTTTCTCCGCCGTCGACGCGACCTCGTCCGAAGTCGGCGAAACGACCGGCGGCGCGTTCGCGACGTCGATCGGTCGAGCCGCGCGTCGAACGTTCGGAACGGCGCTCGGCAAATTCGGTCCCGCCGCGTCCGCGTTCCTTTCTTCCGTCGTCGTTCGACTTGTCAAACTCGGCGCGAAGTCGGCCGCGTCCCAACTCGCTTTGCTTGGTTCGCAACAGTCGTTTTTCTCGACCGTTACGTCCGTCGTTTCCGGTCGAAACGTCTCGATCGTTTCGACGTTTTCAACGGTTTCCGCCCTTCCGACCGTCGCGCTCGCCGTCGTTTCCTCCGGCAAATACCGCGTCGAAACCGGAACGACCGTTTTATAAACCGGAACCGCTCGCACGACCTTAGTTTTCTTCGGAACCCGCCTCGCGACGCGCTCGACGTAAGGCTCCTTAACGGTTTCCGTTACCGTTTTATACGTCGTTACCGGCGTTTCGCGAATTTCTTCGGTCGTTTGCGTTCGCAGGACGCGCGTCGGCGTCTTTTTTACGACGCGTTCCGTTACCGGCTTAAACGTCGTTACCGGAACGACTTCCGTTTGGGCGTCGCGAACGTAAACGGTCGTCGGCTCGCTCACCGTCCGTTCGACTTGCACCGGTCGAAACGTCGTTCGCGTCGTCGGAACGTTTTCGACGACCGTTTGCGGAACGTACGTCGTTACCGGGACTTGCGTCGCGACGAGGTTCGGGCGATAAACTTTTTGCGCGCGATACTCGGTCGGTTCCTGCGTCGGCGTCCAATAGAGCCCCGGGAGCCGATATCGCGTTCGCCCGGTCGTCGGATCCCAATAATCGCCGCCGCAACGCCAACGGAGGCAACACCTTTCGCGTCCCGGAACCGCCGTTATTTGCGTCTCGAAACCGCCGTAATCCCGCGTTTCGGTTCGATAAGTCGTCGTCGGGCGGTTGACGACGTAACTCCTTTGCGTCATTACCGTTTCGACGACCGGCTGATTGACGGTTTCGACGATTTTTCGTTCCCTCATTTGCACGACGGGGCGCAGCGTCGTCCGCGTTCGCGTTTGCGTCGACGTTTCCGGCACGTACCGCGTTACGTCGTAAGTCGTTTCTTTTTCGACGGTTTCCCAAACGGGCCGTTCGACCTTCACCTTTTCTCGCTTAATCGACGTTTCCGGAACTTGACGCGTTATCGTTTTGTCGCGGTACCGCGTTACGTTATCCCAAACGGTCTCGTAAGTCGTTATTTCTTCCTCCTTATACTCCGTCTCGACGCAAGTTGTCGACGCGACGTCGCAAGCCGAGCAAACGTTCGAACAAGGCGCGACGGTCGAGCAAACGTCGCCGCAAGCGTTCCCGCAAACGCCGTTCGTTTCCCCGTTCGCAACGCTTGCCGACGCGACGTTTTGCGACGGATAAGCGGCGCTCGCGACCGTTTCCGTCGAAGCGCAAACCGTTTCGGTCGTCGGCGGCGTCCAAGTCGCGC
>JAZNJF010000302.1:0-6445 GCA_045577885.1 Thermoguttaceae bacterium | reverse complement strand
CAACTGTCCGAACTGCTTTCGACAAAACGACAAGAGCGCGTCGCGTTGCGTCGCATGCGGTTACGCGCTCCAAACGAAATGTCCTAAGTGCGGCGTTGCAAGCGTTTTGAGCGAATTTTGCCCGACGTGCGGCTTCTCGTTCGGCGATATGGCCAACTCCGAGCTTGCCCTTCAAAACGCAAAAGAGGCGTTGGGACGCGGCGATTTTGACGCGGCGTCCCAAGAATGGAGCAAAGCGAAAGTTTATTGGCCGGAAAACCCCGATTTACAAGGCGTTGCGACTCAACTCCGCGACGTTTTTGCGCGTCGCCAATACGAAAAATTTGAAACGGAACTCGCCGCCGGTCGCGTCGACGAAGCGTTGAAGTTACGTCAAAATTTCTCCTTCGACGATGGAACGTCGCCTCTTGTCGAAGAACTGAAACGCCGCGCGGATAAACGTTTAGAAGAAGAATCGACTCGCCGTCGAGACGATTACGCTCGCAAGCAATTTGAAAATTTTGAGCGGGAACTTGACGCCGGTCGTCTTGACGAAGCGTTGAAGTTGCGACGTAATTTTGCGTTAGACGGGATAAACACGTCGCTTGTCGAAGAACTTAATTTAAGGGCTGAAAAGCGTTTAGACGCAGAACGCGATTTTCTCGAATTGCTTCAAAATGTCGCCGAATTGCAGCGTGAAAATCGCTACTTTGAAGCGGAGGCGGCGCTTGCCGGACTTCCGCGCGAGTTGGCGTTGCGTTCGAAAGTCGTCGAGAAAAAAGAGGAGATCGCTCGCGTCCTTCAACGGTTGCACGACGAATTGGACGCCGCGTCGCGTCTTTCCAATAGTACGCTTAAAGAAATGAAAATCAACGAGTTAATCGAACGTTATCCGGGATTTCAGCAAGCGCAAGACGCATTGGAGGCCTTGCCGCCGGTCGCGCCAAGCGGCGTTCAGGCGCAAACGTCGGACGAAGGAATCGCGCTCGCTTGGAACCAACGTTCGACGCGCGACGTAAGTTATTATCGAATCGCGCGGTTTTTAGCGGACGCCGACGCAACCGACGAAGGAACGGTCGTTTGCGAGCGTTGCGAAGAACGCGAATTCTTGGACGCGACCGCCGACGAATTTCAACGTTATTACTACGAAGTCGTTTCGGTTAACCTTAAAGGCAGCGAGTCTTACGCCGCGCAAAGCGCCGAAGTCGTTCGCGTTGGAAAGGGGCGCGATATTGAAGTCGAAGCGGTATCGCGAGAAGTTAAAGTTCGGTGGAAAGTTTCGCCTAACGTCGAGGAAATCAAGGTTTATCGCAAGAATCTTACGAACCCGTCCGAGGAAAGCGTTCGCGTCGAGCCGGTCGGAATCGACGGCTTTAGCGACGCGGGCCTTGAAAACGGCGCCGAATACGAATACGCGACGACGTTTCGTTACCGCGACGCAAACGGCGAACAAACGACGACGCAACGTATAAGAGCGACGCCTTGCGAGGAAGTCGGCGACTTGAAATACGAATGGGTAAACGACGAACTGTCGCTTTCTTGGATTGAATCGTCGGAAAGCGACGCGCTCTTTTGGGTTTCCCCGAAACCGATCGGATTGGCTCCGGGAACGAGAATCCGCGGTTCGCTTCAAGACGTCGCAACTAGATTTGGCGCTCGGCCCGTCGAGTTGTCGAATAAGACGGCGCCGGACGAAAACGGACGCGTCGCGGCGACGATTAAAATGGAGCGCGGTTCGACGAAGGCGTTTCTTTTACCGGCAACGAGGAATAAGCCGACGTCCGAAACATCGACGGAAGAGTTCTTTGCGTTGGGAAAAGAAGAAACGCTTTTGCCCTTGAATCCGCCGAAAAATTTTTTCGCGCAACACGTCGGACGCCGGGTTTATTTCACTTGGGACTGGCCGGAAGGCGCGGAAGAAGCGGTTATTTGGGAAAACGAGAGGGAACCGCCGAGCGAGGCGAACTATTCGAGTTGCCAAAGTTATACAATATCGAAAACGGAGTACGAACAAGAGGGAGCGTGGAATCGTAATTTTCCCGCAGGTTGGCCCGTCTTTTTTAAATTGTTTATGGTTTATAACAACGACGGTGAAAAACGTCGTTCGCGCGGCGTCGAGTTCCGAAATCGGAGAGTCGCCGTCGAGTACGAAAAAATCGAACGCGTTGTGAAGGAAGCGTGGAGCGTTAAAAAAACGCTGAAAACGCTTAGGAAGATTTTAACGCTAGGGAGGAGCGGCGCTAAGAAAACGTCGCCGGCGCCGCGCGTTCAAACTTTTTTACGTTTTCAAGCGGATTCGACGAACGGAACTTATTATATTCCGGAAATTTGCGTTGTTCGCCAATGGGGAAGGGCGCCGTTTCGACGCGACGACGGCGAGGTAGTGTTGACCATTCCCGAATCGCGCGAACGCGTTTTGGAATTTTGCGTCGACGATTATCGCGAAGACGCCGATAAATCCGATAAACCGCCTTATTACCGATGTTACTTTAAAAATCGCGAAGATACGTTGAATTTTGCGTTGTTCGATCCGCCGAATACGCAATTAAAGTGGCCGACGAAACCGGATTCGCAAACCGACGTCGGCAAGGTGGATTCCCCAAAAAAGCGTCGAGGTCGGTTCTTCGGCAAGCTAACGAGTAGAGGCGACGGCGAAACTAATTTTAAGCGGAAATAGATAAAATGGAATTGATCGTTTGTCCTTATTGCTTTGAAAAAATTTGGTTTGCGAACAAATGTTCGAAATGCGGCGAAACGTTGTCGTCCAGTTTGCGCGGCGGCAACTTGATGTTTTCCGTCGTAGGAGCAAAAACGACGGGAAAAAGTTGTTACATCGCGACGCTTATCAATGAGTTGGAGGAACAGGCCGGAAAATACGGCTTCACGATGACGACGAACGACGAAACGATGGATTTGTACGAACGACGTTTCAGACGACCGTTGTACGAATATCGCGAAACGATCGGAGGAACGCAAACTCACGACCGCGACGCGAGCCGACCGCTGATTTACACGCTCGATTTTTTGCAATGCGAACCCAGAAAACGCGCGAATCTCATTTTTTACGACGCGCCGGGAGAGCGGTTCAATCGAGAAGAGGATATGCGAAAATATACGCGTTATCTCGCTAATTCGGCGGGAATTATTTTTTTGGTCGATCCGTTTCAACTTCCGGCGATTCGCGAGTATTATTTAAAACGACGGGGCGACGAGAGCGGCGAGATTTCGTTTTCGCGAAAGCCGACGAGCGAAGCGCTGGTCGGGAAAGTGTTTAACCGCTTGATCAACATAATGGAAAGCGAAGGCAAGCGCGATTCGACGACGGGGAAATTTAGCGTCCCGTTAGCGGTCGCGCTTACGAAAATCGACGCGTTGCGTTCTTTGCTGACCGACGAAGCGCCGGTCTTTCTGCCGCCGCGACACGGTTCCGGCGTTTCGGAGGGGGACGTGCGACGAAATCACGATTATTTTCGCAATTTCCTTACCGTCGAACCGACGTTTTTTAACAATATCCGGCTCTTTCAAAGGGTCGCGTGTTTTGGCGTTAGCGCGCTTGGACAAATTCCGCAGGAGAACGAAAAATTACGTTTCGAACCGCGACCGATTCGAGCGCTCGACCCGATTCTTTGGCTTCTTTGGTCGTACGGGCTGATCGAAAAAAAATAACCGTTGGCCTATTTTAAGGAGAATGAAATGAGAAACGAGAGTTACGCGTATCAGTGGAAACATACGTCTTGTCGATATAATATCGAAAACGCGGACGGTTTTCGCACTTTCTCGAAATCGGTGGAATTGACGGAAAAAGAACAAGAGGAGTTGAACGAAACGGTCGCGCATTACAAACTTCCGGACGGCTCGCTGAGAAACCCTTCGACGGAGGAATTAAACGACCGAACGAAGTATCCGATCGCGTTTACGTCGTTCAACTTAAGTTCTGGAAAATCAGTTATTTGCCGCGCTCGATACGTTGGAAAAGAATACGACGGATCGCGTTTTGAGAACTTTTTTGCGCACGCGCTTGTTTTGAGCGACGGCGCTTGGGAGGCCCCGCTTCGCTATTTTGATTCGCCGACTTTCGCGGACGGCTTGAAGCCCGGCGAGGCCAATCTTGAAGCGACGCCGGATCCGTTGTGGTCGATTCCATTGAGTCGCGTCGAAATTGGGGGGAAAAACGAACCAGAGTTGAGCCCGGCGACGCGAGCGTTGGTCGACGGTTTTGTCGCGGCGTTGCGTCGACGCCAAAATCTGGTCGTTTTCGCGTCGCCGGAAAGGTTGGCGAACGCGGCGAAATATATCGGCGATCTGTTGGCTTATCTGCCTCCGGAAATCGCGTCGAAAATTGAATTTACGACATACGAGCGCAATCCGACGAACTCGCCGCTTTTCAAACGTGCGAAATATGTTTTTCTTGCGTTCGCGCCGACGGAAAGCAAGCGTTACGTCAAGGAAGACGAGGCGGTCGCCGTCGATCTTGACGCCGCGTTTCAAGAAAAGCTAAGATTAACCGAACTTTACGCCGGCGCTTGCTCGTTGAAGTTGTTAGAATTCTCGCGCCGATTTCCGCAGACGGCGTCTTACGACGAAGAGGCGGCGTTTACGGAAGACGATTTCGATTTAAATACGGGCGACAAGACGTTCGAGACGGCGCTTCCTAACGAGACGTTAAGAAAAAAGGACGCGCGGACGCTTGACTTGGCGTACTTGAATCAACTTGCGATTATTGGCGCGATGAAGAACAACTTTTTCCCGCAAATCGAGGGAAACTACGACGTTTGGACGAACTTAAACGCCGAGCAAAAAGCGAATCCGAAGGAACGTTGGCTCGCGACTTGGCGTTTTCTTGACGAACGCTCGTTTGACGTTCGTCAAGAAGTTGCACAAGAGTTGTTAAAATTGGATTTGCACAACAACGGAAAAAGAGCGGAGGCGACGAGTCGACGGTTAGCGCCTTTTATTTTATCTTACGCCGCGAAACTTTGGCGCGACTTCGACGAGAGGAGAGACGACCGCCGAAACTCGTTAAAACGTTCCATTATCGACTTTTGGACGCGTTCTATTCCCGCGGAAGACGAGGCGTTTAAAAAGTGGCGCTCCGAGCTTCCGCGAGAGATCGAGACGATTTTTGCTTCCGAGGGAGCCGACGTAACGTTCGGCTCGCGATTGCCGAATTCGGCGAGAAAATTCTTCGACTTTACCGATCGCGACAGTTTGAAAACGAACGATTTGCGCGCGCCTTGGTTGGAACTTGCGTTTAGCTTCGCGGTCGGTCCGAAAATCGCCGAGGAGTTGAGAACATTCCAACGCGAAACGGCGTCGGAAACGCGCGAACAAGCGGTTTCTTTCTCTTTAGAGGAGTGGATCGGCTTAACGTTAAAACTTTAAACGACGATATTTAAACGCCTGCGTTCTTTGAAGCGCAAGCGTCGACGTCGGACGCGTCCGTAACGCGACGAAACCGTATATTGGGTAGGCGCGCGTTTGCGGACGCGCCGACTTTTGGGCGGACGTCAAGAGTCGGCAAGGGATTTTGGTCTTTTTAGCGCTCGCCGTCGTCGCGCCGTTGTCGACGCTCGTCGTTGTGGTCGCGACGCTCGTTTTTTGACATTCTGTCGAGCAACGCCGACAAGCGCGACGCAACAAACGACGACGAATAGGAAAGGAAGGGTACCGCCGTTGCTTTTATCGAAAGAAATTTATTCGCTAAACGCGCTTATTAAAGCGAGTTATCGGTTTGTCGACCGCGCTTACGTTCGCCTCGACGCGACGTCGACGTATTACGTCGTCGAACTGACGCCAAGGCCAACGCGGAACCGTTCGACGAATGCGAGTTTCTCGACGAGCTTCTGTAAGAATCGGCGCGCTCGATCGTTTGCCGGCGAACGAAAAACGTGCGCGAACTCCTTGTCGCGCGAGCCGTTGGGTCGAGCCGACGCCGGAGTCGGAGGGAAGCGAAGGGGAAACGGAAGGCGATTTAAAGAAAGAACGACTTCTGCTAAAAGATTGGTTTGAACGACATAATGACGCTTAAACTTCATAAAGAAATTTATCGACGCGATGTCGTCGAGCGCGCGATCGACGATTATCGCGAACTGGCGACGATCGTTTTGACTTCCGAAAACGATTATTGGGTTTGCGTTTTCAAAGCGACGGTTAATTCAGCGGCGACGACGGTTAGCGAATTCGAAAATTACCTAATCGCTTTAAGCGCGTTAGGGCGTGTTGCCATTAACGGTTAAGTAAAATAACGATTGTTACAAAGTTTAAAAAAGCTAAAAACATTGTGTCGAGTTTATCGTAGCGCGTCGCGATTCGACGGAAGTCCTTGATACGTCGAAAGAAACGCTCGACTTCGTTTCGTCGTTTGTTAAGTTTTTTGTTGTAACGCCAAGGATTGCGTCGGTTACGCTTCGGCGGAACGACCGGTTTCAAGCCGACGTCGCGAGCCGTTTGGCGCGTTTCGTCGCCT
>JAZNJF010000301.1:0-11918 GCA_045577885.1 Thermoguttaceae bacterium | reverse complement strand
AAGACCGCTTGGCCTCCGACTTCCGAGCGTTGGCGTTCGGGGAACGGCGGGGGTGGCGGACGACGTTCGGCCCGTTGACGCGTTGGACGCCGCGAACGGTTCCGCGTTGGCTTGTCGGACGTTCCGACGCGGAGATCGCGGAGGCGTTTTGGCGTTTTGTCGAAGCGGCGGTTTTGCGCGCCGGGTTGCGCGTCGGGCGTTGGATTGTCGCGACGAACGTCGAGCGGGGCGATTTGGGGGCGACGCCGGAAACGAGATTTGCGGCGACGGAGGAGGCGGCGCGGAGAATTCGGCGGCTCGTTCCGGGCGCGGAGGCGTTTTGGGGGTTCGAACGTCCGTTCGGCGACGCGGAGCGATTCGACGCCGCGTCGGCGGGCGCTCCGTTTGAAATCGCTTGTCGGCTCGTCGGACGAGGCGCGTTCGACGGGGTTTATCTTGAAGCGAATTTTGGGCTTTCGCGTTGGGCGACGGCGCCGCGCGACCCGTTCGAGCTGCATCGCTTTTTCGATCGTTGGGCGACGCTCGGCGTTCCAATTTGCGTCGCGGCGTCGTTTCCGAGCGCGAACCCGCGAAAGCGCGTCGCGACGCTCTTTTCGGAGTCGGCGGAGCGGTCTTGGGCGCGTTGGTTCGGAGTTGGAAAACGCGACGACGGCGCAAATTTCGACAGTTTGTTAACCGCGCCGCCGGAGATGGAAATCGACGAGTCGTTTTGGAACGAGCGAACGCAGCAGGAGAACGCGCGGCGGTTCTTTTTAACCGCGATGGGGCGTCGCTCCGTCGTCGAAGCGTTTTGGAATCGTTGGAAAGACGGAGACGACGCGGTTTGGGAAGCGGGGGACGAAACGACTTGCGACGAAACCGACGCCGCGTCCGACGAGCGTCGCGGCGCGCGAAACGCGAATCGAGCGGAGCGAAACGAATTTCCGACTTCCGGCCTGTTGGACGAAAACGGCCGTCCTAAACCGGCGTTATATAAGTTGGCGGCCCTTAAACGCGCCTATTTGGGATGACGGCGTCGGCGGCGGTTCAAACGGCGGAAAGTAAAGAGCGAGCGAAATATGACGACGAGCGACGGAGCGAAAGAGTTTTCATTAATAATAACGACGGAGAAAAAAAAGCGACCGACGGCGAGCGCGAAATCGAGTCGCGTTTGGAGACGGCGGTCGAATCGCGACGGCGTCGTTTTGCTGATCGTCGCGTTGGTCGTCGCGGCGTTGACGCTCGGCGGCGCGACGCTCTTGACGTTGATGCAAACGGAGCGCTCGGCGACGCAAACTCGCGGATACGACGCGCTCGTTCGGAGCGTCGACCGGTCGGCGGTCGCGTTTTTGGTCGGAACGCTCGAAACGAGCCCGGAAGAGCGGGAGAAAATCGGCGGCGTTTACGACAATCCGGATTATTTTTGCGCCGCGCCTCTTTTGACCTTGGAAGACGGCGGAACGGCGTCGTCGCGTTTTACTATTTTGTCGCCAAAATTCGAAGAGGACGAGATCGAAGGCGTTCGATACGGGCTCGTCGACGAGTCGACGCGGCTGAACCTCGACGCCGTTCTCGCTTGGGAGGCGGAGGAAGCGGGCGCCGGACGCGACGCGCTCTTGAAGTTGCCCGGGATGACGGAGACCGCCGCCGACTCGATTCTCGACTGGATCGACGCCGACGAAACGGCGCGTCAACACGGCGGCGAAACGCGGTATTATACGGACGAAAAGTTGCCGTACAGTCCGCGCAACGCCGTCCCGGTTTTCCTTGAAGAATTGCTCTTGGCGCGCGGCGTTACTCGTTTGCATCTTTACGGAACGGACGAAAACTTTACGTTCGGCGTCGAGAATATCGACGGCGGCGCGAGCGAAGATTCCGCGCTCGGCGGTTCGTTGACGGCGCTTCCGGTCGCGGGCGGTTCGCGGCGACGCGGAGAGGCGGAAGCGGTTCCTTGGAAGGAGCTTTTGACGGTTTTCAGCGCCGAGAAGGACGTCGATCCGACCGGCGAGGCGCGCGTCGACTTAAACGTCGACGACTTGGAGTTCCTTTACCAAGAGCTGGCGTCCCGCGTCGGCGAGGAGTTGGCGAAGTTCGTCGTTTGGGCGCGGCAGTTCGGCCCGACGAGCGGCGTCGACGCGAAGGACGCCGACGGAAACCCGGTTCCGCGAGGGCGGCTCGAAACGACGGCGGTCGATTTTAGCGTTCCGGCGAGTTTTACGTTGGCGACGCCGCTCGACGTCGTCGGAACGAGCGTTTTGGTCGGCGGAACGGCGATCGAATCTCCGCTCGCGGCGAACCGTTCGAACTCGAACGCGGAGAAAATTTTTCAGCTGCTCGACTTCGCGTCGACGAGTCCTTCGACGACGATCGTCGGACGTGTCAACGTCAACGCGGCGCCGCGTCCGGTCTTGGCGGCGGTTCCCGGCTTGGCGACCGCGGACGTTCAGCGGATTTTGGACGACCGTCCGGCGCTCGACGAAGCGATTCCGGACGATTACCGTCACGCGACTTGGCTTTATACGAAGGGCGTCGTCGACTGGGAAACGATGAAGGCGATTTACGACAAAACGACGGCGCGCGGCGACGTGTATCGCGCTCAAATCGTCGGGTTTCTCGACGGCGTCGACGTGTCGGCGCGGGCCGAAGTCGTCGTCGACGGAACGACGGAGCCGCCGCGACAGGTCTTTTACAAGGATTTGTCGATGAACGGCAAAGGCTTTTCGGACGCGATTTTGCTCGGCGGGTCGGCGGTCGAAACGGTCGACCCCTTCGGTGCCGGTTCCGATTGGGGCGCGCTCGACCAAGCGACGTCGGGGCTTTTTGAAATCGAAACGCCGGGAAGCGCCGTCGCCGACGACCCGTTCGCCGAACTCGACCGGCAAACCGGATACCGATTCGACGCGCCGAGCGTTCCGGACGCGACGCCGGGAGCGGACGCGGCGGCGAACGGCGACGCGTTGGACGCCGGATTGGGAACGGGACTTGGAACCGGGCTAGAAACGCCCGCGACCGGAGCGAGCGATCTCGCGTCGACGCCGCAAACGTTGGAGGAGACCGACCCGTTGGGCGTTCCGATCGGGGAGATTGGCGACGAAACGTCCGCGACCGAAACGCCCGCCGCGCCGACGTCGCGACGCGATCAACTGATGAACGCGCTCCAAACGATGCGGTCGAACCGACGTTGGCGCAATTCGAGCGCTTCGACCGACGCGGGCGCCGTTCCGGAAGCCGGTTCCGCCGATTCGACGACTCCGCCGCCGGGCGAAACGGAAACGCCCGCCGCGTCCGCCGGAGCGTTAGGCGCGTCGGGAACGAGCGGAACGTCCGGCGCGTCCGGCGGAGGCGGGAGAACGAACGGAAGAGGCGGAAGTTCCGAAACGCCGCCGTTTTAACGTCGGGCGGGGCGCGGCGGGAAAAATTTCAAGTTTTTTGGAAATTTCGCGTTTTTCCCCCTTGCGTTTTCGCGCTCTTCGGGTAAAATGAGGAAAACGTTTGAGACGTTCGGAAATCGTTAAGCGCAGGTCGCTTTGGTTTTCGACGACTCGGTTGGGCGCATAGCTCAGTTTGGTTAGAGCGCGTCCCTGATAAGGACGAGGTCCATGGTTCGAGTCCATGTGCGCCCATTTTAAGAAAGAGTTTCGGCAAAGTTGTCGAAGCTCTTTTTTTTTGCTCCGAAAAGCCGCGAGGGCGAAAAAGCGTTTCTTCCGGAGCGCGTTTGGGGCGCGGTTCCGTCGTCGTTCGTCGCGTCGGACGTTCTTCGACGTTCGCGATTTGTCCGCGACGGTTCGCGCGGTTCCGGCGTCGTTCGGCGAATCGAGCGTTTCTCGGAATAAAGGGGAAAAGACGGAAGTCGGAGAACGGAGCCGATTCGGGCGCGAAGCGCGAACGAGCCGCGACGTTCGGCGAATATTGCGGGATATTCAAAAATAATTGAGAAAACGTCGCGAAAAAGCGGCGGAGGAGAACGGCGATGAAAAAAACGTTGAACGTCGGTTTGATCGGCTTCGGAATGATCGGCAAAGCGCACGCTTACGGCTTGGCGACGCTTCCGTTTTTCGCGCCGGGCTTGACGGTCGCGCCGCGGATTTTCGGCGTCGCGACGAGTCGGGCGGAGACGGCGGAGGCCGCGCGGCGAACGCTCGGTTGCGAACAGGCGACGACCGATTGGGCGGCGCTGATCGAGAATCCGGCGGTCGACGTCGTTCATATTTGCACGCCGAACGCGGAACACTTGCCGGCGCTTCTTGCCGCTATCCTTTGTAAAAAGCCGATTTACTGCGAGAAACCGGTCGTTTCAAACGCGGCGGAGGCGGCGCGAGTCCGGGCGGCGTTGGCGGAAACCGGTTACGCCGCGACGACGCAAGTCGCGTTCCATTTGCGGGGGTTCGCGGCGGTTCGACGGGCGAAAGAGCTGATCGCGTCGGGGCGGCTCGGGCGGTTGGTTCGTTATCGAATCGGCTACTATCACGCGGGAGCGCTCGACGCGTCGGCGCCGTTCCGTTGGAAACACGCGCCCAACGGCGGAACGATTCTCGACTTGGCTTCGCACCTGCTCGACTTAACCGATTATTTGGTTGGACTTCCGGCGGAGTTGACGGCGACGGCGACGACCCTTTGGCCGACGCGTCCGGTTCGAGCGATTCGGGCCGACGAGACGGCGGCGGACGTTCCGACGCGCCCGGTCGAAGCGGAGGACGCCGTTTCGATCTTGACGCGGGGCCTTTGGCGACCGACGGGCGCGGACGACGCGGCGAGCGACCCGGCGAATCCGGCGGCGTTGACCGGCGTCGTCGAAGCGACGAAGTTGGCGGCGGGCGCGGAAGACGAAATGACGTTCGAGATCGGCGGAACGCTCGGCGCGGTCCGATTTTCGCTGATGGAGCCGCACTATTTGGAATTTTTCGACGGAACGAAGCCGAGCGGCTTAAACGGCGGCGAATCCGGTTGGACGCGCATCGCGGCGGGCGCCCGTTACGAAGCGCCGGAGAGCGATTTCCCGTCGGCGAAATCGACGACCGGCTGGTTGCGAGCGCACGTCGCGTCGTTGGCGACGTTTTACCGTTCGCTTGGCGAAGGCGGTTCGTTCGGCCCGGACTTGGCGCAGGGGTTGCGAATCCAAGACGCGCTCGACGTCGTCAAACGCTCCGTCGAAAGCCGACGTTGGGAAACGCTCTAGACGACGGAAAAAGCGGGAAGCGGCGATGATTCCCGGGAATTTTTTCCGACGCGGCGTTTATCGCAAGTCCGCTTGACGCGGCGGTTAAAGCGGGTATAATTAACGGTTCGAGCGTCGGCGTCGTTCGCGGCGCTCTCTTTGAAAAAGCGACCAAGCGATTTTTAACGAGCGAAGGAGCGAAAAAGCGCGATGATGTTCGATTTGCAGAAACCGTTCGAACCGTCCGGAGACCAACCGAAGGCGATTCGCGCGCTCGTCGACGGCTTCCGGAACGGCGCGAAAAAACAAACGCTCCTCGGCGTTACCGGCTCCGGAAAAACGTTCACGATGGCGAACGTCATTCAGGAGCTGCAGCGGCCCGCGCTCGTTTTGTCGCACAACAAGACCCTCGCGGCGCAACTTTACGACGAATTTAAAGCGTTTTTCCCGAACAACGCCGTCTCCTACTTCGTCAGCTATTACGACTATTACCAGCCGGAAGCCTATATTCCGCAACGGGATATTTACATCGAAAAGGACGCGTCGATCAACGACGAAATCGACCGCCTGCGCTTGGCCGCCACCAGTTCGCTCGTCAGCCGCCAAGACGTTATCGTCGTCGCCAGCGTCAGCTCGATTTACGGCTTGGGCTCGCCGGAAGACTACAAGAATTTGACCGTTTCGCTCCGCGTCGGCGACGAAATGGACCGCGACGACTTGCTGCGTCGCCTCGTCGACATTCAGTACGAGCGGAACGACGTCGCCTTCGAACGCGGCCAGTTCCGGGTGCGCGGCGACTCGGTCGAGGTTCGCCTCTCTTACGAGGAATACGCCCTGCGCGTCGAGTTTTGGGGCGACGAGATCGAAGCGTTAAGCCTTGTCAATCCGACGACTTGCGAAAAAATCGGCGCCGTTCAAGACGCGTTTATTTACCCGGCGAAACACTTCGTCTTGCCGGAGGAGCGGATTCAAAGCGCGATCGAGCGGATCGAAGTCGAGTTGGCCGCGCAGGTGAAAAAGTTTCGCGACCAAGGGAAACTCCTCGAAGCGCAACGCCTCCAAGCGCGAACGCGGTACGACATGGAGCTGATGCAGGAGATCGGCTTTTGCCCGGGTATCGAAAATTACAGCGCGATTCTCGCCGACCGCGCCCCGGGCGAGCCGCCGGAAACGCTCTTTAGCTTTTTTCCGGACGATTTTCTCCTCTTCGTCGACGAGTCGCACGTTACGATCCCGCAAATCCGCGCGATGTTCGCCGGAGACCAAGCGCGCAAAAAGAACTTGATCGAACACGGGTTCCGCCTCCCGAGCGCGCTCGACAACCGCCCGCTGAAGTTCGACGAATGGGAAAAGCGCGTCGACAAAGTCGTTTTCGTCAGCGCGACGCCCGCCGAGTACGAGATTGACGCGTCGCAAGGCCGCGTCGTCGAGCAAGCGATTCGCCCGACCGGGCTTCTCGACCCCGTCATCGAAGTCGTTCCGGCGGACATCCAGATTAAACACTTGCACGAGCAGATTTTAGAACGCGTCGCCAAGAAAGAGCGCGTCTTGGTAACGGCGCTGACGAAGCGTTTGGCCGAAGACGTCGCGTCGTATTTTACGCAACAAAACGTCAAGTGCCGTTGGCTGCACAGCGAACTCGACGCGTTCGAACGGGTCGAACTGCTTCGCGACTTGCGCAACGGCGTTTTCGACGTCTTGGTCGGCGTCAACCTCCTCCGCGAAGGGCTCGACCTCCCGGAAGCGTCGCTCGTCGCGATTCTCGACGCCGACAAAGAGGGGTTCCTGCGGAGCGAAACGTCGCTGATTCAAACGATCGGGCGCAGCGCGCGGAACGTCAACGCGAAAGTTATCCTTTACGCCGACAAAATCACCGACTCGATGCGCAAAGCGATCGACGAAACGGAGCGCCGCCGTCGGTTGCAACAGGCGTACAACGAGGAACACGGCATTACGCCGGAGACGGTCAAACGCGGCGTTCGGGCCGGCATCGACGCGGAAATCGCCGCTCGCGAACGGGCGAACGAAGCGGCCGGCGTCGGCGACGAACAAGAATATATTACCCGAGAATACGTCGCCGCGCTCGAAAAAGAGATGCTCGAAGCGGCCGACACGTTCGAGTTCGAACGAGCCGCCGAGTTGCGCGACCAAGTCGAGGCGCTCCGCGAACAAATCGGGAAGAAAACGACCGTCGCCGAGTTCGAACGCCAAACGAGAAAGAGCGGGCGAGGGCGCGGACGCGGCAAACGGGGCGCTCGCGACGCCTCCTCGACCGGACGAACCCGCGTTCCGAAACCGGAGCGTTAAGCGGCGCCGCGAAGAAGAAAAAATTTTTAGGACGTTAAAAACCGTTTAACAACAAAGGATTAAAGGAAATGAGCGAACCGACTCGAACCGAACTTTACGAAGCGATCGTCGAAGGCGACGTCGCCTCCGCCGCCGACGCGACGCAAACGTTGATCGACGCCGGATTGTCCGCCGACGAAATTTTGGACGGAAGCGTCGTTCCGGCGATGGACGAAGTCGGCCGCCTCTTCGACGAAGGGGAATATTTCGTTCCGGAACTCCTGATGGCGTCGAAGGCGACGCAAATCGCGATGGGGCTCTTGAACCCGATGATGATTAGCGCGGGCGTCGAGAAGATCGGCTGCGTCGTCATCGGAACGGTCAAGGGCGATATGCACGACATCGGGAAAAACCTCGTCGCCGCGATGCTCGAAGGCGCCGGGTTCGAAGTGATCGACCTCGGCGTCAACGTCGCGCCGGAAAAATTCGTCGAAGCGGTCAAGGCGCGCGGCGGAGCGAAAACGTTCGTCGCGCTTTCCGCGCTGTTGACGACGACGACTCCGCAAATGAAGGCGACGATCGATCTGCTTGAAAAAGAAGGACTTGCCGAAACGACGAAAACGCTCGTCGGCGGCGCGCCGGTAACGGCGGAGTTCGCCGCGTCGATCGGAGCGGACGGATACAGCGACGGCGCCAACGCTTGCGTCGCGCTTGCGAAGCGACTGCTCGCCGAGTGGAACGACGCCGTTTGACGCGAAAAAAAACGGCGTTAAAAAAGCGAAAGGGCGCGTTTCGGAACTTCGACGTTCGAAACGCGCCCTTTTTATTGAGCGGGAAAAGGGAAATTTTCCCGAAAACGCGGTTATTCGACCCGGTTGAACGCTTCGTCGAGCGGCAAGAGACCGTACGACGCGGCGAGGAGTTTCAGGACGTGCGCGACGCGTTTCGAATGTTGACGGGCGCGCTTGTCGACGCCTTGTAAAAGTTGCAGGTTGCAGAGGGAACACTCGGACGCGCAAACTTCGATCGTCGGGTCGCGCATCGCCAAAAAAAGACGCGCGCCGAGTCGCAAACTCTCCGAATATCGGGTTTTAAGGAAGCCGGAATAGTTCGCCAAGCCGCAACAACCGCGTTCCAAGCGTCGAACGTTTAAGTCGGGAATCGCTTCGAGGAGCGTTTGCGCCGGCGTCGGCGACGAGAGCGCGGCGCCGGTCAGCGCGAGCGTTCGACAGGGCGCGTGATAACCGACCGTCTTTTCGATATTTAACGGGCGCAACGCGTCGCGGTTCAGTTCGCCGAGTCGGTCGAGGCGCGCCAAATAGGAGCAAACGTCGGTCGTGTTCGCGTAAACGACGCGAGCGTCGGCGTCGTCGCAAAAGTAAGGATATTCCCGTTTAACGCAAACGGCGGACGACGGCTCGAGCGCGACGATTTCGGCGCCGGAACGCAATAACTCGCGGAAAATAGAGACGTTGCGCGTCGCGACCCGTTCCGCGCCGTCGACGTCGCCGCGAGCGAACGAAACGGCGCCGGAGGTTCGCGGCTCCGACGGAATAACGACGTCGACGCCGTTGAGTTCGAGGACGCTTTTAGCGGCTTCGATTAGGGTCGCGTCGAAAAAGTTGGCGAACGAGTCGACGAAAAGGACGACGCGGCGTCGCGCGCTTTTCGCGGTTTCGTCGTCGAACGCGTCGAGGGACGGCGATTTCGGCAAACGACTCAAATAAGGGCGGCTTTCCAAGCGCGGAAGACGGCGCCGTCGAGCGAGCCCGAGCGTCTTTTCGAGCGCCCAACGGAACGCGCCGACGCGGAGCGCGGCGTTGACCAAACCGGAAAAACGCGCCGCCAACCGAAGCGCGCCGTCGAAACGAACCGCGAAAAGGTCGGCGACCGAAAGCCCGTTCGCCGCTTGATAGGCGCTTTGCAGACGGAACGCCAACCGCGGAACGTCGACCTGCGCCGGACATTCGGAAGAGCAAGAATGACAACGAATGCAATAATCGGCGATCCGGCGCGCGTCGTCGCTTTTTAAGGCGCTTAGGTCGAGATCGCCGTCGAACACGCCGCGCAGGAGGTTCGCTTTCGCGCGACAAGACGCTTTTTCGTCCGGGGCGTTGCGGAACGCCGGGCACATCCGCGTTTCGTCGGTGCGAATTCGACAATGCCCGCAACCGACGCATTGGAACGTCGGCGAGTAAACGAGCGTCGGGTTCCAAGCGAGCTGAAATTCGAGTTGCGAACGGGTCGGGCGGTTGAGCCAATCGATTTTTTTGTCGCGGTCGAGCCGCTCCGCGTCGAACGGCGTTCGTTGGCGAATCGTTCGGGAATGGAGCGAACTTTCGCGGAGCGCGGCGTCGGTTTCCGGCGCGAGCACGTCGAACGCGTCGGCTTTTACGTCGACGGCGCGTTTGCGTTCGTCGCCGCGAGCGCGTTCGGCGGCGAGACGTCGCATTTCGGGCGAGACGACGCAGTCCGGGTTGAGGCGGTTTTCCGGGTCGAGCGCGTCTTTCAAGCGGACGAACGCCGGGAAAAGGTTCGGGAAACGTTTCGGCAAAACGGCGGTGCGGACGCGACCGTGTCCCTTGGCGGCGCCGACGTCGCCTCCGCGTTCGAGAACGAGTTCCTCGACGCGCTCCGAAAGGGCGAACGCGCGGCTCTCCTCTTCGTCGGAGTAAGGCAAAATCGGACGAATCGAGAGTTGCCCGCAACCGACGAAGCCGCCGACCGAGTAAATAAGTCGTTCGCGCTTAAAGAGTTCGCGGATTTCGCGCAAAAAGTCGGGGATTTGCTCGACCGGCAGGCGGACGTCCTCCCAATAGGGGAAAATTTGGAACGACGGCGCCATCCGAAGCCGCGCGCAACTCGATT
Organism: Thermoguttaceae bacterium; assembly: GCA_045577885.1. Lineage (GTDB taxonomy): Bacteria > Planctomycetota > Planctomycetia > Pirellulales > Thermoguttaceae > RUG369. The sequence goes on along the minus strand of JAZNJF010000301.1, from coordinate 1,630 downwards.
TGCGGAGAAGGTCGCGAAAAATTTTCTTTTCGTCCGACGAAAACGCCGTCCAACAGGCGCGGGCCTCGGCGTCGGAAACGACGCGGCATCGCAAGTTTTCGACGCGGCGGCGCAACTCGGCGTCGGAATCGGCGTCGAGTTCGACGACGAGCGCGGCTTGCGTCGTTTGCGGAAAAATTGTTTCGAACCGGGCGTCCCAATCCCGCGTCAGCGCGACGACGCGACCGTCGAGAAGATCGCAAAGAGTCGGTTCGAACTCGAGTATTTTCGGAACGGCCCGCGCCGCTTTGTCGAGCGAGTCGAAGAGGAAAATCGCCGCCGCCGACGCGTTCGACAGGGGCGACGTCGCGAGGCGCGCTTCGGCGATAATCCCGAGCGTTCCTTCCGAACCGACGAAAAAACGGGTCGGGTCGACGCCGAAACGGACGACGTCGCGCAACGGATACCCGCGCCGCGTCGGAGCGTTCGGCGGAAGCTCCGCGTCGAGGAACGGCTCGGCGCTTCGAACGGCGCGCAACGCGTCCCCCCAAGGCCCGACGCGAACCCAATCGCGAACGGCGCGAGCGTCGGCGCCGAAGAAACGTCGGAAGAAATCTTCGCGGACGACGTCGGAACGAAACGAACGGAATCCGCCGCCGTCGCCGAAGTCAAAGCCGCCGACCGGATTCGCCGAAACGGCGCCGGAAGCGTTCGTCGCGGCGTCGGACTCGGCGATCAACGCGTCGAGGAGCGTTCGGCGAAACGCGGCGGCGCCGCCGAGCGCGTCGATAAAACCGCGCTCCGGACGCGCTTTGAACGGGCGAAGATTCCAAATTTTCCCGGCGGCGTCGACGACCGTCAGCTCGAGAACGCGCTCGTTCGGCGACCCGCAGCGCAACCAACGCGGCCCGATTGCGTCGGCGGCTAAAATACTGCCGATCGTCCCGACCGGAACGTGTCCGGAACTCGGCGCGAAAAATCGACGTTTCGAGGAACGCAAACCTTCGTTGACTCGTTCGCGAATCGCTCCCGGTTGAACGACGATATCGTCGTCGCCCGCGCGCAGAAGTCGCCGCATGTAACGCGAAAAGTCGAGAATAATTCCGGAACCGATCGCGCCGCAACCGCCGCTCGAGCCGGAGCCGCGCGGGTGAACCGAAATCTTCTTCTCCGCCGCGTATTGAACGACCGCCGCGACGTCCGCCGTCGAGCGCGGCCAAACGACGCACGTCGGGCGCTCTTGGAACGGGCCGCCGTCCGACGAAAAGAGCTGAAGAACGATTTCGTCGCAACGAACGTCCCCGCGAACCAAGCCGCGGAGGTCTTCTTGGAGTCGCGCTTGCGACGCGGCGAGCGATTCGGACATCGGGGAGCGCCTTTCGACGTTAAAACGACGTAAAAACGACGTTAACCAAGGTGGGCGGGGAAATAAACAATAAAAAAGGGAAGGCGCGCCGACCGTCGAAACGCTCAAACGTCGACGGCGCGGAACGCCTTCCTTATTTTACCCGACGCGGCGCGCTTCGACAAGAGCCGAAAAGGCTAAAAGTCGACGCGAACCGCGTTTTCTCGTCTTTTCTCGTCGGAACGCCGCTTTTTACGCGACGTCGTTCGACGCTTGCGCGGCGGCTTCCCGCTTTTGGCGCAAACG
>JAZNJF010000300.1:0-1625 GCA_045577885.1 Thermoguttaceae bacterium | reverse complement strand
ATGGCTACGATCCGACTTAGCGGCAATTTGGAGCGCGGCGGCGAGTTTGACGGCGTTCGCGGCGGAAAATTCGGCGAAAACGGAAAAAACGGAAGCGGCGAAGATTCGCGTTCTCGTGTTCGACGGCGGGCATCCTTACGACGAGCCGGAGTTCGCCGAAATGCTGACCGCGCTCGGCGACGAATTCGAGTTTTCGCGAGCGACGCTCCCGCAAGATCGGGCGTTGTTGGCCCCGGGACTCGAAAAACGGTTCGACGCGCTCCTCTTTTACGATATGTGCCAAACGCCGATGAGCGACGAAGAGTTTGCGCGCTACGAAACGCTCCTTAAAAGCGGTAGAATCGGCGTTTTTTTCCTGCATCACCGCCTTTCGTCGCATCCGGAACGGCCCGATTTTTGGAAAATCGCCGGCGGAACTTACGTTTTCGAGCAAAATCGCGAGATCGAAGGGAAGCGTCGCCCGCTCGGCGCCTACGAACACGACCGCGAAATCGACGTAAAACCGGCGCAAATCGACGGCGAACCGCCGTTTCCGCTGGAAGCGTTTACGATTATCGACGAAAGTTACGAAAATATGTGGGTTTCGCCCGACGCCAAGGTTCTTTTGACGACCGACGCGCCCCGTATGACGCCGCAAGTCGCTTGGACGTGGACGCTCGGCGACGCGGAGGTTTTGACGTTCGCGCTCGGACACGATAAAAAGGCTTACGAAAATCCGGCGTTTCGACGGTTTTTGAAAAACGGCTTGATTTGGCTCGTTGAAAACGTTAAGAAATAGCGGTCGCGCGGATTTTAACGCCGCGCCGTTGGCCGAACTTTTCGGTTTTCGCGCAAAAAACGCCGCCCGATTTCGCGTCGAGCGGCGTTTTGCGTTAAGTTGAAGCGGCTTTAACGATTAAAGCGCTTGCACCGCGTCGCGAACGGCGGCGCCGACGTCGAACTCTTCGGACGTTTTGCCGGAAACGGTAATCGTCAGCGGCGTCGAGTCTTTCGTTTTGAACTGCGCGTCGACGAGATCGTAAGCCGAGCCGCCGGAAACCGTTACGCTCGCCGACGCGTTCGGGTCGACTTGCGCCGGTTCGACGACGTGTTTGGTAATCGTTACTTTAAATTCCCCTTCCGGAGCGCCGGGATACGTCCCGTGCGTGTGCATTTTCGCGACGCCGCTCGCGTCGGTCGCGCCGGAAACCGCCCATTTGAAGCCGTCCGGGCCGTGAAAGGTAACGGTCGCGTCGGCGAGCGGGGCGCCGTCTTGAATCACTTTCACCGAGCAAGGAAAAAGTTTCGGCATTCCGTCCGGTTTCGGGCGCCCGCAACCGACGACGGCGACGCAACAAAGGAGCGCGGCGAGGGAGAATAGGAAAGGCGGGAAAGCAGAGGAAGAGGGGGTGCGTTTGCGCATATTGTCGACCTTTCGGATTTAAGCGATAAAAAATAAGTACGCGTCGTCAAAACGTCGGTAAAGTCGACGCGTCTTTTCTGTTTTGATGAAACGAGCGGAAACGTCCGACGCTTCGGCGGCCCGTTTTCGTCGGTTTGGGGTGGGGAACGGCGTCGGCGATTACGGCGCCGTCGTCGTTTCGCCGCCGTTGATCGAGCCGAGCGCGCCCCAGACGCCGTAAGGG
>JAZNJF010000299.1:0-1732 GCA_045577885.1 Thermoguttaceae bacterium | reverse complement strand
GGGGGATCGAAGGCAACCCGGGGCGCCAAGGGTATCACGGGCTGAAAGAGCGGATCGATTCGCGCTTCATCGGGCTCGGAAAGAACGCGGGCGCGCTGAACGAGACCGTTTTCGCGCCGGAAGAAGCCGGTTCGATTTATTATCTTTGGTCGACGGCGGCGGTCGCGAACGCTCCGGCGAGCGGGAACGACGGCGTTGAAAACGTTAAAAACGTTGAAACCGGCAAAGTTGACCGCGAAGACGGAGAAAATAACGGGAATAACGAAAATAGCGAAACGGCGGCGGTTCCGGTCGACGTTTGCGTCGGCGGCGACGCTCCGGGCGCGCTTTTCGTCGACGGGAAGCGATTCGACTTCGACGATCCGACGACGGCGCTCGTCGTCGCGGAAGACGGCGCGAAATCGCCGGTTTTGCTCCGATACGACGCGGCGGGACGGCGTTCGTTCGCGTTTGTCGCTCGGACGGCGGCGGAAAACGGCGAAAATAGCGAAAACGGCGAAAATGGGAAGGGCGGCCAAAAGGTTGCGACGGCGCTTCGCGTCGAAAACGGAACCGATAACGGCGCTTGGAACGACGAAGCGGCGAACCGCGCCGCGACGGTCGCCGGGAAGCGGACGCCTCTTTCGACCGTTTGGTTCGACCGGCCGGGCGTTCTCGACTTCGACGCGTTCGGAACGGCGCCGGAACGCCCGACGTATTGGTTCCGCTTCGTCGCGCCTCCGGGTTGGAACGGCGCGTCGATTCCGTTGCGCGGTTCGTTGAAGTCGGTCGTCGTCGACGGGAACCCGGTCGATCCGACGAGCTTCGAACGGAAATCGATCGACGTCGACGGGAAAGATTTTTGGCGCGGCAAACGTTCCGGAATCGAACTCGACGCGGCGGCGTTCGGCGATTCGAAGGACGGAAATTGGGCGAACGGCGCAAACGAGGAAAGCGGCGTCGTCTTTGCGGCGTTTTCCGAACGGGCGATTCGTTGGGAAACGCTGAAATTCGACGAACCGTTCGAACGGGCGGCGACCGTCGCGCTCGAAATCGAACCGGAACCGGGCGTCTGCGGCGGGGCCGTCTTCCCGGAACCGATTCGGCTCGATTGCGGCGTCGGGACGGCGGAACTCGGCGACTGGAACGGTCGCGGCGTCTTGGCCGGTTATTCGGGCGGCGCGAAATACGGGAAAACGTTTGTTTGGGAAAGCGGGGTAAAAGACGCGGAAGAGACGAACGGCGCGAACGGCGCAAAGTCGGCGAACGAGCGAATTTGGCTCGACCTCGGCAAGGCGAGCGCGAGTTGTCGCGTCTTCCTGAATGGACGCGCGGTCGGGGATTTGCCGACGTCGCCTTGGCGGCTCGACGTTTCCGACGCGTTGCGACCGGGCGAAAACCGGTTAGAAGTCGTCGTTTATAACACCTTGGCGAACTATTACGCCGATTTGCCGTCGCGGTACAAGGGGTCGGCGGAGTCCGGACTCTTCGGCCCGGTCGAAATTCGGCGCGAACAAGCGTTCGAGTTGCGCGAAACGGACGTTTCGGACGTTTCGGCGGCGACGGAGGGAACGAACGACGCGGCAAATTGAACGCGTCGGGTAAAATAGGCGGTTTGGCGAACCGTCGTTGAAACGCGTCGGGCGGGGCGAACTCGCTCGACGGCGAAAAAAGAGGGACGTTTCGGGGCGCGTCGCGGCTCGAGCGTCCCTTTTTTCGTCGGCTTTTTTAGCGTCGGCGTTAAAACGGGGGG
>JAZNJF010000298.1:0-10527 GCA_045577885.1 Thermoguttaceae bacterium | reverse complement strand
AGCGCGATACTGGAAGGCGGTCAAGACGCTCGGCGTCGGTTCCGCGGCGCGAACGCGGCGTTACGTCGCTCTCGGAAGTAACGCGCATATGGAAGTTTACGCGGTGGTCGACAAAAACGGCGTCGAGAAAGAATGGCGCGCCGAAGTTGTTTCGACGTTCGAAGCGCACCGTCGCAAACGCGACGGCGAGCCGGTCGTGCGTCGCGATTTCGGACCGAATACGCGCTTCCTTTTCTCGTTGGCGCTCCGTGAAATGTTGACAAGGTGTAATGATGGTAGATTGTTAATTGTGAGCGCGATTTCTCAATACTCAAACGGCACGATTGAGGTTGAGTGCAAGGCGCATAACGACGGTCGCGCGTCGGCTCAAATGAAAAAAGAGGGCGGGCGTGTAAGACTTGTGAGCAAGGTGGGAAATTTTATTTCGCAAGCGCTTGAGAAATATCGCGTCGACGCGCTGGGTAACGTTCGCCGTGCGAACGAGTAAGCGATTCCCGACGGCGCGGCGCGTTCTTTTCGAGCTCGGAGACGAACGCGTCGCGTGGCGCTTGAAGTTTCGACGGAGATAAAAGTTTGCCGATTATAGCGTTTGGGCGACGCTTGCGCGAGATTTTTTGCGCTAGTTCGAGCGTTGGGCGGCGCGCGTCCTTTATTTTTGCGCTTTTTTCGGTATAATTTCGGTTAAGAATTGGCGGCGCGAAGCGGTTTTGCGTCGTTGGGGAAAGCGTTGAACGGCGGCGTAAACGACCGAACGGACGGGCGCGATTCGGCGGTTGACGTTTCGCGTTGATTGACGCGGCGGCGACGCTTAGTCGAACGAAGCGGACGGAGAAAAACTTTGCCGCGTAAGCGTTTTATTAACTCGGGTTACGTCGCGATGCAGTTGGTCGTGTTTTTCGACTTGCCGGTGCGGACGAAGGAAGACCGCAAGAATTACGCGAAGTTTCGTAAAGCCTTGCTGGAAGACGGGTTCGCGATGCTGCAGTTCTCCGTGTACGCCCGATTTTGCCCGAGCGACGACGTCGCGACGCGGCATAAACGCTTTGTGCGCGACGCGTTGCCGCCGCGCGGCGCCGTTCGAATGCTGACCGTTACGACGCGTCAATTCGAAAAAATGGAGAATTTCATCGGGCCGAGAAAAGCGGCGCCCGAAAAAGAACCCGACGTCGCGACGTTTTACTAAAGTCTTAACAAGTTGGGGGTTAACGTTGAACGGCGATAACGCGGGCGTCGGCGGTCGCGTTTCGGCGCCCTAAAATTAAGCGAAACCGCGATAAGATGAAACGCTTGGCGACGGCAAAGACGGACGTCCGTTAAAAGTTGTCGACAAAGGGATTGCGCAAATCGTCGGCGGATAGAAAGAAGGCGAAAATGCAGGGGCGAATTCTCGATTTTTCGCAGGCGCCGGTCAAACTTCGCGTTCGTTATCGTCAACTTCAAATTTCGCTCGACGGACGCGAAGTCGACGCCGTGCCGCTCGACGACGTCGCGGTCGTTTTGTTATCGCATCCTCAATTATCGCTTTCTTTAGCGACCTTGCAAGGCTTGACGGCGGCCGGCGCGTCGATCGTTGTTTGCGACGCGAAGTCGTTGCCTTGCGGGCTCTGCTTGCCGTTGGTCGGGCATCATCTAAGCGCGCGGCGGACGCGGCTTCAAGCGTCGGTTTCGCGACCTCTTCAAAAGCGTCTTTGGCGACAAATTGTCAAAAGTAAAATCGAGGGGCAGGCGGCCGTTTTGGAGACGCTTCGCGGCGACGACGGCGGCTTGCGCGCGTTGGCGGCGGCGACTCTTTCCGGCGACTCGGACAATCGCGAGGGCGTCGCGGCGAAACGGTATTGGGCGCAACTCTTTAAAGGAAGCCGGTTTAAGCGCGATCTCGACGGCGGCGATCCGACGAACGCGGCGCTGAATTACGGGTACGGCGTCTTGCGAGCGATCGTCGCGCGGGCCGTCGTCGCGTCCGGACTTTGCCCGGCGTTCGGGCTTTTCCATCGGAATAAATACGACCCCTTCGCGTTGGCCGACGATTTGATCGAGCCGTTTCGCCCGGTCGTCGACGTTTGCGTCGCGCGGTTGCGGAACGAAAAACGATTAGGCGACGCGTTGTCGCCGGAAGTGAAGTCGACGCTAATTCGCCAATTGACGGGACGTTATCGCGTCGAAGGTTTTCAAGAAACAATCTTCGAAGCCGCGTCGAAGGCGACGGAGTCGTTGGCGCGCGTTTACGTTGGGAAGGACAAGCGGTTGACGTTGCCGGAAGCGCTGCCGTTGACGCCGATAAACGCCGAGCCGCCGTCGCTGAAAACGGAAAACGTCGCGTCGGACGAACCGTCGGCGCTCGAGAACGACGCGACAGACGACGGCGAAAAAAAAGGAACGGACGACGCGGAAACAACGGAAAATAAAGAGGTTGCGGAAGAGGAAGACGAGCGCGAGGAAAGCGAAAATTTGCGTTTGGAGGGATTTTTCGACGTTTACGTCGATTGGGATTACGAGTCGGATTTTCGATTGGACGACGTGTAATATCGAGATTTTGCGAATAACGGTCGCCGACGCGTTTCAAAATGTCGCCGACGTTCTTTGCGTTGCGAATTAACGATTTAAGTTTTAAGGAACGAAAATGAATTTTTTCAAAGCGGCGTATTGTCGCGCGTTTCAAGCGGCGTTTCGGGCGGCGCTTCCGATACTTCCGTACCGCGAGCCGGAGATTGCGCCGACGCGCGCCGCGCTCGACGGCGTTTTTCTTAAAGAAAACGTTAAAAGAGTTTTAATCGTCGCCGATCAAGGAGTTAGGAACGCCGGTTTGCTGACTCCGATCGAAGAGACGCTGACGAAAAGCGGCGTTTTTTACGTCGTTTACGACAAGACGCGCCCGAACCCGACCGTCGACAACGTCGAGGAAGCGTTAAAGGTTTATCGCGAAAACGGTTGCGACGCGCTAATCGCCGTCGGCGGCGGGTCGCCGATCGATTGCGCGAAAGCCGTCGGAGCGCGCGTCGTCTATCCTAAGAAGAGCGTCGGCAAGCTTAAGGGATTGCTGCGCGTTTGGCGACGCCTGCCTCCGTTGATCGCGATTCCGACGACCGCCGGCGCCGGGAGCGAAACGACCGTCGCCGCCGTCGTCGTCGACGCCGCGAAACAACATAAGTATACGATTCTAAGTTTCCCGTTAATACCGACTTACGCCGTTCTCGATCCGGAGCTGACTTTTTCGTTGCCGCCGAGTTTGACCGCGACGACCGGAATCGACGCGCTCGTGCACGCCGTCGAAGCGTATATCGGACGTTCGACGACTAAAGAGACGCGCCGCTTGGCTTTAGACGCGACGAAACTGATTTTTGAAAACCTTGAAATTGCGTTTAACGACGGGCGAAATCGCGACGCTCGCGAAAAAATGCTCCGCGCCGCGCACATGGCCGGTTTGGCGTTTTCGAAGTCCTACGTCGGCTATATTCACGCGGTCGCTCACACGCTCGGCGGGCGTTACGGGACGCCGCACGGTCTCGCCAACGCGGTGATAACGCCTTACGTTCTCGACGCTTACGGGAAAAGCGTTTATCGGAAGTTGCGCGACCTCGCCGTCGCCGCCGGCGTCGCGACGTTACAAGACGACGCGAAAACGGCCGCCGAAAAAATGATCGCCGCGATTCGCCGCCTCAACGCGAGGCTTGGGATTCCGGAAAAGCTCGCCGGGATTAAAAAAGAGGATATTTCGGCGATGGCGCGCTTGGCGTCCAACGAGGCGAACCCGCTTTATCCGGTTCCTAAGTTGTTTAACGCAAAAGAGTTGGAACGTTTTTATTATTGCGTCGCCGACTGGAGCGACGAACGTTAAAAGGAGACGAACGGAACGATGACCGCTCAAGAAATTGAAAATTTGCTCGAAAAACAGCGGAAATTTTATCGAAGCGGCGCGACGATTCCGGTCGTTTTTCGCGTCGAACAGCTGAAAAATTTGCGACGCGCGATTCAAAAGTTTGAGTCGGAAATTTGCGACGCGCTCCTAAGCGACCTTGGCAAAAGCGCTTACGAAGCGTATATGTGCGAAGTCGGGCTCGCGCTCGCCGAAATTTCGCATATGATTCGCAAAACGAAAAAGTTTGCGGCGCCGCGTCGCGTTTGGACGCCGCTCGCGCAATTTCCGTCGCGCAGTTATCGACAGGCGGTTCCGCGCGGAAGCGTTTTGATCATGAGCCCTTGGAACTATCCGTTTTTGTTGACGATAGGGCCGCTGATCGACGCGATCGCCGCCGGAAACGTCGCGACGGTGAAGCCGAGCGCTTATTCGCCCGCGACGAGCGCCGTCGTCGCAAAGTTAATCGCGGCGACGTTTGCGCCGGAATACGTCGCGGTCGTAACGGGCGGAAGGGCCGAAAACGCCGCGCTCCTCGACCAAAAATTCGATTTCATTTTCTTTACCGGCGGGCAAACGGTCGGAAAGGAAGTGTTGCGTCGCGCCGCAGAAAACTTGACGCCGGTCGTTTTGGAACTCGGCGGAAAAAGCCCTTGCGTCGTCGACGCGACGGCGAACGTAAAGGTTGCCGCTAAACGAATTGTGTTCGGCAAATATTTGAATTGCGGGCAAACGTGCGTCGCGCCGGACTATATCCTTTGCGAACGCTCGATTAAGGACGCTTTTGTCGCGGAAGTCGTTAAGGAAATTAGACGACAATACGGCGATAAACCGTTGGAAAACAAAGATTACGGGAAGATCGTCAACGCGAAGCATTTCGAGCGGCTTTGCGGACTCGTCGACCGCGAGAAAGTCGTCGTCGGCGGCGAGAGCGACGCGGTTTCGCAGCGGATTGCGCCGACGGTAATGGACGGCGTAACGGAGACGGACGCGGTCATGGGCGAGGAAATTTTCGGCCCGATCATGCCGATTTTGACTTTCGACGATTTTGACGCGACGCTCGACGCGCTCAAAACGAAGGCCAAACCGCTCGCGCTTTATCTGTTTTCGAAAAATAAAAGGCGGATAAAGCGAGTGGTAACGGAACTTACGTACGGCGGCGGCTGCGTGAACGACGTCGTGATTCACCTCGCGACGACGGAGATGGGGTTCGGCGGCGTCGGCGAAAGCGGGATGGGCGCGTATCACGGCAAGACGGGCTTCGACGCGTTTTCACACGTGAAGTCGATCGTCGACAAGGCGACTTGGCTCGACTTGCCGATGCGCTATCAACCGTATAAAAGCAAGTTGTACGCGGCGGCGCTTCGAATGTTTTTGCGCTAACCTTTGCGAGGTAAAAGGTCGCGGCGTCGTTTTTTGTCGGGGCGACGCGAAAGGCTTGCGTCGGCGTTCGCGGGGGCGAGAGGTCGCGGCGTCGTTTTTTGTCGGGGCGACGCGAGGCCGTCGACCGTCGCGAATTTTGTTTCGAACGGAACGGCGGCAAAGGGGAAAAGTTGAAAGAAAGTCGAAAAAAGAGAAGGCGGAGCGCTCCGAACGGGAACGCTCCGCTTTTTCGCGTTTTTTAAACGTCGGCTTTATTTCGAGTTAGAGCGAATCGAGAAGCCCTTGAAGAAGTAGCCGTCCGACTCGACCGCGCCGAAAAACGCGCTCGCGCCGACTCGAACGTTCGCTTCGTCGAACGGAGGCAACGCCGAACCGTCGAGCTTTTGCGCGTCGTAACGTTGGTCCGGCGAACTCAAAATCGCTTTCAAAAGTTTCGACGTGATCGTTTTGCCTTCCGGCGTTTTGCCCAAGCGGAACAGCTCGTAATTGGCGCGCAAACCGTCGACGTTGCGAGCGTACCCCTGCAAGAAGAGCCCGTTCGTCTTGCGCGTTTCGGACGCCAAAACGGCGAGAACGCGTTTGTGTTCCGGCGCGTCCATAATCGTCGCCGCGCCCGCTTCCGCTTCCTTAAGTTTCGCGAGCAGATATTGGACGTCGTTCGAAACGAAGAGGCAACCGTTCGCGACGCCGAAGACGGCGCCTTCGATGATTTCCGCTTCCGGGCCCGGTTGCGCGGAGGTCGCCGCCGTCGCCGTCGCGGACGTTCGCGGACGTTCGGAAGGTCGGGTCGGACGAGTCGGCCGGGTCGGGCGAGTCGGAACGCGACGCGTCGAGGCGTCGGACGCTTCGGCGCCGCCTCGGTTCGGGGCGTATTGCCAGAAGGAGCGACCGTCGAGCTCCAACGCGACGAAGTCCGGGTCGGAGTCGAACATACGGCCGAGCGTTTCGCGCGCCGCTTCTTCTTTGCCTTCCAAAATATTCAGCGAAACGACGTATTTTTCGCCGTCGTCGGCGCGTTTCGGGTCGATCGCGTTCGTCGAGGTGAATTGACGGCCGAAGTTCGCGAAGAGATCCGAACCCAAGTTGACTTGCGGGCCGTTGCGGTCTTGTTCGAGGGACGCGAGCACGTCGTTCCAGGCGCCTTCGGTTTCCAAGAACTCGTCGAAGAGGGGGCCGAAGTTGTTGAACGCCGTCAGCGCGTTGACGTTAAACGTCGTATAACGGTTCGCGTTCGGTCCGACCCAAGACGGCGGCGTCAACGCTTCGACGTTGTTGAACGCGAGCATTTTCAGCGCGAGAGTCGGCGGGTTCGGGACGTAAACCTTGACGCGGTAAACGGCTTCAAAATTTTCCGACGTAAAGTCGAGCGTTCCGCCGACGCCCTTGATTCCGTCGAAGCCTTGTTTCGCCAAAATGACGAACGGAGAACGGGCGTTCAGCTCCGAAGCCGGCGTCATCGAACGAATCGCTTCGCCCGCTTCCAACGGTCGCCCGAAGAAACGAACTTGCGGCGTCGCGGAACCGCCGGCGGTCGCCGCGTCTTGAACGCAACGGCGCATAATCGCTTGGTATTCCGGTTGCGTCGCGAGCGAAACTTTCGTATCGCCGGCTAATTTTCGTAACAGCAATTCGGCGAGATACTTTTGGTCGGTCGCCAAGAGGAGTTGCGGGTGCGCGACGTAATACGCCTTGCGCGCCGTCGGATGCGTCTCGTCCGGCGGGAAGGTGAGGACGGTCGCTTCGATCGACTTCGTTCCGACGGCGAGACGTTCTTTAGACGCTTCGCCGAGTTTCGCCGCCGTCGTTTCGCGAATCAAACGGGAAAGGAACTCGTTGACCCGCTCCGAGTTGCCGGCGACGTTCATCATCGCCGCGACGCCCGGTTTTTTGCCCGGGAGCGCGATCAAACCGACGCCGATTTCGCCGGTCGGAAGCGCGGCCAAGTCGTCGAGCGTCAAGCCCAAGCGGTTCGGCCAAGCGTCTTCGATTTGCGTTCGCAACGATTCGCGGAACGCTTGGAAGCTCGGATCGGAGAGCGTTTCGTTGAATTGCGTTTGCTCCCAATGCTCGCGAAGTTGCGCGACGTCGGAAACCGCGACGTAAATTTGCGTCGTTTCGGGGAAAAAACGATCCGTTTTAATTTGCGCGAAAAGGGGCGAGGCGGCGAAAAACGCCGTTCCTGCGAAAAATAAGAGGAAAAAATAGAAAAAATTTCGCATTTTCCGTTTGCGCATACTTGAAATCTCCTTACTTTTGAAAACAATAGGGGGAAAACGCGCCCAAACGCCGACGGTCGCGAGCGAGCGTCGCAAACGTTGGACGAACGCGAAACCGACGAAAAGCCCGACCGCTCCGCAAAAGGGAAGGCCGAAGCGAGCGCGGTTGCGTTCGGCGCGTCGACAAGGCGACGGCGACGTTTTCCGCGCGAAGTTCGCGCCGCGCGTCGAAATCGGGAAAAATCGCGACGCGACCTCCCGTTTGACGCTTTAGTATAACTATACTCGTTTTTCCCGTTTGCTTCCAGTCGTTTTGACCGATTAAAAGTCAAGTTTTTTTAAAAAAAATCCGATTTTGCGGCAAATACGTCTTGGTTTACTTATTTTATGTAAATTAACGTTGAATTTTTGACGTCGAACGCAATGTTTCAGCACAAATATCAATCGGAAACGCTTGTTCAAGACTCGATACACGGATACATCGCTTTCGCGTCGCCGCGCGGCGACCGAGCGCCCGGAGAAACGAGTTGCGAACGCGATTTAATCGACTCCCCTTGGACGCAGCGACTGCGCCAAATTCACCAACTGCAGACCGCTTGGCTCGTTTACCCGACGGCGGAGCACTCGCGTTTCCAACACGTCTTGGGGACGACGCGCTTGGCCGGGCGAGTTTGGGAGGCGCTGCGCGAGAGTTTTTACCGCGTCTTCGACGAAAATCCGGAGCTGGCCGACGGCGACCGTCCGGTTCCGTCGCCGCGTTGCCTCGAATCGCTGTTGCGCGTCGCGGCGCTCCTGCACGACGTCGGACACGGCCCGTTCGGACATTTCTTCGACGAACATTTTTTGAGCCGCTTTCAAACGTCGAGCGGCGAACGCCTGACGCACGAGACGCTTGGCGCCGAGATCGTCGTGTCGGAGTTGGCCGAGATTATCGCCGGGATTCGCCGAACGCCGAACGGACTTTTCGAACCGGGCGAGCGGCTGGAGCCGAGCGACGTCGCGTTCCTGATCGTTCGACCGAAAAACGACGCGGCGGACGAACGCAAACCGATTTGGCTCCGAATGTTGCGTTCGCTCTTCTCCGGGCTTTACACCGTCGACAATATGGACTTCGTCCTGCGCGACGCGAGCGCGTCCGGGTTCGGCGGGCGACCGTTTGATTTAGATCGACTGTTGCATTATTCATTCTTTTCAAAGCGCGGGTTGACGATTCACCGCAAGGGCGCGCCGGCGTTGGAACGCTTTTTGGACGCCCGGGCCGACCTTTTCCGTTCCGTTTATTTTCATCGGACGGTGCGGGCGATCGACGTCGCGTTGGCCGACCTGTTCCGCGAGAGCGCCGATTTGCTCTTTCCGTCCGGCAATCCGCTCGACGCGCTCGACGAGTATTTGCGCTTCACCGAATGGGCCCTCGTCGCGGACGTCGCGTCTTGGGACAAATCGACGAACGCGAAAAAGCGGGAATTGGCCCCGCGTTGGCGCGACTTCTTGGAACGAAAAATCGGTTGGCGCGTTATCGCTGAAAAAACGATCGCTTTTAGGATTGGCGAACGAGAAGAAGCGTCGATTTTCGCGTCGCCCGCGCTCTTTGAAGCGGCGTTTCGAGCGAAGGCGCCCGCCGCGTTGCGCGATTTGCCGTTGCGTTTCGACGTCGCGAAACATACTCGGCTTCCGGCGGGGTTCGCGACGCGGAATTTCCTTTACAATCCGGAAACCGACGCCGTCGTCGGGCTCGACCAAGAGGACGCGTACCGTCAAGCGGAGAAAAGTTTCCGAATTTGCCGGATTTACGGACGCTCGGACGAGGCGCGCGACGCGATTTTGGAAACGTTCAAGCGGTTGACCGGCGACGGTTCCGGCGATGATTTAACGAATATGTAACGTTTTCGTTAAGTCGACGCTTGATTTGGAAAAGGTTGCGTAATCAATATTTTCAAACGTGGCGTTCGACGGCGTTCCGAAGTCGAACGTTCGCGTTTTCTTGAAACGTTGAAGGAAAATCGCGGCGAAAAATTCGCGGCGCGCTTAAATTGGAGCGAACGAGGGGGAAAGTGCGGCGAGTGAAGAGGTTGCGTTGGGAGGCGGCGTTGATCGGTTTCGTCGCGTTGGCGGCGACGTTGGCGGCGGCGGAGCGAACGCCGTTAACTTGGGACGAAGGGGACGCGTTCGTTCGAGCGGAGCGCGTCGCCGCTTGGACGCGAGCGGTCGTCGTCGGGCCGCAAAAGTTAAGAGAGGCGTTTAGGGGAAGCGACGCTAAATCGGAAAGAAAAGCCGATTCTAACGTTTTCGCGGAAAAAACGGGCGGCGAGGCGAATCGCGACGTCGGCGCGAATCGCGCCGGGACGCCGGAAAAGTCGCCGCCAACTCCGCCGCTTAACGTTAACGGCGACGCAAAAGAGGCGAGCGAACGTCGCGAACGACCGGAACGACCGCGTTTCGGCGACGTCGAGCGAGCGGCGCTCGAATATTTTGCGCGATTCGACGGGCGGCGCGCGCTTTTTTCGGAAAAAGCGATCGAAGCCGGTTGGCCGCACGTCGTTTATCGAGAGGGGCATCCGGCCGGTTATTCGGTCGCGATCGCGGCGGGGCGAGCGTTTTCTTTGCGGTTTTTACCGTTTTTATCGGAAAAAGCGGCGTTTCGCTTGGGGCCGATCGGCCTTTGGGCGGCGGCGTTGGCGGCGGTTTTTTATCGCGTCGGGCGAAATTGGGGACGGTTTGCGGCGATTTTAGCGGTCGTAGGGATCGCGTCGATTCCCCGGGTCTTCGGACACGCGCAACTTGCGGGGGGCGATTCCTTATTAATATCGAGTTGGCTCTTGGCTTGGGCGTTTTTTGACGCGGCGCTCGCGTCAAAACGGGGCGCGGTCGCGCTGGGGGCGGCGGTCGGCGTTTCCTTTTGCGCAAAGTTTAGCGGTTTTGCGGTTGCCGTTCCGTTAACGGCGGCGTTTGTCGCGACGCTTTGGACGCGTCGACAAGACGGTTTGCGCGTTTTGGGAAAAACGCGGGGATTGGGCGGCGTAAAAAAGAAGGGAAAAATGGAGAATCTAAGAAACGCTTCCGAAAAACGGCGCGACG
>JAZNJF010000297.1:0-3104 GCA_045577885.1 Thermoguttaceae bacterium | reverse complement strand
CCCTATGTCGCTTAATCGTTCGACTCGTCGCGATTTCCTTAAAATGCAAGGAGCGGGCGCGATTTCGCTCGCGATGTTCTCCACGTTCGCTCCGCGTTGGCAAAGTTACGCGGCGGACTCGCCGAACGAACGTTTTAAACTCGCCTTTATCGGTTGCGGCGGAATGGGGCGGCTCGACGCTTGGGAATTGGCGAATTTCGGCGATTTTGTCGCTCTTTGCGACGTCGACCGAGGCCGCGCGGAGTCGTTCCAACACGACGGTCGCATTGCGAAAAAGCCGAACGAAACGCAAGTCGTTCAAGATTATCGCCGAGTTCTCGAACGCGACGATATCGACGTCGTCGGGATCGCGACGCCGGACCACTGGCACGTCAAAATCGCCGTCGAAGCGTTGTTAGCCGGGAAACACGTCTTCTGCCAAAAGCCGTTGACGCTGACGATCGCCGAAAACCAACTGATTCGCAAAGCGGTCGAAAAAACCGGCAAAACCTTCCTCGTCGGAACCCAGCAACGTTACGCCGTCGACCAGTTCATGAAGGCGACGGCGATCGTCCGCAAAGGTTTGCTCGGTCAAGTCAAGCGCGTCGTCGTTTCGCTCGACGAAGCCCCGACCTCCGATTTCGGGCCCTTCCCGGTCGCCGAAGTTCCGAACCCGAACCAATTCGACTGGAATATGTTCCTCGGTCAAGCGCCGGAAGTCGAGTTCCGACGAGAACGGACGCACAGAACGTTCCGATATTGGTACGATTACTCCGGCGGGCAGCTCACCGACTGGGGCGTCCACCACGTCGACTGCGCGCTTTGGGCGCTCGGTCGCGACAAACACGGCGCCGGGCCGGTCGAAATCGACGGGCGAACGGTCGAACACCTCGCGGAACTCGACGAACTCGGTCGTCCGAAATTCAACGACCGGTTCCAAACCGCGAAAACGTTCGAAATCAAGATGAAATTCGCCGACGGGCTCGAATTCGTTATCAAGAGCGAACCGAACTCGAACGGGATTCTCTTCGAAGGAACCGAAGGTCGGATTTACGTCAACCGCGGCCGGCTTACCGGCAAACCGATCGAAGACGGCGTTCTCGACAAAATTTCGCAAGACGATTTGATCGAGTTGAACCGCGACAAACCGCTCGAATGGACGAAGCAAAACTTCTTCCGTTGCATTCGCGAGGGCGGTCTTCCGTTGTCGGACGCGTTTAGCCACACTTATTCGATGAACGTTTGCCACCTCGCCGTCATCGCCGCTCGTTTGGGACGCGTTATCCGTTGGAATCCGGAAACCGAAACGATCGAAGGGGACGACGTCGCGGCGTCCTTCCTTTCCCGCGAACAACGCAAAGGCTTCGAACTCCCGACGCTCGACTGAAACGATTCCCGAGATTCGCAATTAGCCGCCGGCGCGTCGCCGCCCCGAAAAAACGGCGTTCGTCGTTAATCGCGTTCTTAAAGCGGCTCGAAAATGTCGAGCGCGCCGTCCAATTTGCCGTCGTCCGACTTCTCGCCGACTTGCCGGGAAGTCGGACGCGTCTTTTTCTTGCGCGTTTTGCCGGAGAAAAAGCGACGCCGCCATTAAAACCGGCGCGACCGTTTTATTTTACCGCTTTTGCCGCGTCATTCGACAAAAAAATCGAAAAAATCGAAAAAATCGAGCGTCGCGCCGTTCCCATTCGTCCGAAAATCTTGTATAATACGTTTCAACAGTTCCTTAAGCGCGTCCGGAATTGTGCGCGTTTTGCGCCGTTGAATTTCGGACCGTTTATCTTCGTCTATTGAAATTTGCTTCCATTCGCCGATTTTACCGCCGCCGAGGTTTGCTTATGTCGCTTCATCGTTCGACTCGCCGCGATTTTCTCAAAATGCAAGGCGCGGGCGCGATTTCGCTCGCAATGTTTTCCACGTTCGCCCCCCGTTGGCAGACTTACGCCGCGGACTCGCCGAACGAACGTTTTAAAATCGGTTTCGTCGGTTGCGGCGGAATGGGGCGCGGCGACGCTCGCGAGCTGGCGTACTTCGGCGACGTCGTCGCTCTTTGCGACGTCGACCGCGAACACGCGGAGTCGTTCCAACACGACGGCAATATTACGAAGAAGCCGAACGAAGCGCAAGTCGTTCAAGACTATCGCCGAGTTCTCGAACGCGACGATATCGAAATTATCGGGATCGCGACGCCGGACCATTGGCACGTTAAAATCGCCGTCGAAGCGTTGTTAGCCGGGAAACACGTCTTCTGTCAAAAGCCGTTGACGCTGACGATCGCCGAAAACCAACTGATCCGCAAAGCGGTCGCCAAAACCGGCAAAACTTTCCTCGTCGGCACGCAGCAACGTTGCGACGTCGACCGTTTCATGAAGGCGGCGGCGCTCGTTCGCAAGGGTTTGCTTGGCAAAATTAACCGCGTCGTCGTTTCGCTCGACCAAGGCCCGAATCGCGGCCCCTTCCCGGTCGCCGAGATTCCCGACCCGAACCGCTTCGACTGGAATATGTTCCTCGGCCAAGCGCCGGAAGTCGAGTTCCGTTGGGAGCGGGCGCGCGGCACGTTCCGCTATTGGTACGATTATTCTGGCGGCCAGTTCACCGACTGGGGCGCCCATCATATCGACTGCGCGCTTTGGGCGCTCGGTCGCGACAAACACGGCGCCGGGCCGGTCGAAATCGACGGTCGAACCGCCGAACACGCCTCGCCGCTCGACGAATTCGGGCGCCCGACCGTCGATAATCATTACAACACCGCGACGACGTTCGAAATCAAAACGAAATTCGCCGACGGCGTCGAGCTGGTCGTCAAGAGCGAGCCGAACTCGAACGGAATTCTCTTCGAAGGAACCGAAGGTCGGATTTACGTCAATCGCGGTCGCCTTACCGGGAAACCGATCGAAGACGGCGTCCTCGAGAAGATTTCGCACGACGATTTGGTCGCGCTGAACCACGGTAAACCGCTCGAGTGGACGAAGGAAAACTTCTTCCGCTGCATTCGCGAAGGCGGGCTCCCGTCGTCCGACGCGTTCAGCCACACGTACTCGATGAACGTTTGCCACCTTTGCGCCATCGCCGCTCGCTTGGGACGCGTTATCCGTTGGAACCCGGAAACCGAAACGATCGAAGGG
>JAZNJF010000296.1:0-24940 GCA_045577885.1 Thermoguttaceae bacterium | reverse complement strand
GTATCCGCGCCGATCAAGTCGACGCGTTCAACGCCGTCGACCTCCCGGAATACCTCAAAACCCGGATCGGCGGCGCGACCGACGACGAAGAGGAAGCGCGGCGCCTTGCGCTCGTTCGCGCCGAAATCGAGAAGCGCGGCGAAGCGGAGGTTTTGGCGGAACTCGAAGAAGCGGCGCAAGAGATCGCCGCGAAGATGTTCGAAGAAACGTCGTGCCGCGTTTGGATCGACGGTCGGTTCGGGCCGGGCGTCTTACACCGCTCGACGACGGAAGCGCTCCGACGCGTCGCGACGACGGGAAGCGCCAAACCGCCGAAACCGGCGTTCGACTTGCCGCCGCTCGACTTGCCGGAATTGAAGTTGTCGCGTCTTTCCGGAACGCCGCGACAGGTAAGTTGGGCGGAAGACTTGCGACGCCGCGCCGTTCGCGACTTGACGGAAGAACGCGCGAACGAAACGGCCCGCGACAACGTGCAAGCGTGGCGGCGTTGGTCGAGCCGTCGCGACGCGAAAAATATCCGCGAAGCGTTGCCGGAACTCGAAAAAGCGATTGCGGAGGTCGGCGGCGACGACGCGGCGGCGCGAATTTTGGGCCGCGAAGCGTTTTTGAAGGCCCGCGAATACGTCGAAGCGTGGGACGATTCCCGCGACTGGATCGACCTTAAAACCGAACAAAAAGTCGACTTAAACGCCTACGCCGCGCAAAAGATCGCCGGAACGCCAAAAGAAGCCGCCGCGATTCTGCGGCGTTACGCCGCCGACGCGAAAGCGCAAGCGCCGCAATCAGACGGCGAAACGGAAGAAAATTTGCTTGGTTTTATTCCGGAAACAATCGGCAACGTCAAAGAAACGCTCGCAACGCGCAAGCGTTTAAAGCAAGCGCGGAAAACGGCGGAAAAGCTCAAAATCAAAGCGGAATATAAAACGGTTTCGCCCGACGTCGCGGAAGCGTTAAACGAAGAGCTTGCGCGCGTTGAAAAAAAATATCGCGACTTTTGGCGGCTTGAAAAGATTGAAGAAATCGGATACAATGAAATCGAAGAGACGAAGCGGAAACGCTCGAAAAACGAAATAGCGTCCGTCGCCGTTCCCGCCGCCAAGTATTCGCCCGACCGTCAAGCGATTCGCCTTAGAGTCGACCAAGGCGTTTACCAAATGGAGCAAGCGGCCCAAATAAATTACGAAATCGGGCAATGGTCGACGCCGTGTAAACGCCACGCGTTACGCCACGAAATCGGTCACGCCGTTTCCGCGTATCTCTTCCGCGAAGAGAACGCGGCGGCCTTTGCTAAAATTGCGCCAAGATTAGAGGAATTGCGGCAACAAGCAGAAAAAAACGTTGCTTTTTTAGGGGGGTACGGAACCAAGGAAATAGAAGAGTTTTTAGCGGAAGCGTTCGCCGTCGTTATGGTCGATGAAAAAGACGAATACGCTCAAACGAACGAGTTCCGTATCCGGTCAAGGTTCGCGAAAAAGGTTTTAGCAACCCTTGACGAACTTAGATTTAATGGGTAAAAAATGGTTGACGTGAAAATTTTTAGAATCCTTGAAGAGCTGTCGGAAAAAGAAACGCGCACGATAAAAAGGAAAGGCCTTTATACGTCCGTTGTTTATGTTCTCCGCAACAACTTAACCGCCGACGAACTCGAACTTGCGCGACAAGCGGACGCGGTTTATTTTGACGATGAAGGGCGACACATTGTCGCGAATTTTTTGCCCGACGGCGAACGCCCGGCGGGCGTTCCCGCGCTGTAAGGAGGTGAATTTGACGACGAAAAACTTACCCGGCCCGTTTTGTTGGGTCGGCGCTAAAAACCGAATGCGTTCGAAGATCGCGCCGATTTTGGAGGAAGCGCGGCGCGGTCGGCCCGTTTATATCGAGCCGTTCGGCGGTTCGGCGGCGATGTTACTTGCGCTCGAACCGCGAAACCACGAAGTTTACAACGACGCCGACGGTCGACTCGCCGACTTTTTCCGCGCGCTCGCCGACGACAAAGCGTTCAAAAAAATGAAACGATACGCCGCCGCGTTTCCGCAATCGCGCGAAATTTACGACGAGATGAAGCGCGATTGGGTAAAGTCGCCGGAACTCGCAAAACGCGGCTTTGCGACGTTTTACGTTGAAACGTTTTCGTTCGGCGGGAAGCCGTTCGACTCGTTCGGCGTCCGGAAAGTCGGCGACTCGAAGCGCAACGTCGGATCGTATCGCGCAAAGGGCGAGCGGATCGACGTCTCGTAACAACGCCAAACGAGCTCGGAAAAATTCGACCGCGCCCTCTCGTTCGCAAGAACGCCAACCCAAGTTCGCCCGACGCGCCGTCAACCGCAACCAACGTTTTGGCAACGCTTAAAACAAATCAAATTCCGACTCCAACGTTCGACGACGCCGCGTCGTTCTCTCCGTTCCTTACGCGACAAAAAAACGCCGCTCTTTTCGGAACGGCGTTTTCTTCGCTAGCTTTCCCGCGACCGCTTGAACGGTTTTACGTTAAACCGTCGCGTCGCTCGACGCAAACCTAACGTTGGCGGTTACTTAAGTTCAATCGAATCGACGCCGAACATCGTTCCGATCGACTTCGCGTTTTTGCCGACAATCTCGCCTTCAAGCGTTCCGGTCGCCGCCGCTTCCGTCGTCGGAATCGCCAACTTCACGACTTTACGCTCGACGCCCGCCGGAATGAAGAAGTCGACCGGGTCGCCGACACGAGCGCCGTTCCAATAAAATTGCGCAACGCAGTAATCGTTAGCGACCGTCGTTCCAAGGGTTACGCTCTTCGCGCCCGCCGGAACGTCCGCGACTTCGATCGTCAGTTTATCGCCGACTTTACCTTGCGACCACCAAAGTTGCTTCGAGTTTTGCCAAGCGAACTCCGGCTTTCGCTCTTCAAAAACCTTCATATCTTGAACCGCGACGCGCCCGCCGGTCGCCGCTTTTTCGTTCGCTTGGAAACCGTTAAATTTCAACGTGTAAGCGAGGTCGTACTCGACCGGTTCCATCGCTTCGTCTTCCATGTCGCCGCGATCCGGCCCGTCGACCAACGCGGCGCCCGGCGCTCCGTACCAGAACGTCGCGACCGAATAATCGACCGTCGCCGCTTCCCAGTGCCAAATTTCCATATCGAAACGGAAATCTTTCGCGAACGGGATCGCGTCGAGCGAACGGAAACGCAAGTTGGTCGTATTCCCGAAGTTAGACGGTCCTTCGGCGCGCGGCTGCGCATGGAACGGCGCTTCGAAATACGCCGGCGTGCACCAAGCGTACCCGTAATAATCCTCCGTCCCGGTGCCGAAGTGCGACGGGAACTTCTCGCCGTCGACGTAAATTTTTTCGTCGCCCTCGCCCCACCAAGCCGGAGTCGAGTTAACGATCGACAACACGTCGCCAACGTAAACGCCTTTGCCGTCGACGGTTAAATAATTCCAGTCGCGCGTTCCGTTTCCGGCGACCGTCTTGATTTCGCGTTCTTGCCGCCAATCGGCGCGAAAGTACATCGTGTCGTCCGTCCAAGGCCGCTTCGTATAATAAACGGCGTATTCGACGTCGACGTCTTGGTCGCCCCAATTAACAAACGAGACGCGCGCCTCTTTTTGGAACGGCATATTCCAATAAGCCTTCATCGTTCCGTCTTCGCAAACTTCGGTATACCAAGACTTATACGAATTAACGCCGACGCCGGAGCCGAAGAATTCGCCGACCGGAACCCAAACGGTTTCCTCGCCGTCGAAAGAAATCGCCAAAATAACGCTCCGCGTCGCGGCGACAATATCCTCGGCGTGAAGTTTGACGTCGATTTCGGTCAAGGCGCCCGGCCCGCGAACGCGGTGCGCGCCGAAGAGGCCTTCCATCTCTTCCGATTTCATGTAACGCTTGAAGCCGCGCGTTTCGGCGTTCATTCCGAACGTCGTTTTCCCCGGATTCAGGAGCAGGTCGCTCGTCGCGGCGATCTTATCCTTTTGCGCGGCAAGCGCTTGCGTCGAGAACGATTCGACCGTCGTCCCCGCCGGATACGTCCGGTAATTGATTTGATAATAAAGGTTCCCCTGCTCCTTCATGTTGTCGCAGGTGATTTTAACGCTCTTCGCGTAAGGAATCGGCAGGTAGAGGTTGCGTCCGCGAGCCCGTTCCGCCGAAAGGGGCGCGCCGACGAGGGTTTCGCCGCCGATAATTTCGTCGATCTTCCCAACGACCGCCGGTTCCGCGGCGCCGTCGATATAAATGCGAAGCGTCGTCTTGTAACGCGGCGCGGTGATCCACCAGCGAACGACGGCGCCGGGCCCTTCCGCTTCCATCAAGACGGCTTCTTCGCGGTCGCCGTTCTTTTCGACGCGGATAAACTGCGCCGTGTCGGCGTTGGCGAACCAATTTTCGCTCGGACTTTTCGCGGCGCGGTCGTAACTGCTCGCCTGCTTGCAAGTATAATTTGGGAAACGGGTTAGCGCGTCGCGGTCGACCATTTCGTCGAGAAGAGACTCAAGCGAAACGGCGAAAGCGTTCGTTTTCGCGTCGACGTTCGCGTCCGCCGCTTTAACGTTTAACCCGTTGTTAAGTAAGAAAATAAAGAGCGCGAGAGCGCAAAAGGAGACGCGTGCGCGCGCCGCCGTCCGAATCGAACGCGAGTGGAGCGTCGTCATCTTCCCGTTCCTTTCGTTGCAATTTTCAATTTTTCAAAAACCGTCTATTTCGCCGTTCGCCGTCGACTTTTCAACGCGCCGCTCGAATCGCCGCGAAATCCGGTTTTCGCCAAAACACATCCTCTTAATGATACCCGTTCGCGGCGCAAAAATAAAGGGGGCGCCCGCGATTTCGACCAAAATTGCTCAAAAAAAGCGAAATAATCCGCTCTTCCTCGCCGTTCTCGACTCGACGCGCCCCGTTCTCGCCGCTCCAAACGTCGACGACGCCCCCAAACCGCTCGCTTCGCCAAACTTCAAAGCGCGTCAACCGTTTTTTTTTTCAAAAAGCGGAAAATTTTTCAGAAAAAAGTCAAATTTTCTCTTACTTCGTCTCTTAAATTGAAAATAATTAAAAAAACAACGTCGACGCGCGCCGCGTCGCCCGCCATTTTCCCCTTGAAAGGAACTCGCAACCAATGCAAGCCCCGCGCGAATCCCAAACCGCCCGACAACCGTCGCCCCTCGCCGCCTTCGAATGGACCGTCGACGCCAATACCGACGGCGTCGCAATCGCCCGCTTCCTCGACAAAAGCGCGACCGGCTGCGTCGTTCCGTCGCAAATCGACGGTCGCCCCGTAATCGCGATCGCCGACGGCGCGTTCCGCGACGCGACGTCGTTAACGTCGATTTCCCTTCCGCAAAGCGTCCGAACGATTGGCGCCGACGCGTTTTACGGTTGCTCCGCGCTCAAGTCGCTCGACCTTCCGGAAACGCTCGAAACGATCGGTCCCAACGCGTTCGAAAACTGCGTCGCGCTAACGAGCGTCGTTCTCCCTAAATCGCTCCGAACCCTCGGCGACGGCGCGTTTTACGGTTGCAAAGCGCTCGAATCGATCGACCTTCCGGAAACGCTCGCCAAGATCGGCGTCGCGACGTTCTGCGCTTGCGGCGCGCTCGCGACGGTCGTCCTTCCTAACGCCTTGAAAACGCTCGACAAAAGCGCGTTCTGCGACTGCGCGTCGTTAACTTCCGTCGTCCTTCCCGACGGACTCGAAACGATCGGCGCGTTCGCTTTCGCCAAGTGTCCGGCGCTCGAATCCGCGACGCTTCCTTCGTCGCTCCTAACCCTTGGCGAAAGCGCGTTTTCCGGTTGCGTTTCGCTTCGTTCCGTCGCCCTTCCGCCTCGACTCGCGACGCTTGAAAAAAAGGCGTTTTTCGGCTGTTCGTCGCTTTCGCAAGTCGAGTTTTCCGAAGGTTTGCGAACGATCGGGGAAAGCGCGTTCGCCAAATGTTCGTCCCTCGCAAATTTGCGTCTCCCGCGTAATCTCGAAAAAATCGCGGCGAAAGCCTTCTCCGCTTGCTCCGCGCTCGACTCGATTTTTATCCCCGCGACGGTCGTAAGTATCGGCGAACACGCGTTTTCCTTCTGCGACTCCTTGACCGCGATCGACGTTTCGGCGGAAAACCCGCGTTTCCGCTCGCTCGACGGCGTCCTCTTCGACGCCGCCTTAACGACGCTTTTGCGTTACCCGATCGGACGCGTCGCCGCCGATTACGCGGTTCCGTCGAGCGTCGTAAACGTCGGCCCGAGCGCGTTTTCCGCCGTCAAATCGCTGACGGCGATATCGCTCCCGGACGGTTTGCGCGACGTCGGCGTCCTCGCGTTTAGCGGATGTTCGAACCTTGCGACGCTCGCGCTTCCTAAACGCCTCGAAACGCTCGGCTTCGCGTCGTTCTCCGGTTGCGAATCATTACATTCCGTCGCGCTTCCGGAAACGCTCGAAGTCCTTCGCGGCTCGACCTTTTACGGTTGTTCGTCGCTCGCGGCGATTTCGCTCCCGTCGACGCTTCGCAAAATCGAATCGAACGCGTTCGAAAACTGCGCGGCGCTAACGACTGTCGCCCTTCCGGACGGCGTCGAAACGATCGGCAAGCGCGCCTTTTCCGGTTGCGCTTCGTTGACGCAACTCGTTTTTCCGCCGTCGGTTAAATCGATCGCAAGAAAAGCGTTCTTCGGTTGCCGCGCGTTGCGAACGTCGACGTTTACCGGCGAAACGCCGACCGTCGACGCCGCGGCGTTCGCCGAATGCGACGGATTACACGTCGTCGCGTTCAAAGACGTTTCCCCGCTCGCCCTGCAAGTCGCGTCCGAAGCGTTCCCGTCTTGCGACGTCCTATCGCTCGACGAATTTCAAACGCAAACGGTCGACGGCGTCCTTTTCAGCGCGGACGGCAAAACGCTCTTGGCTTGCCTCGAACCGAAAACGGAATACGTCGTTCCCGACGGCGTCGCAACTATTGCCGCGAAAGCGTTTTACAACGCCCGAACGTTGCGTTCGATCGCGTTTCCGAACGGTCTTCAAGCGGTCGGCGACGCCGCGTTTTTCGGTTGCGACGCCTTGGAGTCGGTCGAGTTCCCGAGCGGTTTGGAATCGATCGGCGACAACGCGTTTAACGGCTGTCGTTCGTTGCGGTCGGCGACGCTCCCCGACGGCGCGCTTTGGTTCGCGTTCCATACGTTCTTCAATTGCGCGTCCGACCTAACCGTTTACGTTCCAAGCGGTTC
This sequence comes from Thermoguttaceae bacterium, assembly GCA_045577885.1. Taxonomy (GTDB): domain Bacteria; phylum Planctomycetota; class Planctomycetia; order Pirellulales; family Thermoguttaceae; genus RUG369. The sequence goes on along the minus strand of JAZNJF010000296.1, from coordinate 17,761 downwards.
CGACGTCGAGAAACGCGCCGCGACCTACCGCCTCCGTTTCGAAACGCGTTAAACTCGCTTCCCTCGTTCGTTCGACGCGGCATTATTACACCGCGTCAAACGGCGTGTTTTGGGGCGTTAAAAGTCGGGCCCGACCTTCCTTCAAAAAACGCGTCGCCGACGCGAAATACGTCGTTCCGGACGGAGTCGAACGCATCGCCGACGGCGCGTTTGCCGTCGGCGATGCGCTCATTGCCGTCGAGCTTCCGGAAACGCTTCAAATCATTGGCGAAGAAGCGTTTACGAACAGCGCGCTCCGTTCGATAAAACTCAACGAAGGCCTTGCGGAAATTGACGACAACGCGTTTGAAGGCGCTCGCTTTTATTGGAAGGTCATTCCGCGTTCTTTACAAACGTTTAATTATCAAAGAATTGACGCAGACGAGTTCTACGTCGCGCCGGAACATCCGACCTTGCGCGCGATCGACGGCGTCCTCGTTACCCCGACGGAAAGACGCTACTACGTTATCCTATATGTAAAGACCAAGAGACCTACCGCGTTCCCGACGGCGCCGAAACTATCGGCGCCGACGCGTTTTACGAATGCAACGCGTTAACGTCCATAACATTTCCCGACGGTTTAAAAAATATCGTCGACGGCGCGTTTAGCGGCTACGACAAATTAACGTCTGTAACACTCCCCGACGGCTTAAAATCGATCGGCGTTGTTGCGTTTTATAACGCTAAAGTCTCCCGCAATAAAACGTTTCGTCTTCCCGACGAGGGCAGCCCCTAATACGTTGTCCCGCTACGCGTTACGGCGTTACCTCTTTTAACGTCATTCATGCGACGCCGCGTTTTCCAACGCTCGACTTCGTTCCGCAAAAGGCAAACGACGCGCAAAAACCCGCCTAAACAACTTCAACAAAAGCGTTTAGACGGGTTCTTTGCGAAGAGAATTCAACGGCGAGCGTCGGCGAAGCGAATCAATCGTTACAACTGTTCGCGATAAGCGCCGAGGAATTCGAAACCGCCTTCGCTTTCGAGTTGCGCCAACATTTTCAGCGTCGGTTCCGAACGAAGCGTCCCTTCGACGTCGAAATAGAACCGGAACTCGAAGTCTTTACCAAGTATCGGGCGGCTCTCGATTTTACAAACGTTCAACCCCAACGACGCGAAGCGCGAAATCAAGTTGTAAAGCGCCCCCGGGCGGTGAGATAGCGTCGTCGTGAACGTGATTTTGTCGCCGTCCGGATAGATTTCGAGATTCTTCGAAATGCAGATGAAGCGCGTGTAGTTGTGGTCGCTGTTTTGAATGCGTTCGCTCAACGACGCAAGCCCGTAAATCTCGGCGCAGGAACCGCTTGCGATCGCCGCGATATCGGTTCGATCCGAATTCGCGACAATACGCGCCGCGACGGCGGTGTTCTCGCAGACGGTTGCTTTGATTTCCGGATGCTTTTTCAAGAATTCGCCGCATTGGAGGAGCGCTTGTTCGTGCGACACGATTTCGCGAATATCGCTCAATTTGACGCCCGGTTTCGCGAGAAGGTTGTGTTCGACCTTCAGCTTTAAACACCGAACAATATGGAAGTTATATTTGCGCGTCAGGTCGTAAACGGCGTTGACGGAACCGGCGGAACTGTTTTCGATCGGCAGAATCCCGTATCGGCACATTCCGGAGTCGACCGCTTGGCAGACGCCTTCGAAGTTCTTGAAATAGAAGATTTTCGGAATCGAGAATAATTTGTCGCAAGCCTGTTGCGAGTACGCGCCTTCGACGCCTTGGCAAGCGACGGTAGCCTTATGCGGGAAGAAACCGGGCGTTTCTTCGAGCGCTTTACGAACCGAATCGACGAACGGCGACGGGATGTCGATTTTTTCTCGTTGATAATCGCGGCTCAAGTCCAAAAGGACGTTATAGAAGGACTTAACGTATTCTTCCAATTCTTCGCCGACCGCGTCCGCCGCATGATACACAACGTCGCGTTCGCGCTCTTGCGACAACACCTTAACGCCGTGTTCCTTCTTGTAACGGGCGACTTCCGCCGCGGCGTCCATTCGTTCGCGGAAAAGTTTCACAATCTGTTCGTCGATCGCGTCGATACGGTTTCTTTGTTCCTCGAGATTCGTCATCTTTTTAACCTCTTTATTGGCGTCGGTTACAGCGCGTCGTCAACGTCGGGTCTCCGACGCGCCGACCGTTTTTGATTCTGATATAAAAGCGCCGTTTTTCTATTTATTCAAACGACGCAATTTCCCTTCCCCTTCTCAACCGCGGTACGCGTACGGGCGAATCGCTTCGATATCTTTCATCATCGTCGCAAAGGCTTTCGGCGTAAGGGATTGCGCGCCGTCGCAAAGCGCTTTCGGCGGGTTGTTGTGAACTTCGACGATAAGCCCGTCGGCGCCGACGGCGGTCGCGGCGAGCGAAGTCGGATGAACGAGTTTCGCGTCCCCGGTGGCGTGGCTCGGGTCGACGACGATCGGCAAGTGCGTCAGGCGGCGCAAAACCGGAATCGCGGCCAAGTCGAGCGTGTTGCGCGTGTACGTTTCGAAGGTGCGGATGCCGCGTTCGCAGAGGATAACGTCCTCGTTTCCTCCGGCCATAATGTACTCGGCGCTCATCAGCAACTCTTGGAGAGTGCTGGACATACCGCGTTTGAGCAACACCGGTTTGCGCATTTTGCCGACTTGTTTGAGCAACTCGAAGTTTTGCATGTTGCGAGCGCCGATTTGGATAATGTCGACGTTTTCAAAGAGCGGCAATTGCGACGCGTCCATCGCTTCGGTGATGATCGGCAAACCCGTTTCTTCCTTAGCTTTAAGGAGGAGACGCAAGCCTTCGGCGCCGAGTCCTTGGAAGGCGTAAGGCGAGGTGCGCGGTTTGAAAGCGCCGCCGCGAAGAATCGTCGCGCCCGCCGCTTTAACCGCTTTCGCGATCTCGATAATCTGCTCTTCCGACTCGATCGAACAAGGCCCCGCCATCGTTTGGAAATGCCCGCCGCCGATTTTGACGCCGTTCGCAAGTTCAACGACGGTATCCTCTTCGTGGAAACGACGGTTCGCTTGTTTGAACGGCTCTTGAACGCGTTGCACCGACTCGACGATTTCGAGCGCCTTCAACATGTCGACGTCGACGCTTTTCGTATCGCCGACCAGCCCGACGACCGTGTGCGCGTCGCCGACGCTGAGGTGCGATTCAAGCCCCATCTCTTTGAGCTGTTCGGTTAAATTCGCGATTTGGTCTTCGCGAGCGTCTTTTTTCAGCAAAATAATCATCGTACAAACCTTTTAAGGGGGGGGCGTTTGGCTCAAAAAAAAGGCCCCGCAACGCGTCGTCGCAGGGCCTTTATTATTTCGGGATATCGTTAAAACCAACGTTCAACGACGGTTCCCAACCTGTGCGGCAACGCAAGACTCGACTAAGCCCGTAAAGAGGAAGGCGTAGTTAAAGCCGTAGGATTTCGCGTTGTAATAATAGGTAAAGGACGTCATTAAATCGAAGTTTTATATGCGTTTAAAAAGTAAATAGCGTAATTCGCGCCAGTTAAGCTTAAAACCAATCGGCGCGCGCAAAGTCCAACGGCAAACCGGCGAACAAATTTTTTCACTCGCTTTACTTGCGTTCGACATTTATAAATATATGACGCTTAAAAAAACTGTCAAGGGGCTTTTTTCAAAAATTTTTTTGTTTATAACTAAAGAGGTCGAACGAAAGGCGCGGTAAAAAGCCGCGTCGACTTCGGCTCGCCCTACCGATCGTCGCGAACGAGCTCTTTGAAAGCCCAAGTTTCCGAGCTATTATTCAAAAAATCAAAACGACTCGTTCGTTCCATCTCCTCGACGCTCCCGCCTTTTAGTTTAAGGAGTCTTAACCAATGTCGTTTCATGCTTTAAATAAACGAAGCCGCCGCGGGAAACGCGCCGCGTCCCTCGTTTCGCTCGGGGCCGTTTCGCTCGTCTGCCTCGCCGCCCCCTGCAACGCGACTTTTCCGCGCGTTTTGGCCGAAGAAACCGTCGCAACGCCCGCGACGCCGCCCTTTGCGCCCGACTTAATCACCGATCGCGCCCTCGAACGCACGACGTACCAGCAAGCCGGCGGCTACGACGCGCGCTTCGACTTAAAAACCGACGCCGTCATGGTTTACGGCGTTTCCGACGAAGCGATCGCGTCGCTCGAAAAATGGCGCGCCGAAAGCGGTTCGAAAGTCGCCGTAATGACCGGCGTCGCTTGGGGAAGTTACAACGATTACCTCGACGGAAAGTTCGACGGCGCAACGCATTGGGACGACGCGCAAGTCCGAGCCGACGGCGAGCGCGTCATGCACGACCCGGCGACGCCGTACCTCGTCCCGAGTATCGCGTTCTGCGATTACCTCGAAAGCCGCCTTAAAAAAGTCGTCGACGCCGGCGTCGAAACGCTCTTTCTCGAAGAACCGGAACTCTGGGCGTTCGCGGGCTTTAGCGACTCCTTCAAGCGCGAATGGCAAATGTATTACAACGAGTCGTGGATTCGTCCGGACTCGTCGTGCGACGCCCAGTACCGCTCGGCGAAGATGATGCAATACCTTTACCGCCGCCTGCTCGACCGCGTTTGCACGTCGCTAAAAGAATATTCGCTAAGGACTTACAATCGCCTGTTAAAAGTTTACATCGCGACGCATAGCCTGTTGAGTTACTCGCAAATTCGGATGGTCAGCCCGGAATCGGCGCTCCTCGACCTGCCGGGAATCGACGGAATTATCGCGCAGGTTTGGACCGGAACCTCGCGTCATTCCAACATTTACAACGGCGTTCAAGCGGAGCGCACGTTCGAGTCGGCCTTCCTCGAATACAATGTAACGCAGGAGATGGTTCGCGGAACCGGCAAGCGCGTCTATTACCTGAACGACCCGGTCGAAGACAATCCGCGTTACGATTGGAACGACTATAAAACGAATTATCTCAGCACTTTAGTCGCGTCGTTAATGCAATCGGAAACGCATTATTACGAAGTCGCGCCTTGGCCGAGTCGCGTTTTCCTCGGTTCGTTTCCGGCCGGTTCGCCCGACGCGACGACGATCCCGAAAGATTACGCTTCGACGTTAACTCTTACGTTTCAACAACTTCGCGACATGGCGCAAGCCGACGCCGCTTACGACGGCGCGACCGAAGGCGTCGGCGTTCTCTTAGCCGACTCCGCGATGTTCCAGCGCGCCGAACCGACCGTTCGCGAATGCGCCGCCCCGGACGCTTCCGATCCGACGCGTCCTTCAAAGCTCGAAATTGCAACGTTTGGCGACTTCTTTGGTCTCGCGACGCCGCTGATCAAACGCGGGATTCCGGTCGGCGTTCCGGTTCTCGACCACGCGCTCCGTTATCCGGGCTATCTCGACAAGTATAAGGTTTTAGCGTTGAGTTACGAATACCAAAAGCCGTCGAGCCCGGGGTTGCACGCCGTTCTCGCCGACTGGGTAAATCGCGGCGGCGTCTTGATTTACGTCGGCGCGGAAACGGACGCCTACCACGCGGCGAAAGACTGGTGGAACACCGGCGCCCTTTCCTACGCGGCTCCGGGCGAACACCTGTTCGAATCGCTCGGTTTAGACAAACGTCCCGAAAGCGGCAAATACCGATTCGGCAAGGGTTGGGTTTACGTCGACCGCGTTCGCCCGGCGTATTACAACCGTTCGCAAGAGAACGCCGACGCTTACCGAAGTCTTGTCGCGGAAGCGGTTGCGGCGACCGGCGGGCAATACGTCGAACGCAATTATTTCCTTAAGCGCCGAGGCCCGTACGTCTTGGCCGCGACGTTAACCGAATCGCTTTCCAACGAACCGCTAAAAATCGCGGGTCGCTTTGTCAACCTCTTCGATTCGAAATTGCAACCGCTTGACGGCGTTGAAGTTGCGCCGGGCGAACGCGTTTGGCTTCTCGACCTCGACAAAGTAACCGCGCCGACGCCCGCCGTCCTTGCGTCAAGTTGTCGCATTGAATCGTTAAAGAATGAAAACGGCGTTCTAACGTTAGAAACGACGGCGACTTCCGGCGTCGACGCGATTTCGCTTTTGAAGTTGAACGCGGCGCCGACGAGCGTTTCCGTCGACGGCGCGCCGCTCAAAGATTGGCGTTGGGACGCCAAGTCGCAAACGCTCTTCTTCGCCTTCCCGACGTCCGGTCGAGCGACGATAGAAGTCCGTTAAACCGAACGACTTCACTGCGTCGGTCTTGAAAAAAGACTTACAACGAGCCGAAATTTTCTTGCGTTTCGGCTCGTTTTTTCTTTGCGACGCCTTGTTTTTTGCGCCGTTCTTACTCCTTAGACGACGCGGTTTCCGAAAGGAACGCTCCGATTTCGCGACGCATGCGTTCCCATTCGTCCGACGAAAAATCGGGGTAATCTTGCGTTCCGGCGTCTTCCGCGTAACGAAACGTCGAGCGCGCCTCCAACGTCAAGCGTTTACGCAACGCTTGCGCGACGTCCCATCGCGGCCGCCCGGTCGCGTTACACAGCGCCATTAAATACTCGACGTCCTGCTGCCCGCGCCGATACGCTTTAAGTCGAATCGACGCGACGACTTTCCCGCCGCTTTCTTCCGTCGCCGGATAAAACAACGACAACTCGTCGCCTTTCTTCCAAGACTCGTCGTTCCCGATCGTTTGCCAAGGCACGATCCCGTCGGCGCCGAGCGTCCAAGCGTCGATGGCCCAAGCGACCGGTTGCCAACCGTTTAGCTCCGGAGCCGCGGTCGTTCCATACGCGTAAACGAGTTCGTCAAAACGGTCGCGACGTTCCATAACGCGCCGGTTGTAACGTCGGAAAACGTCTCCGCCGACGACGTTGACGTCAAGTAACCCGTCGAGAGAATCGCGACTCCACTGCGGACGCGAAATATCGGCGCGGAAAAGAATTGGACGCGTTTCCGAAGAAGCGTTCTTCTTCCGCGTTCCATTACTTTTTGTCGCGAAATCGGCCTCCTCCAACGCCAAACGAAGTTGCGACGCAAAGAAGCGCAACGCGGTAAAGTCTTGAAAACTCGCGGGTTCGTCGAGCAACCAAGGCGAACTGGCGCGCGACCATCCGTTGCGCTTGTAATCCATTTTGTTGTTCAAATAGAAAAGAAACCGCGAATCGCTCCAGCCCGATTGGACGAAATGTTCCGCGGCGTCGGCCAACGCGTTGCGCAACGACGTCTTGTAGTTCTCCGAAAAGGCGGCTTCGACCGGACGAACGGTCTCGTCGTACTCTTCAAAAATATTCGCCGGAAAGTTTTCAAAAAACGGGAGATAGAACGCTTCGATCGGCGTCGCTCCGCGCGGCGAATCGGCAAACGCGCTCCCGTCGAACAGGGCGCCGAAGCGTCGATCCCACTCGGTCCAATCGAAAGCGCGCGTCGCGGCGTCGTACTTCGGCGCCAAACCGTCTCCGACCGTTCCGCGATGCGAATACGGGACGCGGTTAATGTACGTCCGGTGAAGTTGCGCCATTCTGTAATATTCGAGTTCGTTCGCCGGAAGCGAATAACAGTTCATCTCCGGAAGAAAACTTAACTCGTTAGGAATATTGAAGTTCCAAACGGTTAAAACAATTTTTAAGTCAAGCGTTTCGCCGCCCGACGTTAATCGCAACGTCCCGCGCCGTTGGCCCGCCGCCGCGTTTTGCGGAACGTAAATTTCGCAGTAAACAGCGTCGTTTCCGGCGCTTACGTTCATTTCCGACGTTTCAAACGGAATCGCCGGATCGCCGATCTTACCGCGCGACGTTTCGACTTGCGCAAGTCGGTAAAAAGTCGCTCGCGGCGCCGTCCCGATTTTTTCTTTTGATTTCTCCGCCGAACTCGCGCCTTCATTCGACGTTTTCTTTTTAACGGAAACGCTTGTTTTCTCGTTATTTACCGTCTTACTCCAATGAATTTCAGCGCGAATTTTTCGAGCGTCGCCCTTAAAAGCAAGTTGAAAACCGATAAATTCGCCGCGCGCCGCCGCCAGATTAATTTGCCGTTCGCGAGCGTTCCAAATCGCATTTGACGTCGCGTAACTTTCCGGACGTCGCGGAATCAACTCCCCCGACTCGGTCGTTTTATCGAACTCGTTTAATACGGCCACCTTAGTTCCGGCCAACACCGGAAGCGTCGCGTTTAACTCGGTCGTCGTCCCGCCTTTGTTTCGTTTCGTCGCGCCTCTTTTACCGACGGCGACTAAGTCGCTCCAGTCGCTCGGTTTATCGTCGGAAACGTCGAAACGCAGGAGCGCCGGCGCGCTCCGTTCGCCCAATTCGTCGACAGCGACCAATTCCAATTTTTTACTTTTCCCAGGTTTCAACCCTAAGTTGTTCAATCGCGCGACATAGCGTTCCGAAGCCGTCGAATAACCGTTAATTTTTGGCGCCGGAATCAGCGACTGCGGAACTTCCTTTCCGTCAATTCGCGCCTGAAACGCAATGATACGACATTCCGTCGTTTCAGGATACGACCAAATAATTTCCGCTTCGCCGAAGGGCAAACCGTCCGTTCGCGCGACGAGTTCGGCGGGAGGCGCAGGCCCCTTTCGTTTTTTTCCGGTCTCTTTAACCTCTTCATCAACAACGACTTCCAAATATGGAGTCGAAGCGGAATTTTGATCGCGCGAATAAAAAAAGCGGTTGGGGAAGAGCCGAATCTCCACCTCCTCGCCGTCCGCTCCGCGCCGCGCTAGCTCGGTTCCAACGTCGTCAAAAAAAACAAAACCCGTTGAAATTCCGGCCGCTCGCGCCGCGACGACGCGCGGGTCGACAGGAATCGTTTGCCAACCGTCGATCGGTTCGGACGCTTCGCCGCTCGCCCAAAAGGAGCCGCCTTCGCCAAACGTAACCGACGTAATGTCTGAATATACGTCGGAGCTCGTCGAATACGCCCAAGGAACGTTCGGGGTCTCGCGCCAGCGAAACGAAGAGGCGCCCGGAATCTTCGCATAACTCGTTCCGTCGCCTTCGTTCCAAGGAACGACGATCGAGCCGACCGTTACTTGACGCAACCGTTCTTCCGAAGCGAGTTTTACCGCAATTTTCGCCTCCTTAATTCGGAGTCCGCGCAACTCTGCGACGTCAAAATCGAGCAAGCTAAACTCTTGATATCCCTTAACTTTCAAACGAGGCGACGCGCCGTTGTTCCCCTCTTCTTCCCCGGACGCCGACGAAACGTAGAGATCGCGAACCGCTTGAAAACGAAGAGTTTTCGCTTCGACGCGCAAAGCCGCCCCCGCCCATAACATTAAAATCGTCGTCCCCAATACGACATTTCGCAACTTTAACAAAATCCGCAACATACGTTCCTCGCAACTTTTCAACGCGGCGTTTAATTTTTCCGCTTTTCGCTCCTTTTCGGTCTCGGCCGTAAATTCAATCCTTATCGGCATTTACAAAAGCGAATAAGGCAAATCGCCGACGACAACCTAAGGAAACAAAAAGAATTACGGCGAATTGTAATCAATTCGTTATTCTTTGTCAAGAGACGTTGGCAAACTCAAAATAGAACGGTTAACCCGCGTCGCCGCGCCGAAGACAAACAACGCAACCCTTGAAAAACTCCAAGTTACAACGTTAAACAAATCGGCCAAACCATTCCATCGGCTCAACCCCTCGCCGCTTTTCAACAGTTTTAGCAAACAACGCGCGTTACACGCCAACGCAAACCGTCGCGAGGTTTCCCAGACTTTTGCGACGTCGAAACCAAGTCGAACGTTTCTTCCAACGCGTTGTCGAAGATTTCCGTCGAATCGCAACGCGTTACGCCAAGCCCGACGCGACGTTTTCGACGTTTAACGTTTGTACAAGCGTTATTTACTTAATCGTTAGCGTCAACACGACTAAAATTCCTCGCAAGCGCCAACGTTCAAAACCGCGCAAGCGTCACGACGTCTTTACGACGGCTCGCGGTCTTCGCATTCCAGCCTTTAATTCCCCGCAAGCCCCGACGACGAAACGTTTTGCGCGCCAACTCCGCAACCGCCGGCCCTAACGCGCTCTCCGACTAATTCCCCTTGCGTTCTTCCGCAAAAATGGTATAATAAACACGCGAGGCGCGCCCTAAAATCGAGACGCTTTGGCTCGACGTTCGAAAAGTTCGCGTCGGAGTCTTTACGTCTTTATACACAACGCTTACGCAACGGCGACGTTTATCGACAACACGTCGTTTTCGCCGTACAAAACCGAGTTCGCGTTCCATCGCAAGCTCCGTAAGGTCTTGCGAAACAGCAATTTACCGGAGTCGAATTTCGTCTCGTTCGCCGGTTTCGTCGCGCGGAAAACCGAGTTCAAACGCCGTCAATCCGCTTTTAAACATTGTAACAATACCGATTAAATTTAACCGGCGGCTCCCGAGCCCGTTCGCTTCAACGTTAATTTTCGTTTGCCGAGAAAGGTTTCATATGACGCTTTCATTTCGACTTAATCGTTTTCATTGCAACGTTTTATCGTTATTCGCGCTTTGCGGCGTCTGCCTTCCCGCGTTGGGCAACGACGCCGCGTCGCCAAAAGCGGAGAAAACGCCGACCGTCTTGCGCGTTCTCTCATACAACATTCAAATCGGACGCGCGCCCGGCGGTTCCTACTCCGATCCGTCGCAAGCCATCCTCGACCGAACCGCCAAGGTTATCGCCGACGTAAACCCCGACGTCGCGGGACTTCAAGAAGTCGACAATAAGACGAACCGCAGCGGCGCCGACGTCGACCAACTCGCGACGCTGGCCGAAAAAACCGGTCTCAACGGCAAATTCGAGTCGAAAATCGAGTTGCCGGGCGGGCTGTACGGCGTCGGCGTCCTGTCGCGCGAAAAACCGCTCAAAACCGCGAAAGTTTATATCCAAGGCAGCTCTCACCGCCGCGTTCTGCAAATCTGCGAATTCGAAAATTACGTCTTCTTCAACACGCACTTTCCGCTGACGCAAGAGACGCGCTTACAAGCGGTTAAGCTCATCGAAGAAGAGGCGAAAAAATACGACAAGCCGATTATTCTCGTCGGCGATATCAACGCGACGCCCGATTCGGCGGAAGTCGTCGAGCTGAAAAAGACTTGGCGTTCGATCGGCGCCGACGCCCCGACCTTCCGCGCCGACAAACCGACGAAACAAATCGATTACGTCTTCATCCGCAACGCGCCTAACGCCCGAGTTATCGAGACTTGCGTTGTCGACGAACCGCTCGCGTCCGACCACCGCCCCGTTTTTTGCGTCGTCGAATTTTGACCGCGATCCCCGAATACTTCAACTTGTCGCTAAACAAGCGACTCACCGCAACTTTAATAAGGACAACGTTTATGCAACTTAATCGCCGCGATTTTATCAAAGCGAGCGCGGGCCTTTGCTTCGCCTCGTCTCTCCCGACCGTCTCTCCGCTTCTCGCCGCCGACAAGTCGCTCCTGAAACCGCAAAAGATTCGCATCGAAGTCGGCGCGACGCAACCGTTTAAGGCGGTTCACGTCTCCGACTCGCACTTCTGTCTCGTCGACGATCGCGAAGTCGAACGCAAGAAAAAGCTTGCCGCGTCGCGACTTAAACACTTTGGCGACGGCGTGAAGCGTTTCGACGCCGCGATGGCGCTCGCGCAAAAGAACAACGCGCTCTTTCTGCACACCGGCGACCTGATCGACTTCACCAGCCACAAAAATTACGAAACGGTAAACGCGAAATTTGCCGGGACTTACTCCTTCGTCTCCGCCGGGAATCACGAGTACAGCCACTATCTCGGCGAAGCGAAAGAGGACGAAGCGTATAAGGCGCAATCGTTCGAACGCGCGCAAAAGGCCTTCCCGAACGACTTAAAGCTCGCGTCCAAGGTTGTCAACGGCGTCAACTTCGTCGCGTTCGACGACGTGTACTACTACGTTACGCCGGAAATTTTTAAAGCGTTCCAAGCCGAGGTCGAGAAAGGACTTCCGATCGTCGCGCTCTGCCACGTTCCGCTTCATACGCCGGAACTTTTCAAGCTCGCGATCGGCAAAAACTCGCAATGCGCCTACTTAACCGGCGTTCCGGAAGAGCTGATGAAGGACTTCAACCCGGGCCGCCGCGAACAGCAAAAACCGGACGCGACGACGGTCGAATTCCTCGATTGGCTCCGCGAGCAAAGTCTTTTGAAGGCGATCCTTTGCGGCCACCTGCACTACTATTGGCAAGGCGCGTTTTCCAAGACCGCGACGCAGTACGTCGTCGGAGCGAACTACTCCGGCGCCGCTTACGAAATTGATTTCGTTTAATCGGAACAAGCGCCTTAACTCGCGCTATTTCGTCCCTTAACGCGACGTCGCTTTTAAACGACGCCGTGTAAAGACGCAAAAAAACTCGACGCCCTTTTTCGAAAAGGCGTCGAGTTTTTCTTTTTTCCACTCGTCAAACGACGCGACGTCGACGCTTCAACCGAAGTCCACAAATCTTGCCGTTCAACGCGTTAGCGCAACCGCGTCGTTCACTTTTCCTCGACGGTCGGGAACGCCGAAATGCGCAGACGCGCCGCGCCCATCGGAATCAGTTCCAGCTCTTCGACCGGTTCGGCGGTCGGCGCCGGGCTGAACGGAAGCGTTTCGCAGAAGCCGGTCGGTTCGTATCCCCAACTCGGGATTTTGCGCCCCTTCAACTTAATCGAGTACGGAACCGCGTCGGTCGTCCACGGGAAGTTGTTTTCCGGCCACGGTTTACGAACGAGTTCCAGTTGCGAAAGGTCGAGCGTCGCCGGGTCGATCAGCCCATAATTCCACGCCGATTTCGGCAGAATTTCGAACGACGGCCACGCGTCGACGTCGGCGCCGTCTTGCCAACCGGAGTCGCCGATCGCGGTTTGGCGACCGTCGCGCTCTTGACGATATTCTTCGTCGATTTTGAGCGAGAAGGTCAACGGCCCGTAATCGACGCTGACGGAATCCTTGTTTTGTCGCCACTTACGATACGAGAACTTCGCCGGGAAGGTCGCCGCGACTTCGTCGCCGTTCTTCCATTCGCGTTCGATACGAATCCACTTTTGCGGTGCCGCGTCGACCGCAAGCTTTTCGCCGTTGAGCGTCGCCGACGCGCCGACCGCCCACTTCGGAACGCGAACGTAAAGCGGAAACTTAACGGAATCAACGCCTTGCGGAAGCGAAACGGTCAGCTTCACGACGTCGTCGAACGGATAGTTCGTCGTTTCTTTAACGGCAACGGTCGTTCCGTCGCCGACTTTCGCGCTGACTTGCGACGCGCCGTAAAGGGTTGCCGCCAAGCCGCGGTCCGGCGTCGCCGTCCAAAGATGTTCGACGTAATACGGCCAACCGTGCGCGTGATTGTGTTGACAGCAGCGGCTGCTGAACGGGTTCATCGACATGAACGGCCCGGCGTTGCAAATAGCCGGGTTGTGATTCTTCGCGTCCGAAATCGGTTGGTTCGGGCAAGTGATGTAACGCAAGGCTTTAAAGTCGGGCATAAGCGCCGCCGGAGCGCAGTTGAACGCGACTTCCTCGGCGTGATCGGCCCAGAACGTGTCGCCGGTCGCGCGGAAAAGAAGCATGTTGCTCGTCAGTTGCTCGAAAATGGCGCAGGTTTCGATCCCTTGGCGCGGGTCGATATAACCTTGACGCGACACTTCGTCGCCGCCCCACATGCCGCCCGGGACTTGACCGTAAATCGCGCGAATCAACCAGAAGTTGTTGTACGTCGCGGCTTTGTCGGCTTCGTCTTTCGAAAGTTGCCAAAACGTCGCCGGTTCGCGGAAACATTGGGCGATGTTGACGTTATGCCAGTTCGGCAGGCCCGAAACTTGGCGCCAGTTCGCGGTGTTCTCGTGAATTTTTTCCGCGACCGCGAGCAACTTTTTATCGCCGGTTACATTGTATAACCAAAGGCAGCTGTGCAGCATGTCGCCGCCGCGGCTGTTTTCCCAATACGTTTCGAGGAGGCGTTCGTCCGGGCGCATCGCGATCCAGTCGAAGTACTTGGACATAAAGGAGATAACGCGCTCGTCGCCGGTGTTTTCGTAATACGATTGCATCAGGAAGAGGACGAGCATGTTCGGCCAAATATCGATCGGTTTTTTGGCGTCCGGATCGCCCGGGCCGAAGTAACCGTCGGCGCGTTGGCTCTTTAGAATCGCTTCGATCCAGGTTTGCGCTTCGGCGATCATCTCTTTGTCGCCGGCGAGATACGCCATGTCGACGTACCCGCGGAGCCAGTACGGAAGCTCTTCCCAACCGTATTGCCCGCCGTTCATAAGCCAAGCGTTGTCGCCCTTTTCGAGCCATTTGCTGATCGTTCCGAGCTTCCCGGCGAGCCCTTCGTTTTGGCGTTTGAGCGCTTCGCCCAACCAGCCTTCGGCCTTGACGGCGCCGAGCGGCAACTTCAAGAACGGCGACGGTTCGAGCGGAGCTCGGTTCGCCAAGTAATGCGGCGCCGCGTCGCCGGTTTCCGGACGCTCGACGACGCGAACGTCGTCCGCCGCGAACGCGCCGACCGCCGAAAAAGCCAACGCGACGCTTGCGATCGTTTGAATTAATTTCATCGTTACCCCTTTTTAACAAAAGACTTGCAACGCGTTCTCGTTAACGCGTCGATAAAAACAAATTTCGAATTAATCGACGACGCCTTCAACGCGACGTCGGTTAACGTCGGCGTCGAGGCGCGCCGGAAAAAGCGGAAAAGGCGCGAGTTCGACGTCTTCCGGGTTCAACGCGCCTTTTCATCCGTTTCGTCGAACGGCGGAAAGGCCGCGAAATACTCGATTCGAATCGTTTCGTCGCTCGCAACCCCTTGCGAATCCGACGTTTGCGCGACGCGCCGTTTCGCTTCGAGCCGAACGCCGAACGGTTGAACGCTCGTCGCGTCGAGGGCGATTTCCGGACCGGCGGCTTGCTCGAAAGCAAACGACGGAACGCCTTCAAACGGCGGACAAAAGGCGACGCAAACCGGCGCGACCGAGGCGTCCGCTTCAAATTCGACCGCGACCGAGCCGAAAATTTGCGTTCCGCCCTCCTCCGTTCGAACGCGGCGCTGCGTCGCAAGCAGTTCGCCGTCGACTTCGAACTCGGCGTTGGCTTCGTCGAACGCGTCGTCCGGCGTTTCGTTCGCCGCTTGGCCGCCTTGACCGTCGCCGCTAACCGTCTTCGTTTCAAACGTCGCGTCGACGTCCGGCGACTTTTTTTCTTTCAACGACGTCGCGTCGCTTTCTAACGCGAGCCGCCAATCTCTCGCGCCGGTCGCGCCCCAACGCCGAGCGAAAAAAGCCGCTCCGACGTCGACGCAAAAGACATAAACAACCGTCGCGCAAACGGTTGCAAACGCCGAATTCGATTCGCCGTCGGTCGTTCCGCTCGCGGTCGCCCCGAACGCCGCGACGACCGCCGCCGTCGCCCAAAGCGGAAACGACGCCGAACGAACGCGCGCTCGAAACTCCGATTTCGGGAGCCGACAAGGACTTTCGCGCCAAACGCAAACGGTCTCGCGCAAGACGTAAACGCTTACCGTCGCGAACGTTAGAAAAACAAGCGTCGACGCGATTCGGACTTCGCAAACGGCGCGACTCGTCGAAAAAAACGGCGCGAAACAAACGAGCGTCGACGCGAAAACGCTCCAAAGCGCGGCTAAGGCCAACGCGTCGAACGCCGTCAAAAAGATTTCGCTCCAACGCTTTACGTTTCGTTTTCCGCTTTCGCCAAATCCATTCGCGACGTCGCGTCGCGTTTCGTTTCGGGTTGCGTTCATCGATTTTCCGCTTTCTTCTTCGTCGGCGCGTCGCGTCTCGTTTTTGCGGTTCGATCGCTCGAATCGCCGACGTCGCCAAACGCCGCGCCTTAACCAAATCCCCCATTTTAACAAACAGGGCGCAAAAAATGTTTTTGCAGGATAATCGTTATTATACGCAAGGTCGAGCCGCTTGTCAAGGAGGGCAAAATAGAAAAACTCGGCGTTTTCAAATTCCACCCTTAGAGGCGTCTTTTCCCGCTCCGCGCCGCCTCGACGCAAAAAAACGACGGTCGCCGCTTTTTCACGTCGACCGCCGCTTTTCGAACGCCGCCTCGTCTAGAAGCGACGTTAACTCTTATCGCGTCGCAAGTTACGCAACCGCCGTTAGAAGCAGTATCGAACGACGTCGAGGTAAATCACCCAGAACATCAGCGCCAAAATCAGCGCCAACCCCATATAACTCAAAATCACTTGGACGTTTTCGTTCGGTTTGCGCCGCGTTATCGCCTCGTACAGGAGGAAGACGATATGCCCGCCGTCCAGCACCGGAATCGGCAGAAAGTTAACGACGGCAAGGTTTGCGCTGATCATGCAGAGGAACAAAAGGAAGACGCCGTTTTGTTCGCCCGCCGCCGCGTACGCGGTTCCGACGATCATCCCCGGGCCGCCGAGCGCCTTCGCGGAGACGGTCGAGCCCAAGTTTTTGAGCGTCGTAAAGATCATCGTCGCGCACTCCCAAGTTTTGGCGACGCCGAAACTTAACGCTTCGCCCAACGAGTCGGCGCGATGAAAAATCGCGTCGCCGCCGAAATAAAGGCCGCGTTCGACGACAAAAGCGTCTTCGGCGCGACGGAGCGTCGTTTCGATTTTCGCAACGTCCTTTTTATCGGCGACGTCGGCGGAAGAAGCGACGAACGCGTCTTCCGAAGGTTTGAGCGACGTTTCAATTTTCGCGTTGCCGGCGACCGTCGAAACGGTTACGACGACGGGGGTTCCGCTCGGAAGAAGCGGCGCGACGCTCGAATACCAAGCCAAAACGCTCGCGGCGCGTTCCGCGTCGGTTTCGCCGACGATTTCGGTCGTTTTCGTTTGCTTGCCCGCCCCGGCTTCGACGCCGGTCAGCGCTTTGAAGAGTTCTCGCGCTTCCTTCGACGCGTCGGCGCCCGGGTCCGGAACGGTCGCTTCGATTTTAACGATTTCGCCGCCGATCGGGTTCGCGTCGGTTTTAACGGTTCCGTCGACGCCGGAAACGACCGGCGCCACCTCGAACGCGACGCCAAGTCGACCGCAGGCCATCGCGCCTCGGCTCGACGCGAACCCGTCGTACGGCGCGGCGTTCGGCAACGTCGCCGTCAAGTCGACGCGCTTGCCGTCGCGCAACACCGTCAACGCGACCGTTTGCGTTCCCGAAACGGCGATCAAAGCGCCCGATTTTTCCGCGTTCGACGAATTTGCCGAATTTGCCGAATTTGCCGGTTCGGTCGCCGCTTCCGTTTGCGCCGATTTCGCCGCCAACTCGGGGCGCGTTTCCCTCGAACCGCTCGCGAAGAGGCGATACGGCAGGAGGCGCGGGTCGAGAATCGGATCGGCGTCGATTTCAAGCAGAACGTCGCCGCGTTGCGTTACGACGCCGTTTTCGTCGACTTCGCGCTTGCGGAGCCCCGCTTTTTCAGCGGCGGAACCGGGTCGGATTTCGACGATTTCGCCCATCGTCAAGCGAACGCCTATTTCCGGCGCGCCGGCCGGCGGAATCGTTACCGCGATCTTTTCCTTCGTTTCGTCGACGACGCGTTCGCCCGCGTTTCCGGCGACGGTCGGCGCGAAGACGTACTCGATCGGACGGTCGATAAAGAGCCGCGCCAAGCGATATTGATCGGCCGGCGTTTCGACCGGGACGCCGTTCATCGAAACGAGCCGCTCGCCGCCGGTCAACGCGCCGAATCGTTCCTTAATTTGCGCCGCTTCTTGCGGATCGAGCGACGTTTCGTAAGGAACGCCGCCGGGAATCGTCGCCAAATTAAGCGAAATCGACGGACCGACGCCGATCGTCGGGTTCATATCGCCTTTACTGAAGCGCGGTTGAATCGCCAACGTCGTCGGCGCGTCGGCGCCCGGGCGCAAC
>JAZNJF010000295.1:0-20504 GCA_045577885.1 Thermoguttaceae bacterium | reverse complement strand
CGAACGCGCGGTTCGGGAATTGCGTTACCTTCGCGATCGACGAAGCGTACATTTGCAGCTTTTCGCGGCAGTCGCCCAACGGGTGCGCGGTAACGTAAAACCCGAGCGTTTCCTTCTCGTACGTCGCGGTTTCCTTCGCCGACCAATCGTCGACGTTCGGCAGACCGCGGAGGTTTTCCGCCATTTCCTCTTCCGGCGTTTTGGGCGTCTCCGGCGCTCCGAACGCCTCTTCGAAGAGACTGCGCTGACCGCGGGCCCGGTCCTCCGCGACCGCTTGGCCGTTTTTGTAAGCCTTGTCCAGCGCTTGCATTAGCTGCGAACGCCGAGCGCCTAAACAGTCGAACGCGCCGCATTTAATCAGCGATTCGACCGTCGTGCGTCCGACGAGCTTCGTGTCGACGCGTTCGTAAAAGTCGAAGATGCTCTTGAAGGGGCCGCCCTCTTCGCGAGCGCGGACGATCTCGGCGACCGCGTCTTCGCCGCAAGCCTTCACCGCGGTCAAACCGAAGAGGATTTTGCCGTCGACGACTTTGTAGCGAGCGTCGCAAACGTTGACGTTCGGCGGGATCACTTCGATGCCCATTCGCTTGCAGTCGTCGACGTGTTCGACCGTTTTGTCGCGTTTGGTGAAGTTGCGCGCCGAAATGTCGCCGCAAAGGAGCGCCGCCATAAACGCCGCCGGATAGTGCGCTTTCAAGTAAGCGGTCGTGTACGCGACGTTCGCGTAAGCGGTCGAGTGCGACTTGTTGAAGCCGTATCCGGCGAAAACTTTGATGAGGTCGAAAAGTTTTTGACCGGTTTCCTCGTCGAGGCCGTTCGCGACCGCGCCGGCGATGAAGTCGTCGTTGAACTTCGCGATTTTGTCGTGTTTCTTTTTACTGATCGCTTTAATGCAGGTGTACGCGCTCGAGAGCGGAATGTTCCCGAGCCGGTTCAGGATGCGCATGATCTGCTCTTGGTAGACCATGACGCCGTTCGTTTCGGCGAGCACCTCTTCCAACACCGGATGCAAGTATTCCGCTTTTTTGCGTTTGTGTTTAACGTCGACGTAGTCGTCGACCATGCCGCCTTCGAGCGGGCCCGGACGGTAAAGCGCGAGAACGGCGATGATATCGCGGAAGTTGTCCGGTCGCATATTCATCAGAAGTTCGCGAATGCCGGAGCTTTCGAGCTGGAAAACGCCCTTCGTTTCGCCGCGGCAGAGGAGCGCGTAAGTGTCCGGGTCGTCGAGCGGAAGCGAATACGGGTCGACCGTTTCTCCGGTCGTTTCCTTGATGATGCGCACCGCGTCGGCGAGAATCGAGAGGTTGCGCAAGCCGAGGAAGTCCATTTTCAGGAGCCCGGCTTTTTCGACTTCCGCGCCCTGCCACTGCGTAACGAGTTCGTCTTTTCCGGTCAGCTTTTGCACCGGAACGAAGTCGGTCAGCGCGCGTTGAGCGATGACGACGCCGCAAGCGTGCGTTCCGGCGCTCCGCGCCAAGCCTTCCGTTTGCTTCGCGTAGTCGATGAGTTCGCGAACCTCGGCGTTTTCTTCGTAAAGTTTGACGAGTTCCGGGCTTTGGTCGAACGCCTTTTTGATCGTCATTTTCGGCGCGTCCGGAACGAGCTTCGTAACGGCGTTGACGTCGGCCAACGGCAAGCCGAGCGCGCGTCCGACGTCGCGGATCGCCATCTTCGCCGCCATCGTGCCGAAAACGCCGAGCTGCGCGACCTTTTCCGGCCCGTAGTGCTCCTTCACGTAGTCGATGATTTCGCCGCGTCGCGACTGTTCGAAGTCGATGTCGATATCCGGCGCTTCGATGCGGTTTTCGTCCAAAAACCGTTCGAAGAGGAGGTCGAACTCGAGCGGGCAAACGTGCGACATGTTGAGCGCGTAACAGACGATCGCGCCGACGCCGGAACCACGGGCGGTGCGGTGGACGCCGCGCTCTTCCGCGACGCGAACAAAGTCCCAAACGATAAGGAAGTACGTCGCGAAACCGAGTTTGGCGATGACGCCGAGCTCGCGGTTGAGGCGCGCCATGACCTCCTCCGAAAGCTCGCCGTTAATCAAGCGTTTCGGATTGTTGGCGTAACGTCGCTTCAAGCCTTGAATGCAAAGCTCGCGGAGGTACTCGTCCGGCGTTTTATTATCCGGCGGAATGAAAATCGGGAAGAAGCGTTTGCCGAGTTCGAGCTCGAGGTTGCAGCGGTCGGCGATTTCGAGCGAACGCCAAACCGCGTCTTCGAAGCCGACGGCGCGCTCCATCATTTCGGCGCCGCTTTTGAGGTAAAATTCGTCGGAGTCCATCCGCATGCGGTTCGGGTCGGTGCGGAATTTCCCGGTGTTGACGCAAAGAACGAGGTCTTGCGCGTCGGCGTCCTCGCGGCGAACGTAGTGAACGTCGTTCGAGATAACCGTCGGTATGCCAAGCTCTTGCGAAAGACGCAACGTTCCTTGCAGCGCGATCTTTTGCTCCGCGATGCCGTGGTCTTGCAACTCGAGATAGTATCGATCGCCGAAAAGTTCGCGGTGCCAAAGCGCGGCGTCGCGAGCTTTAGCGTAGGCTTCGGGCGACCCGTTGCCGTTGGCGAGCGTGCGCGCGACCTCCCCGGCGAGGCAGCCGCTAAGGCAGATCAGCCCTTCGCTGTGTTTCTTCAATAAGTCGCGGTCGATACGCGGTTTATAGTAAAACCCCTCCGTGTAGGCCAACGACGAAAGAACGAGAAGATTTTCGTAGCCTTTACGGTTCGTCGCCAAAAGCGTGAGGTGATAGGAGCGCTTTTCCGTTTTGTCGAAACGCGAAATCGGCGCGACGTACGCTTCGTAGCCGAGAATCGGTTTGACGCCGACGTCGAGCGCTTTTTGATAAAATTCGAGCGCGCCGTAAAGGTTGCCGTGGTCGGTCAGCGCGAGCGCCGGCATTTCCAGCTCTTTCGCCCGAGCGAGCAACGCGTCGAGCTTTCCGACGCCGTCGAGGAGCGAGTAATGCGAGTGCGTGTGCAGGTGAACGAACGGAATCGCGCCGGACTCGGTCGGCTCCCAAGGCGTGCGAGGGGATTCGGCGTCGACGGGCGGAACTTGCGGGGCGTCGCTCATACGTAACTCCGGTCGGTTGGTAAAATGGGCGGGTTGAGATAAACGGGCGAAAAGGCGCGTTTAGGAAGACGGCGGAAGTCGCGTCGAATTGGCGGCGGCGCGCGAACGGTCGCGACTCGGACGTTATTAATTATAGGGAAGAGCGTCGATTCTTCAAGCCGAGGGGCGCGATTTTCTCGCCGCGTTCGTTGGAAAGATCGCGGCGCGCGCGACGAGGGCGGCGAACGTCTTCGGAGCGACCGTTATAATTGTAAAAATCTTTGCGGGAGGGGGAATTTTCTCGAAAAATCTTTAAAAAGAGAAAATTTTTCTTGCGAATCGAACGAAGAAGATTAAAATTAAAAAGAGGAACGCTCTCGTTCGAACGCTCCGCCGTCGTCGCGCTCGGCGACCGCTTTTGACGGTCGCGATTTTTTTAACGAAAAAACGAAAGGCGACGGTCGAAGCGATTTTATCGAACAAAAATAGCGATTTTTTCGATCTTTCCGGCGAAGGGGCGTCGTTTTAACGTTTGTTTGGCGGCGCGGTCGATAAAAGCGGTTGAAATTGCGGAGCGTTCGAGGTATAACTGATAAGAGCGCGTCGTTTGATCGGCGCCGCTCTTTCCGCGTCGACGCTCGCGGACGTTCGGTCGAACGTTCGACGTCGCGGGGCGCGGTTCCCGTCGGCGGACGGCGACGGGCGCAAAAAAATGTTTGGACGAGCGAAAACGGAAGCGCGAAACTGAGCGCATACGGTTTCGTGATCGCGTTTTTTCGGCTTCCATTCCAATCGGTTCAAAATGATTTTCGGAGAAGAAGGACTGTGCGTATGAAAAAGAGCCTATTCAGAATATTGCCCGCCGCGGCGATCGCGCTGACGCTTGTCGGCGGCGCGGCGCAAGGGGCGGAATCTGAAGTTTCCATGGAGACCTATCGGTTAAGCGACGGCGCGAACTGCTTTTTGGTTCCGCTTCGGGCGGACGCCGTCGAATCGACGTCGGAATTCGTCGACGTCGCGGCTCTGGTCGACTTCTCCGCGTCTCAATTAGATTCCGACGTGCGCGCGAAAGCGCAAGCGGCGGTCGCGTCGTTGGTCGCGAACCTTCCCGCGAACGCTCGCGTTCAATTGTTTGTCGTTTCGAACGAAGTCGAAGCGTTGACCGACGGTTACGTCGCGGTCGATTCGCAAGAACTCGGCGACGCGATCGCTTCGCTGAAGACCCGCGCTCCGCTCGGCGCGACCGACCTTGAAAAAGCCTTTACCGTCGCCGCCGATTCGTTCGATTACAACGAAAACGCCGACCGCTCGATCGTTTTCGTCGGTCGCGGCGTCAGCGCCGGCGCGGCGTTCAACGAAGAAGTTTTCGGCGAAACGGTTGAAAAACTCGTCGACGCTCGCGTCCCGGTCAACGCTTTCGGCGTTGGGACGACCGTCAACGAAGACGTGCTCGGCGCGCTCGCGAACCGCACCGGCGGTTACGTCGTCGAAAAAGAAGCGACCGCCGAAGAAGCCGGTTCCCGCCTCGCCGGAGCCGCGACCGCGACCGTTTACTGGCCGGAAGAAAACGCGCTGACGATCGCCGGCGCCGAAGTTTATCCGAGCCCGCTCCCGCCGATCCGCAGCGACCGCGAAACTTACGTCGTCGGTAAAACGACCGAAGCGCTCGACGAAAACGTCGAAATTTCGATCCCCGCGACGGTCGCCGACGGCCGCGAAGCCGAAATCGCTTGGAGCGTCGCCCCGAGCGCGTCGGAAGCGAGCAACCAATATCTTTACCGCCTCGTCGAAGACGCCGCCTCCGATTCCGGCGCGACCCTCTCGATCGCCGGTTCCGAAATGCTCGCCGCGCGTCAAGTCGCCTTGAACGCCGCGACCGACGAAGCGCTCGAACTCGTCGAGCAAGCCGTCGAAGACGGGAACATCGAAGACGCGCGCCGCTTGGCCGACTTCGTCGAAGTCAGTCTGCCGGCCGAAAACGCCGGCGCCGCGACCGAAGACGACGAGTTCTTCGCGCGCGCCGAGCAAGTCCTTCGAAACGACGAGCGAGCGGACCTGGCCGACGCGGCCGACGCGAACGTTCGCGTGTTGACGCAACAGATGAAAACGCAAGCGCAAGTCGCGATGTCGGAAGCGCGCAAACTCGCCCGCAACAATCCTGACGCCGCGCTCCAAAGCGTTAAAATGCAAATCGCTTGCGTTAAGCGCGCCGACGTCCTCTCGGCCGCCGACCGCGCTCTGATCCTGCACGATCTGAGCGCCTGCGCCGAACAAATCGCGTTCGAAAAAGAACAAAAAGCGGTTCGCGATCACGCCGCGATGCAAAATCAAGCGATCGTCGACGCCGCGATCAAAGCGCAACAAACGCGCCAAAAGAATCAGCTGAAAGTCGAAGAAATCATGAAGCGCTTCGACTCGCTGATTAAAGAAAGCAAGTTCGTCTTGGCCGCGCAAGCCGCCGACGAAGCCGCCGAAATCGCCGGCGCCGTCGCCGCTCTGCCGACGCAAGCCGCGAACGTCGCTCGTTTGACCGACGCTTGGGAACAAAACCAAATGTTGCGGATGAAACGTCGCACGAACCTCCTGAACGCTTTGATGTCCGTCGAACGCGCGCATATCCCGGTCTCGGACGAACCGCCGATCACCTATCCGGAACCGGAAGTGTGGATCAACCTCTCCAAAGTGCGCAAGGAAAAATATAGCGCGACGAACCTTCAAGGTTCCGAAGCGGAACAACGCATCGCGCAAGCCCTTAACGTGAAAGTCGACGTCGAAGGCGGCGAAGATTCCGACCTTACCCTTTCCGCGTGGATCGAAGACGTCAAACGTCAACTCCGCGAAGAAGGCAAAGATATTAACGTCGTTTTCGACAATATTAATATTGAAGAATCGGAAGCCGGCGGGCCCCCCTCGTCGATCATGATTCAAGAAAACCTGACCGGCGTCTCGCTCCGCAACGCGCTGAAGATCGTTTTGCGTCCTTACGACCTCGACTTCTGCATCCTGAACGACGCGCTTTTCATCACCACCCAAGACGAAATTAAAACCAACCCGGAAATTTCGACCAGTCTGCGACTCTACTCCGTCGCCGACCTCATTATGCAACCGAACCAAGGCGGCGGCATGATGGGCGGCATGGGCGGTATGATGGGCGGCATGGGCGGCATGATGGGCGGCATGGGCGGCATGATGGGCGGCATGGGCGGCGGCATGATGGGCGGCATGGGCGGCGGCATGATGGGCGGCATGGGCGGCATGATGGGCGGTATGATGAACGTCCCGGCCGTCGGCGCTCCGAAAGCCGAAGAAGCCGATAACGCCGAAGGCCCGAACGACGCCATCCTGCGCAACTTCCTCGAAGGCGACGCGCAACAAGCTCCGGAAGCCGGTCTCTTCGCCGTTCCCGCGAAAGCCGCGAAAAAATCGGAAGCTCGCGGAACCCTCGCGCAAGCTCCGGTCGACCTGAACGCGAAATGGGACGCCTACTTCGCGACGAAGGCCCCGAAGGTCGGTTCCGCCGATTACGATAAGGCTCGCGAAGCGTTCGAATACGCAACGATGGAACAAGTCGTCGCGTTGACGAAATCGGAACCGGCCTCCGCCGTCGCGTTGATCAAGAGCGCTCTGCGCAACGATTACGCGTCCCCGTGGATGTACGAAGCGTTGGCCGCCGCGTTGATTCGCGCGAACGCCCCGCAAGAAGAAATCGAAACGGCGATCCTTTCCGTCGCCGACTTCTCGGGCGACCCGATCGTTTTGATGGGGTTGGCCGCGTACCTTGAAAAGGTCGGTTCGCAAGAACGCGCCCTGAAAATTTATCGCGACGTCGCTCGCGTCGCGCCGACTCGTCCGGAACCCTACGTTCGCGGTTTGAGTCTCGCGAAAGAGCTGAACGACGAAGACGCCCTGAAATGGGTCGCTCTCGGGATCGCGTCGATCGTTTGGGACGGCAAGCTCGTCGAATCGGTCGAACAAGCCGGCGAAGAAATCGCGCTCGACTTGATTGAAAAAATGAAGAGCGAAGGCCGCGAAGCCGAAGCCGCCGCGTTTGAAGCGCAACTTCAAGCCGCGAGCCTCCGCGACGTGATCGTCGAACTTCAATGGGCCGGCGACGCCGAGCTCGACTTGGCCGTTCAAGAGCCGACCGGCGCCGTTTGCTGGTTCGCTCAAAAACGCACCGCGGCCGGCGGCGTTCTCTCCGACGTCTCGACCGACCTGACGAAATCGTACGAAGCGAACCGCGAAGGTCTCCGCAGTCGCGTTTACACCTGCCCGGCCGGTTTTTCGGGCGACTACAACTTCCTGATCTCCCGCAGTTGGGGCACGGTCGCGCAAAACAAGGTTACGGTCAAAATTCGCACGAACGTCGGCACGGATAACGAACATTCCGCCGTCGAGATCATCGAACTGAAAGACGACCAAGACGTCGGCTTCACCGTTCAACTCGACCAAGGTCGCCGTCAAGAAGAGGTCAAGGAAGAAATCTTGACCGCCGCGGCCGCCTTGAACCAACTCCAAGCGCGTTCGGCTCGCGAACTTTCGCAACGCGTCGCGGCTTTCCAAGACCGTTCGGCTCGCGCCGACGCGATCGGTTCGAACGTTGCGCAAGACCAAGCGGCCAAATACGTTAGCGGTTACAAAGCGGAAGACGCCGTCGAAAACGAAAACCTCGACGCGCCGCAAATTGCCTACGTCGAACCGGATCCGGGGCATATGCCGATCATCAGCTACATCTCGCTTGGCGCCGGTTTCTCGACCAGCGCGGGCGTCAGCGGCGACCGTCGTTACGTCTTGGTCGCTCCGCAACCGATGTTTAGCCAACTCCTCCGCATGTTCACCTACAACTCCAGCTCCGGAAGTTCCGGCAGCAGTTACGGCGGCGGCAACGGCGGTTACGGCAACAACAACGGCGGCGGTTACGGCGGCGGTTACGGCAACAATAACAACGGCGGCGGTTACGGTAATAACAATAATCGCGGCGGCGGTTACGGTAACAATAATAGCAATAACAACTGGTAATTGTTGTTTTGACGCGTTCGTTTGAACGGCGTTAAAGTGAACTCGGTTGAAAAAAGGCGCGTCGACCTCGGTTGGCGCGTCTTTTTTATTAGCTTTGACCGGCGTTTGACGTCGCCGCCCCTTGACGATTTGTCTTGCGAACGTAAAATAGAAAAGGGCGTCGACGAACGGCGCGCCGCTTGCCGAACTTAAAGCGTCGAGGCGTTTTGAACGCGACGCGTTTTGCAGAAAGGAAATCGAAATGGCGACTGTTCTTCTCACCGGAGGCGCCGGTTACATTGGTTCGCACGCCGCGCTTGAATTTTTGAACGACGGTTCGGAAGTCGTCGTCGCGGACAATTTTAGCAACAGTTCGCCGAAGTCGATCGAACGCGTCGAAAAGTTGACCGGCAAAAAGATCGCGCTCCGCGAAGTCGACGTTTGCGACAAAGCCGCGACGCGCAAGCTCTTCGAAGAGTTCAACTTCGACGCGATCGTTCACTTCGCCGGTTACAAAGCGGTCGGCGAATCGGTCGCGCAACCGTTGAAATATTATCGCAACAATATCGACTCCGCGCTGGTTCTCTGCGAGCTGATGGAGGAGTTCGGCGTCAATAAAATCGTTTTCAGCTCCTCCGCGACTGTTTACGGCACGTCGCAAAACGTCCCGCTGAAAGAGACGGAGCCGACCGGCTGCACGAACCCTTACGGTTGGACGAAGTTGATGATCGAGCAAATTTTGCGCGACTTCGCTCGGGCGAACGACAAGGTTTCGGTTACGTTGTTGCGTTATTTCAACCCGGTCGGCGCGCACGCGAGCGGCGAAATCGGCGAAGATCCGTTGGGGATTCCGAACAATTTGGCGCCGTTTGTTTGCCAAGTGGCGGTCGGTCGCCGCGAAAAATTGAGCGTCTTCGGTTCGGACTATCCGACGCCGGACGGCACCGGCGTTCGCGACTATATTCACGTCGTCGACTTGGCGCTTGGACACGTCGCCGCGTATCGCAAGGCGCAACCTGGGGTTAGCGTTTACAATCTCGGCACGGGCGTCGGTTACAGCGTGTTGGATTTGGTCAAGACGTTTGAAAAAGTGAACGGCGTGAAGGTTCCGTACGAGCTGACCGCTCGCCGTCCGGGCGACGTCGCGACGTGTTACGCCGACCCGACGTTGGCGAACGAAGCGCTCGGTTGGTCGGCGAAGCTCGGTTTGGAAGAGATGTGCCGCGACGCGTACAATTGGCAAAAGAAGTACCCGAACGGTTATCGCGACTAAATCGCAAGGCGCGGCCCCTTGACGTCGCCGTTTAGGCGCGTACAATAAGGAAAAATGAAACGTCGACGCGGAGCGCCGTTTGCCGTTTTGCGTCGTTCGTTTTTTAAGCGGCGTAGAACGCGCGTTTGCGACGTTTTGCGCGATCGCGTCCTCGTAGCTCAGTCGGATAGAGCGACGGTTTCCTAAACCGTAGGTCGCTGGTTCGAATCCAGTCGGGGATATTTTCTAGCGTAGAGACGGCGGCTCCTCGGGGCCGTCGTTTTTTCTTTTCGGCTTGTTTTCGTACTTTTACGATATTTGCGCGCTTTTCTTGGGCGTCGCGCGACGCTAAAACGCGGCTTCGTTTTCTTTTAAGTTGCGCCGATCGTTCGTCGCGATCGAGCGACGTTTCGTTTGGAGCGCGAGGCGACCGAAACGCGTTGCGGCGTCGACGCGGGGCCTTCCCAAAACGGCCGCGACGCGTATAATTAATACGGCGACCGGCTAGAAATTTTGCGCGGCCGCGTCTCGCGGTTGAAATTTGGCGCGTCTTGACATGTCGATTTTGCCGCCTATTTTACGCATTTAACCTAGTTTCGCAACGAAAGACGACGATGACGCCGGAAAACGAAGTTTCGCGCGACGAATTGGCTCTTCAATATCTTGACCAACTTCCCTATACCCCCTATCCTTTCCAAGAAGAGGCGATTTACACTTGGTTCGAGTCGGAACAAGGCGTTCTCGTCTGCGCGCCGACCGGAATGGGGAAGACCGCCGTCGCCGAAGCCGGGCTCTTCGAAGCGCTCAAAACCGGTAAACGCGCCTACTACACGACGCCGCTCATCGCGCTCACCGAACAAAAATACGTCGAATTGCAGGAAGCCGCCGAGCGTTGGGGCTTCGACCGTTCCGACGTCGGGCTCGTTACCGGCAATCGTCGCGAAAATATCGACGCGAAAATCCTCGTCGTTGTCGCGGAAATCCTTTTTAATCGGCTCTTAGCGTCCGACGTGTTCGCCGAGTTCGCGCAACGTTCGACCGCGGGAACTTGGCGCGGGTTCGGAGCGAGCGACGAAAACGCCGACGAAACCGGCGCCGCGCGACCGAAAATCTCCGCCGCGTCGCTGAACGCGAAAAAATCGTTGGCGGTAAGTTGGGAAGACGACGCGCCGGAGAAGAAAAACGATAAAAAGGGCGCTTTGGGCGAAATGGAGAATCCCGAAGCCGCCGCGTCGACCGTTCCGACGCCGCCGGGCGCCGAACTTTCGACCGGAGCCGCGCTTGTCGCGCCGGAGCCGGACGCGCCGGTTTTCTCCTTCGACGACGTTTCGGTTGTCGTGATGGACGAATTTCACCAGTTCGCCGATCCGGAACGCGGGGTCGTTTGGGAGTTTACGCTCGGGCTGTTGCCGGCGCATATCCGAACGCTGTTGATTTCCGCGACGGTCGGCAACGCGTACGAGTTCGTCTCTTGGCTTCGCACGACCGCGAACCGCAAGCTCGATTTGGTTCAGTCGACCGAGCGCAAAACGCCGCTCGTGTACGAATGGGTCGGCGACAAGCTGCTGCCGGAGCATCTTGAAGCGATGTGCGCCGGTTCGGAGGACGAACGCTTCACGCCCGCGCTCGTTTTTTGCTTCAACCGCGACGCGTGTTGGGACGTCGCCGAAGTCGTTAAAGGACGCAACGTTATCGACGCCGCGCGCCAAAAGGCGATCGCCGAGGAACTCGACAATCACGACCTAAGCGCCGGGGCCGGGCCGAAGTTGCGTCAACTGCTGTTACGCGGCGTCGGCGTTCACCACGCGGGCGTTTTGCCGAAATATCGTCGTCTCGTCGAGACGCTTTTCCAACGTAAACTCCTTTCTTTCTGCGTTTGCACCGAGACGTTGGCGGCCGGAATCAACTTGCCGGCGCGTTCGGTCGTTTTGCCGACGTTGCTGAACGGCCCTCCCGGCGATAAAAAGCTGGTCGACGCGTCGTCGGCGCACCAGATTTTCGGTCGAGCCGGGCGACCGCAATACGACGACTGCGGTTACGTCTTCGCGTTGGCGCACGAGGACGACGTTCGCATCGAGCGTTGGCGCGAAAAATACGACCAAATCCCGGACGACGTCAAAGACCCGAAACTGCGCGAAGCCAAGAAAAAGATGAAGAAAAAGGCGCCGACCCGCAATCCGCGCGAGCAATATTGGTCGGAAAAACAGTTCGAGCAGTTGCGCAACGCGGCGCCCGGGAAGTTGTCGAGTCGCGGCCCGTTGCCTTGGCGGTTGTTGGCGCATATGATCGACGCAAGTCCCGACGTCAAACCGATTAGAACGCTCGTTGCTCGTCGCTTGACCGGCGCGAAACGCTTGGAAGCAATGAAGAAATCGCTCGACCAAATGCTCTTAACCCTTTGGCGGGGCGGGTTTGCGCGCTTGGAGCCGGATCCGGTCGCGTTCGGCGTTCCGCAAACGACCGCCGCGCTCGAAGCGGAACGGGAACTGCGCCGCGAGTTGGAAGCGTTGGAACGCGAATATAAAGACCAACAGCGCAAGTCTAAACCCTTTGGTTTCGGGGTTTTCGACGAGAGCGCGTTGGTCGATCCGACGCTCGACGACTCGTTCGATCCGGAAGCGTTCGCGAAGGAAAAAGCGCGTCTCGAAGCGCCGGAACCGGAGCCGAACGCCGTCGAGAACGGTTTCGACTTTTTTGGCGGCGCCGACCTCTTCGACTCCGGAGACGGCGCGCAAATCGCCGACGCGTCGACGCTTAACGCGTTGGACGGCAAAGCGTTAACGTCGAACGAAACGTCGCCGAAAGACGAAGAGTCGTCGGACGAAAACGGAGCGCCCGCCGACGCGAACGACGGCAACAACGAAGAACCGCAAGTCGACGAAGCGCAACGTTTAGAGTCGTTCGAGCAATCGGCGGAAGCGTTGGCGTTGGCGGCGTCGTACCAAGCGGCGCGCGCTTACCCGACGAAAAAGATGAAAACGCTGACCAAGCTGCGAGGCGTAAACCCCGTGTTTGGGGCGTTTCTGCTCGAACAGCTCGGGACCGCCGACCTGCCGGAACGGATTCAAGCGTTTGAGTCCGTCTTGGAAACGCCGGCGCCGGTCGCGCGTTCGCTTCGCGTTCCCGATCAAGACGAGCTGCCGCCGGGACGCCTCGCGACGTCGCGTTTGGATAAAGAATTGCTGCAACATGGGTTAGCGTCGGTCGAGGAACTGGTTCCGCGAACGGAGGAAGAGGAGCGCGAGGACTGGGAACGCCGTCGTCGCTTTGGCGGACGGTTCGAGGAACGCGTTCGCGTCCTGAATTTCGCGTCGAAATTGCGTCGACTCTTCGACTTCGAGTATCCGGGCGTCGCGTTGCGAACGACGCCGGTTTGGGCGGCGGGCGAGTTGATTCTCGACTTTAAAGGCGACTTTAATAAGTTTATTATCGCCAAACACTTGCAAAAACAAGAGGGGATCGTTTTCCGACACCTTTTGCGCTTGATTTTGCTTCTCGAAGAGTTCGTCGACCTGGAACCGGTCGAAGGCGACCCGCTCCAATGGCGCGTCGAGTTGCAAGATTTCGCCGACAAACTCGTCGAGTGCTGTCGCAAAATCGACCCGACAAGCGTTGAGAAAACGTTGGTTGCGTCGAAACGTTCCGACTTGCTTGAGAAAAAATAAGCGTTTGACGCCTTGTCGCCGACGTCCGAGC
Organism: Thermoguttaceae bacterium; assembly: GCA_045577885.1. Classification (GTDB taxonomy): domain Bacteria; phylum Planctomycetota; class Planctomycetia; order Pirellulales; family Thermoguttaceae; genus RUG369. The sequence goes on along the minus strand of JAZNJF010000295.1, from coordinate 7,500 downwards.
GGCGACGTTTTAACCTTATGTAACGCGGCGAAACATTGTGCGACGTCGCGTCGTTTCCATTTCGTTTGTAATCATCGAGCGTTTTAATCCGTCGCGATCGCGACCGAACTAAACGCAACGTAAGAAAGGACGTCGATTTATGAAGAAACGTTTGACGACGGTCGCCGCGTTGGCGCTCGCTTCGTTCCTTCCGAATTTTACCGCTCGCGCCGACGAAGGAATGTGGCTCTTTTCGAATCCGCCGACTCGCCAAATCAAGGAAAAATACGGGTTTGAAGCGACGCCGGAGTTCCTCGAACACCTGCAAAAATCGAGCGTTCGCTTCGGTTCCGGCGGGAGCGGGTCGTTTGTTTCTTCGAACGGGCTCATTATGACGAACCATCACGTCGCGCTTTCGACGATCGCCGCGCTTAGCACGGCGGAGAAAGACTATGTCGCGAACGGGTTTAGAGCTGAAAAACTCGAAGACGAAATCAAGTGCCCGAACCCCGGGCTGATCGTTTTGCAAGAGATCGTCGACGTAACGGAGCAAGTCGAAGCCGCGCTGGCCGACGCTTCCCCCGCCGAAGCCGAAGCGATTCGCAAGGAAACGATCGCGAAGATTCAAGCGAAAGCCAACGCTGAAAAAGGCTTGCGTTGCGAAGTGGTAACGCTTTACCAAGGCGGACTTTATCACCTCTATTGTTATAAAGAAATCAAGGACGTGCGACTCGTTTTCGCGCCGGAGGAAAGCGTCGGCTTTTTCGGCGGCGACCCGGACAACTTCGAGTACCCGCGCTATAACCTCGACGTTACGTTCTTTCGCGCTTATGAAAACGGCGAGCCGATGAAGACGGATCACTTCCTTAAGTGGAGCGATAACGGCGCTTTGGAAGGCGACCTCGTTTTCGTTTCGGGACACCCGGCGCGTACGAACCGCTTCAACACCGTCGCCGACCTGCAATTCCAACGCGACGTTTATTACCCGCATATGATGAACAAGTATCGACGACGCGAAGTAGCGTATCAAGTTTTCGGTTCTGAAAACGACGAAAACGCCCGTCGTATCGCGACTTCGCTCTTCCGCATTCAAAACTCGCGCAAGAATCGCGGCGGGATTTTGAACGGTCTGCAAACGGTCGCGCTGATGCAAAAGAAGGTCGACGCGGAAAACGAACTGCGTAAACTCGCCGCCGAAAAGAACTTAATCGACGCGGCGACCGACCCGTGGAAGGAAATCGAAGCGATTATGGCCGGTTGGCGCGGGCGTTATCTCGCTCACGACCTGCTCGAAGCGAACGAAGCGTTCACGAGCGCGACGGTTTCTAAAGCGCGCGGTATCGTGCGTTACGTTTCCGAAATGGCGAAACCGGAAGCCGAGCGTCTCCCGGCGTACCGCGGCGACGCGCTCGAAGGAACGCGCAACGGTTTGCTCGGCGGTTTCGGGGGCGACGCCGATATCGAAACGATGATGTTAACCGACGGTCTTTCGATGCTTTACGAATATTCGAAAGCGGTCGAAGGCGGGCGCGCGCTCGACGCCGTCGTGATTCCGCAAGCCGATTTCGACGGGATTTTCGACGGACTGTCGCCGAAATCTCGCGCGACGCAAATTGTTCAAAAGTCGCAACTTAAAGATCGTAAATTCCGCGAGTCGCTTCTCGACATGAGTTGGGAAGACCTGCAAAAATCGGACGATCCGGCGATTCGTTTGGCGTTGGCCGTCGAGCCGACCGCTCGCGTTCTCCGCGACTATAACGAGGCGGAAGTCGCCGGGCCGTCGCGCGCCGCCTACGCGAAAATCGCGAAGATTCGTTTTGCCGTTTACGGAACGGAAGTCTATCCGGACGCGACGTTTACGCTTCGCCTTTCGTTCGGTAAAGTCGCCGGTTACACGGAAGACGACGGAACGCAAGTTCCGTTCGAAACGAAAATTAGCGGCGCTTACGAACACGCGCGCGAACATAACTTCGCCGATCCGTTCGACTTATCGCAATCTTGGCTCGACGCGGAAGCCGCCGGCAAAGCGCCGATGGACGCGCCGATCAACTTCGTTACGACGAACGACATCATCGGCGGCAACTCCGGAAGCCCGGCCGTCAACTCGAAGGGCGAAGTCGTCGGTCTGATTTTCGACGGAAACATCCAATCTCTCGTGCTGAACTTCACTTACGACGACGAAATTTCGCGCGCCGTTCTCGTTCACTCGACCGGGATTCGCGAAGCCGTTCGTTGCATTTACAACTTGCCGCAAATTGCCGACGAACTCGGAAAGTAAGCGATTAAAAAGTTTAGGCGAACTTTTTTGAGCGAGTTATCGCTTGGCGCGGCGTTCGTTCGAACGAGCGAACGTCGCTAACCCTTGAAAACGTCGACGTTGCGCCGAAATTAGGCGCGACGTCGGCGACTTTTAAACGCGTTGAGAAGACGCGATTTTCGAAAAATGACGAAACGACCTTATTTAATTTTCGGCACCGGCAACGCGCACAAAGGAATCGAAGCGACGGAAATCGTTGCGCCGACGGGCGTTACGTTGCGAACGCTCGCCGAGTTTCCGGAGGCGATCGACGTCGTCGAGGACGGCGAAACGTTCGCCGAGAACGCGCGTAAAAAAGCGATCGAGCAAGCGCGACATTTGCAAACCTTTGTTCTCGCGGAAGATAGCGGTATTTGCGTCGACTTTTTGAACGGCGCGCCCGGCGTCCGTTCGGCTCGTTTTGCCGGGGAAAACCCGCGTTCCGACCAACGCAACAACGAGTTTTTGCTCGAAAAATTATCCGACGTTCCGCTCGAAAAACGAACGGCGCACTACGTTTGCCATATGGTCTTGGCGGCGCCTAACGGCGAAATCGAGTTTGAAGCGGAAGAACGGTGCCGCGGTCGGATTTTGTTTAAGCCGAGCGGCGACAACGGTTTCGGTTACGATCCGTTGTTCGAAGTCGTCGAATTTCACCGCACGTTTGGGGAGCTTGCGCCGGAAATTAAGCGCGCGATTAGCCACCGAGCCCGAGCGACGCGGCGTCTTATTCCGAAACTTTTCGAGCTGGTCGCCGCCGGAAAACTGCCGACGACGTGATCGGTTAATCGACGTTCGACTTTAACGACGCGTATGAATGTAATCGTTGAAAATAAAGAAGATAGAAAACGATGGAAAACCTTAGCGAATATTGTTTGCGCGTTGCGAAGGACGCGAAAAAAGCGTCGCGCGCTCTTGCCGCCGTTTCGGGCGCCAAGAAAAACGAATGGATTAACTTGTGCGCCGACAAACTCTTAGAGCGCAAAGACGAAATCCTCGCCGAGAACGCGAAAGACCTCGAAGCGGCGCGCCAAAGCGGCTTGAAAGCGTCGATGATCGACCGCTTAACCTTGTCGGAAAAGACGTTGCGCGAAATGGCGACGGCGTTGCGCGAGATCGCCGCTTTCCCGGATCCGATCGGCGCGACGATCGGGTCGACGATTCGCCCGAACGGTCTTGAAGTGCAAAAAGTGCGAACGCCGATCGGCGTCGTTTTCTTCGTTTACGAATCGCGGCCGAACGTAACGACCGACGCCGCGGCGATTTGCGTCAAGAGCGGAAACGCCGTCGTCTTGCGCGGCGGGAAAGAGGCGTTCCACTCGAACACGATTCTCGGACGCGTTCTCGCCGACGCGGCGCGGGAAGTCGGTTTGCCGGAATGCGCGGCGCAACTCCTGAATACGACGGATCGTAACGCGGTCGACGAATTCCTTCGTTTGCCGCAATATGTCGACGTCGCGATTCCGCGCGGCGGCGAAGCGTTGGTCAAACGCGTTACCGAGAACGCGCAAATGCCGGTCATTAAACATTTTGCGGGAAACTGCCATCTGTACGTCGACAAAGACGCCGATTTAGCCGTTGCGGAGAAGGTGCTCGTCAACTCTAAGTGCCAGCGTCTCGGGACTTGCAACACCGTCGAGTCGTTGGTCGTTCACTCGGCCGTCGCGGCGACGGCGCTTCCGCAACTCCTTGCCGCGCTTAAAGATAACGGCGTCGAGATTCGCGGCGACGAACGGACGCGCTCGCTCGCTCCGAACGTCGACGTTTTGGAAGCGACCGACGACGATTTCTACCGCGAATATTTGGCGGCGATCATCTCGGTGAAAGTCGTCGATTCGATCGAGGAAGCGATCGAACACATCAACGAGCACAGCTCCGGACACACGGAAGTTATTGTTACCAAAGACGTTAAAGCGTCGAAAAAGTTCGCGACGGAAATCGACAGCGCGGCGGTGATGATCAACGCGAGTTCTCGCTTGCACGACGGCGGTCAATTTGGACTCGGCGCGGAAATCGGCATCAGCACCGACAAATTTCACGTTCGCGGCCCGTGCGGCGTCGACGATTTAACGAGTTATAAATACGTCGTTTACGGCGACGGAATTTTGCGCGGTTGACGTAAAATTTGATCGCGCGGTTCGTTTTCTTTAAGAAGAAGACGAAGACGCCCGAAGCCGGCGTTTGTTAACGCAAACGTCGGTTTTTATTTGGTTTAGGTTTTGACGTTTTCGAAGGTTTTCGACGAATAATTCGATGAGTTTTCAAGTTTCGTTGCATCGCGTTCAACGTAAGTTGGCCCAAGTGTTCCTTTTAGATCGCGAGTCGTTGCGTCGCCGTCTCGTTCGTTTGCAGCAAGAGTTCGAAAAGTTGGCGCAAGAGCGCGCCGACGCCGACTCGCCGCGACCGCAAACGAACGCCCAAACTAAGCCGGAAAGCCTTGGACCGATTGAAGATAAGGCGTTTGAGTCTTGGCGGCAAAAGTTGCGCGAACTTTCCGACGATTGCGACGCGTCGATAGAAAAAGTTGCGCAACGTCGAAAGTCTTTTCCCCGAATTACTTACGACTTGAATTTGCCGGTCTCGGAGCGTCGCGACGAACTGAAAAAATTGATCGCCGAAAACCAAGTCGTCGTCGTTTGCGGCGAAACGGGGAGCGGAAAGTCGACGCAACTACCCAAAATCTGCTTGGAGTTGGGGTTAGGCGCTCGCGGTTTGATTGGACACACGCAACCGCGACGTCTTGCCGCGCGTTCGATTGCGCAACGCGTCGCCGACGAGCTGCAAACGCCGCTGGGACAACACGTTGGGTACAAGGTGCGTTTTAACGACGAGACGTCGGAAAAGACGCTGATTAAGTTGATGACCGACGGTATTTTGCTCGCCGAATCGCAAAACGACCGGTTTTTCAACCGTTACGAAGTCATTATCGTCGACGAAGCGCACGAACGCTCGCTCAACATCGACTTTTTGCTCGGGATGATGAAGCGCGTGTTGCGAACGCGGCGCGACCTCAAACTGATCATCACCTCGGCGACAATCGACGCAAAGCGTTTCGCGGAACACTTTACGTCGAGCAAGGGCCCGGCGCCGATTATCGAAATTTCCGGGCGGACTTATCCGATCGAGACGCTTTATCGACCGGTCGACGAATGGAAGTTGCGTCAGGAAGAGCGCGAACGAGAAAACGGTTTCGATTTCGACGGCGGCAGCGCGAGTAATCGCAACGGTTTACGGCGGCGCGATTTGGACGACGAAGACGCCTTCGAAAGAACGCTCCTTGAAGCGGTCGACGAGTTGGCGCGTCGCGAGCGGGGCGACATGCTGATCTTTATGCCGACCGAACGCGATATTTTCGAAACGGCTAAGCTGTTGAAAAAACATGAGATACCGGGAGACGATTCGCGCCGAAAAACGGAAATTTTACCTCTTTACGCGCGTTTGCCGTCGACCGAGCAACAAAAGATTTTCGGCAAAACGAGTTGGCGCAAAATCGTCGTCGCGACAAACGTCGCCGAATCGTCGTTGACGGTTCCCGGAATTCGTTACGTTATCGATCCCGGAACGGCGCGCATAAGTCGTTATTCCGCAAGGTCTAAGACGCAACGTTTGCCGGTCGAGCCGATTTCGCAAGCGTCTGCCGATCAGCGCGCGGGACGTTGCGGACGCGTCGGGCCCGGCGTTTGCATCCGACTTTATAGCGAACGCGACTATTTAGCGCGACCGCGTTACACGACGCCGGAAATTCAGCGGACGAACTTAGCGTCGGTTATTTTGCAAACGAAAGCGCTTAAACTCGGCGCGGTCGAGCGGTTTCCGTTCATCGATCCGCCCCGAAACGCTTCAATTATCGACGGTTACAAAACGCTTTTCGAACTCGGCGCGGTCGACGAAAAGAACGAATTGACCGAAATCGGGCGCAAACTCAGCCGACTTCCGATCGACCCTCGCATCGGTCGGATGATTTTCGCCGCCGACGAAGAGGACGCTTTGCGCGAAGTTTTGATTATCGCCGCCGCGCTCGAAATTCAGGATCCTCGCGAACGACCGCGCGAACAACAGGAAAAGGCGGACGAAAAGCACGCGCCGTTCCTCGACGAAAACAGCGACTTTATGTCGTATCTCAAGCTTTGGGATTTTTGGCAAAATTTAAAGGACAAAACGTCGCGCAACCAACTGCGCAAGGCTTGCCGCGAGAATTTTCTCTCCTACAACCGAATGCGCGAGTGGTCGGACGTTTACGTTCAGCTGTTGCAACTCGTTAAAGGACAATCGCTTGAAGTAAAAAAACGACGCGACGATTACAACGCGATTCACCGTTCCGTTTTGACCGGGTTGTTATACGGCGTCGCCCAAAAAGAGGAGACGGGGAACGAATATCGCTCGACCAACTCCGGAAAGTTCGTCCTTTGGCCGGGGTCCGGACTCAAAAAGAAGCCCGCTTGGGCGGTCGGCGCCGAGCGTTTGGAGACGACGCGAGCTTATTTACGGACTGTCGCGCGCATCAATCCGGATTGGATCGAGGAAATCGGCGGGCGGCTCCTCGAACGGACGCGCCGCGACCCGTTTTGGAATCGCGAAACCGGCTGCGTGCACGCGTACGAACGGGCGACGCTTTACGGGTTGACGATCATTCCGAAACGTCGCGTCAATTTCGGCCCGATCGATCCGGTTAAGTCCCGCCAAATATTCATTTACCAAGCGTTGGTAAACCGCGATTTCGACTGTTCGCTGCCGTTTTTCGAGCATAATTGCGCCGTTTTCGAAGAGGCCGAACGCCTTCGCGATAAGTTGCGGAAGTACGACTTTGTTAAGTCGCTCGACGCGATTTACGATTTTTACGACGCCAAGTTGCCCGACTCCGTTTACGACGCCGTTTCGCTGAAAAAGTGGTGGAAAAAAGCGCCGCAAAAGACGCGCGAAGCATTGTTTGCGAAACTCGACGATTTTTGCGAAGGCGCGATCGACGCCGAAACCGCCGCCGCGTTTCCGGACGAAGCGACGTTTGACGGCGCTTCGCAACTGCCGTTAAAATATCGATTTAGCCCCGGGGACGCGGACGACGGCGCGTCGCTCGTCGTGCCGTTGGAAGGATTGCGACAACTTGAAACGCGTCGACTTGGTTGGCTGGTGCCGGGCTTGGTCGAGCAAAAGATTGTCGCGATGTTGAAGACGCTTCCGAAGGAGATTCGGCGCGAAATCGTTCCGATTCCGGATACCGCGCGGGA
>JAZNJF010000294.1:0-7399 GCA_045577885.1 Thermoguttaceae bacterium | reverse complement strand
AATTTGCGAACCGTCTTGAAAAAACGCGCCGAAACGGTCGTCGAGTTCGCTAAGCGTCGTTTTTCCGCCCAACTCCTCCGCTTCCGCCTCCGTTTTCGCGACGGAAGCTCGACGCGGCGACGCGGCCTTCTCGGAACGCTCGCTCGAGTCGCCCGACGCGACGAGCGAAAGGGGCGTTTCTCCGTTTTCCCGCTTTTCCTCTTCTTCCGAGCTTTCCAAAACTTCCGAATCGGCCAAGTCGCCGCCGATTTCGCCGTCCGCGTCGCCGGCGTATTCTTCCGCCGTTTCCGCGTCGGTCAAAAGCGCGCCGTTTTCCGATTCGGTCGAGAAAACGGGAATCGCCGGACCGTCGAGCTCGGCGCTCGCTCGCGCCGCCGACTTTTTCGCGCTCCGACTTTCCGCTCCGCGACTCGACGAACGCGACGGCGTTTCCGCGCCTTCGCCCTCGTCGACCGAAACGAGCGCCGCGCTCTCCGACCAATCTTCGGACGCGTCCGCCGCCTCTTCGAGGAGCGATTCTTCCAACAGTTCGAGGGAACCGAGCCCCCCTTCTTCGCGCAAACTGCGTCGTTCGACGCGCGCCGACGCGACCCGTCGGGAAGACGAAACGCGATCCGCGCTCGACGCGATCGGAGCGTCGCCGATTTCCTCTTCCAGTTCGTCGAGAAGCAACGCGGCGACTCCGCCGGTCGACGATTTTTTCGCCGACGAAACGCCGAGCGAAGACCGACGCGACGTTTCCAAACTCGCGACCGCGGCGCGCGTCGTCCCAAACGTTCGCGCTTCGGACGTCGCGGCCCCGGAACGAGCCGGCGAAGCGACCGCGGCGGGCGCGGAAGATCGAACGGCTCCCGGAACGGCTCCCGGGGCGGCGGTCGGAGCCGGCGCCCCGTCGAAGGGCGAGCGCCGCCCGATCAACGCCGCGCGCTCTTGCTCCGCGCTCGGCAAACTCGACGGACGCGTCGCCGGAACGTTCGCAAAGGAAACGCGAGCCGGTCCCTGCGGAACGACGTTCGCCGGTTCCGCAGGATCTTTCGGTCTAAACGGGTTCAAATTCGCAACAAACTCGCGAACGCCCGAACCGCTTTCGGCGCGCGCCGGCGCCTCTTGACGCGACGACGCGAACCCGGCGACCTGCGCCCAAGCGCTCGACGCGTCGCTCGACCAACTCCCCAAAAGCGTCAAAAGAATCGCGATTTGCGCGACGCGGCTTTTTTTCGTCGTTCTCTTCGTCATTGTCGAAGCGTTCCCTTCTCGAACGTCCTCGCGTCCCGACGAATCGGGTCCGCTCGGAACAAATTCGTTCTTTTTATTAAATTCCGAACCTATTATTCTTTTTTTTTCGGCGGTCGACGCGACTCGACGGGTCGCTTTTCTTCGTTCCGCTCTCTCGGCGAAGCTCGGTCGAAGACTCGAGACGCCGCTCCTCTTTCCTTCTTATCGTCCGCCGTCGCCGTTCGCGTTAGCGCTTTTTTAACTTTTCTTTCAATTATCCAAATTTTAACGATTATCCCGAATTTTCCAACACCTTCTCAAACGTCGTTTCGCTTCCAACGCGTCGACGACGTTTTTTCGTCTTTATTTTTCCGATTTTTCGCCGCGACGCTCGTCGTTTCGTTTTTTTTTCGCGCTTCGCGCTTTCGACGCGATCTTAGAAGTTGCTTTTTTCCTTCTTTTTGGTACAATTGTTAATAAGGTTGTTCGTCAAACGCTCCGCCCTTCCCGACGCGCCGGAAACGTTTGCCCCAGTCGCCGCCGCCTCGCGATCGCGACGTAAACTCGTTCGCTTTCGCTCGACGTTGAAACGCCGACGTTAAAACCGTCCCCTAAACGGCTCGACGCCGTTAGAAAGAACGCGCTTTATGTTTTTTTTGGCGCTTTTATTGTATCCCGTTTTAGAATTTGCCGTTTTTCTCCTTGTCGCCGGTAAAATCGGTTGGGCGTCGACGCTTCTTTTAGCGTTGGCGACCTCCTTTTTCGGCGTTTACCTCCTTCGAACGCAAGGAGCGCGCGCCTCGTTCGCCCAACGCGGTTTTTCGCCCCAAGCCGTCGAAAATTACCTATACGGCAATCTCGGCGCTCTTTTGCTTATTTTACCCGGTTTCGTTTCGGACGTTTTCGGCGCGCTCTTGCTTTTCGTTCCAACGCGACGCGCGCTCCTCGGCGCCGTCCGACGCTGCGGAGTCGACCTTTACCGCCAAGCGAACGGGCCGTTTTCCGTTTTCCGCGCCTATCGGTTCGGCGACGGGTTCGCGTCGCCCTTCCCCGAATCGAACGCCTTTTCCCCCGACGGCGCCGCGAACGACGAGCCGATCGACGTCGAAACGGTCGCTCGCGACGCGGCGGAAACGTTCGACGCGACGCCCGGAAAACCGTCCGACGACGAACCGATCGACGTCGAGTTTGTCGTCCGTCGATAAACGCCTTCCAACGTCCCTATAGTAATATTGACAAAATCGCCTCGACGCGCCTTCCGTCGCCGCTTTTGAGCCGCCGCAAACTTCGCCAATGTCCGTTTCGTCCTCCGCTCCGCTTCGCCGCGTTCTTCCGCTCCCCGTCTTTCCCGCCGTTTCGGACGACGGCGTCGCGCTCGCCCCCGACCCTTTTTCGCCGAACGCTCTTCTCGGCGGATTCGTTTCCGGCCCGGAAAATCGCCTCGCCGAACTCGCGGTCCGTTTCGCCGTCGACGGCGTTCCGATCTTCGAACGGCCCTTGGGCGAACCGAACGGCTTCCCAAGCGACGCGGCGCGCCCCGACGACTCTCCGTCCCGCGACGATCTCGAAACGCTCTTTCGCCAAGCGGCGAACGGCGAAACCGACGCCGATTTCGACGCGATATTCGACCGCCGCGCCGTTCGCGTCGCCGACCGCTCGCCTCGTTCCCTCGAACGCCGCCCGACGCTCTTTCCGCTCGACGGCTCGCCAAACGCGGAGCCCCTTCCCGCTCCCAAGACCGACGCGAACGCCGCGACGCGACGCTCGACGCCCGCCGTCGTCGGTTGGCGCCCGTTGGAGGAAGCGTCGTTTTTCACCCCGCTCGTCTTTTACGGACCGAGCGGTTCCGGCAAAACGCGCCTCGTCGAGGGAATTTGCCAAAGCCGCCGACTCGCGGCGCCGAACCAAACGCTCTATTACCTCTCCGGCGCCGACTTCGCTCGTTCCTTAACGAACGCGATTCGCCGCGACCAAACGCAAATTTTCCGAACGCTCTTGGGTCAAGCGCGAGTCGTCGCGATCGAAAACGCCGACGTTCTCGCCGAACGCCCCGCCGCGCAGTCGGAGTTTTTGCCGATTCTCGACGCCGCCGCTCGCGAACGAAAACTCGTCGTCGTTACCTTTTCCAAAAACCCCAACGAAATTTCCGGCTTTTCCCCCGAACTCGCCGCGCGTCTCGGCGCCGGACTCTTAATCCCGACCCGCTTTCCGACCCGCGAAACGAAACGCTTCGTCGTCGAACGCGCCGCCGCGAAACTCGGACTCCAACTCGACGCGGCGACCGTCGATTTTTGCGTCGACAATTCTCCGGCGTCGGTCGGCGGCGTCTGCGGAACGCTCGTTCAAGCGGCGCAAGAGTTCGCCTCTCGAACGCGTTCTCCGTCCCCGGAAAACTTTCGCGCTCTCGTCGAAGCGCGCAATCCGGAGCCGACTTGGACGCTCGACCGCGTTTTGAAAACGGTCGCGAAGCAATTTTCCGTTTCCGTCGTCGAAATGCGGAGCAAAAAACGCTCTAAAACGCTCGTCTTGGCGCGCAACGTCGTTTTTTACCTCGCGCGAAAATTAACCGACGCGACGTTTCAAGAAATCGGTCGCGAATTTTCAAACCGCGATCACTCGACGACGCTCCGCGGCGCCCGCGACGTCGCCGAAGCGCTCGAAACCGACGCCGAGTTGCGCTTCCAAGTTCGCGAAATCGTCGAAAAGCTTCGCGCCGAGGAACGCGTCAAACTTTGACTCGCGCCCGCTTATTCGCCGCGACCGTTTTCTTCGTCGCGGCGCGCGTTCTCCTTTAATTCCGATTAATCGCTTTTACCGGCGTCGACGCGACGACGAGACGCAAAAAACGCCGAAATCGCGACGTTAAAATTTACGCGAAAAAACGAATGAACGCGTCGCGCCGAATAAACGGACGGCGCCGTCGAGAAAGATTAAGAAAACGACGCGAAACCCCTTTGTTTTCGGCGAAAGACGTTGTAAAATTGCGTTAAGCGGGTTTATCGGTCGACGCCGGTCGCCCGCGCCTCGCTTCCCCCCTTTTTGCAAACAGCCCCGACGCCCTTTCGAACGGGAACGCTCTCGTCTCGAACGCGCTTCCGAACTCGGCGTCCAAGAGCCCTTAAGGAACGTTATGACCGCTCAAATTCTCGACGGCAAAGGCTTGGCCGAAATTATCCGCGCCGAAATCAAAGAGGACGTCGCGCGCTTCGTCGCCGAAACGCAAGTGCAACCCGGTTTGGCCGTCGTTCTCGTCGGCGAAAACCCGGCGAGCCAAGTTTACGTCCGCAACAAGGAAGCCGCTTGCGTCAAAGCCGGGATGAAGAGCGTTATGCGCCGCCTTCCCGCCGAAACGACGACCGAAGAACTCCTCGCGCTCGTCGCCGAAATGAACGCCGACCCGACGATTCACGGGATTTTGATTCAACTTCCGCTTCCCAAGGGAATCGACGAACAACGCGTTTTGGACGCGATCGACCCGGAAAAAGACGTCGACGCGTTCCACCCGGAGAACGTCGGGCTCATTTCGCAAGGCCGACCGCGCTTCCTCCCTTGCACTCCTTACGGCGTCCAACAAATCCTCGTCCGTTCGAACATTGAAACGAAGGGCAAGCGCGTCGCGATTCTCGGGCGCAGCGACATCGTCGGCAAACCGATGGCGCTCCTTCTCCTGCAAAAGGGGATCGGCGCCGACGCGACCGTTACCGTCTGTCACAGCCGAACCGAAAACCTCGCCGAAATCCTCCGCGAAGCCGATATCGTCGTCGCGGCGATCGGCAAACCGGAGTTCGTTACCGGCGACATGCTCAAACCGGGCGCGGTCGTTATCGACGTCGGGATCAACCGCGTTGAAAAAGACGGCGTCGACGAAAACGGCGCGCCGATCAAGGTTTCGAAGCTCGTCGGCGACGTCGATTTCGAGTCGGCGAAGGAAGTCGCGAGCGCGATCACGCCGGTTCCGGGCGGCGTCGGCCCCTTGACCGTTACGATGCTCCTGCTGAACGCGTTGAACGCCGCTCGTCGTCAAACCGCCGCGGCGCAAGCGTCCAAATAATCGCGCGGTTTTCGATTCGAGCGTTTAACCGCGATTCTTAAGCGACGGCGCCCTCGTCGGACGCTCGGCGTCGTCGCGTTTGTCTCCGTTCCCGTTTTCGTTTTCGTTCCTCGTTCTCGTCGTTGCGACGCGAACGAGCCGACATTTTTCGCGTCGTTAATCCGACGTTAAAACATCAAACAAACAAGGCGACGCGTTCGTTCGAGCGGCGCGCCGGAAAGCAAGCGTTTTGGCCAAAGCTAAAGACAAATACAAAGAAACGTTAGGAAAGTTCGCGTTCGGCGTGCTGCTGTTCGTCGTTTGGATTTTCCTTTGCGCTTCGGTCTTGAGTTACTCGCCTTCGGACGCGCCGAGTCGTTTTGTTTACTCGGGCGCGGACCGGGTCGAGAATTTGGCCGGTTTTCCGGGCGCTTGGTGCGCGCACGCGATCTTTTCGGCGTTCGGCGTCGCCGGATATTTCGTTTTGATCGCGTTCGGCGTCAGCGTTTTGTTCTATTGGCGCCAAGGCGGCGTTCGCGAACCGGCGCTGAAAACGTTCGGTTTCGCCCTTATTTTAGTCGCGACGTCCGGCGCGGCGGCGTTCCTTATCGACGCGTCGGTCGGTCCGCCGATCGGGCCCGGCGGGCGCGCGGGCGCGGTCGTCAAATATTTGCTCGAAAACTATTTCGTTCGTTTCGGTTCCTATTTGGCGCTTTTCGGCGTTCTTTTCGCGGGCGCCGTTCTCGCCGGAAGCGACGGTTTTCTCCGTCTCGTTCTTTGGTCGACCGGGCTCGGAACCGCGCTCGAATGGATTACCGCGCCGTTTCGTCGCAAATTGAACGACTCGAAGCCTCGTCCGGAGCGTCGCCGCGTTCGCCGCGCCAAGCGTTCCCGCGCCGACGAATTCGACGACGAAACCGACGACGCCGACAATTACGACGATTACAACGATTACAACGATTACGACGAACCGGAAACCCCGTCCGAACGCCGCGTCGTTTCCGCGACGTCCGAAACGCGCCCCGCTCGACGCTCGACGCGTCTCGCCGAGTCCGACGAACCGAACCGCCGCGCCGTTTCCGAACCGGTCGCGACGACGCCGAACGATCTTCCGCCGCGCCGTTCGGAGCGCCCGAGCGCCGAACCGCGTCGCGAACGCCCCGAACCCGTCGTCGCGACGTCGACCGTCGACGAAGCGCCCGCGTCCGCGTCGGAACCGACGAAACGTTCGCTCCTTTCGCAAGCGTTCGGTTTCGGAGCGAAAAAGCCCAAACCGGCCCCCGTCGACAATCTCGACGACGACTTCGACGCGACGCCGCGACCGGCGCGACGCGAGTACGTTTACCCGTCGATCGACTTCCTCGCCGAGCCGGAGCGTTACGACCTCGACGCGCTTCACGACGCCATCCTCGAACGCGGCGCCGAGTTGGAACGCGTCTGCGCCAGTTTCGGCGTCGAGTTGAAAGTCGTCGACGCGCAGCCGGGACCGGTCTTAACCCTTTACGAGATCGAGCTTAAGAGGGGGTTGCGCGTTAACAAACTGAACGTGTTGACCGACGACCTTGCGATCGCGATGAAGGCGCCGCGCGTCCGCGTCGTTTCGCCGATTCCCGGCAAAAACACCGTCGGGATCGAAATTCCGAACCAAAGCCGCCAGCTCGTCCGTCTCCGCGAGGTGATGGAGGAATGCGCCGCGCAGGCCGAGAAAATGGCGATTCCGATTTTCCTCGGCAAGGACGTCGGCGGCGCGCCGATGGTCGCCGACTTGGCGAAGCTCCCGCACCTCCTGATCGCCGGGCGCACCGGCACCGGGAAGTCGGTCTGCTTGAACTCGATCATCATGTCGATCCTGATGACGCGTTCGCCGGAAGAGGTGAAACTGATCATGATCGACCCGAAAATGGTCGAGTTGAGCCCGTACAAAACGGTTCCGCACCTGATGCACCCGGTCGTCGTCGACATGCAGAAGGCCGAGGCGATTCTCGAATGGGCCGTCGAGAAGATGGAGCAACGTTACCAAATTTTCGCCGCCGTCGGCGCCCGCAAACTCAGCGAATTTAACGCGATGCCGGAAGCGACGAAACGCAAGCGCCTGCAACCTCGCGACGAAGAGGAATGGGCCGCGTTCCCGAAAACGATGTCGAGCGTCGTCAT
>JAZNJF010000293.1:0-10287 GCA_045577885.1 Thermoguttaceae bacterium | reverse complement strand
GGAGGAGCGCGGGTTGGCCGATTGGCGGCTGCCTTGGAACGAAACGTCGCTCGACGGCGACGCGGAATCGAGCGACGTCGACGGCGAAATCGATAAAGGCGGCGAAACCGGCAAAGACGTTAAAGGCGGTAAAGTCGGTTTTTTTCGCAAAATTTTCGGGATCGGTTCCGGCGGCGATAAGAACGGTTCCGCGTCGCGACCGAGCGGAACGTCGAATCCGAACGCGCTTTACCTCGTCGGCGAAATCGCGTTGCGTCGAGCCGCGGAAACGCCGGAGCGAGCGGTCGTTTCGGCAAAATCTTGGCTGACGCATTCCCGAGTCGACCGTCGCGAGCCGATTTTGCCTTGGGGCGCGCCCGACGGAACGTCGCGGGTTTCGCCGGTCGAAGCGTCGCGACGGTATTTGGCGCACCTGGCCGCCGCTTGGAACGACGCGTTCCCGGACGCGCCGATTTTCGAACAGCAAGTCGTTTTGACCGTTCCGGCGTCGTTTGACGAAAGCGCCCGGGAGCTGACGCGGGAAGCGGCGGTCGGCGCCGGTTTCAACCCGGAAACATTGATTTTCCTTGAAGAACCGTCGGCGGCGGCTTACGCTTGGTTGGCGCAAAAGGGGAACGCTTGGCGCAAAGAGTTGGCGGTCGGCGACGTCGCGCTCGTTTGCGACGTCGGGGGCGGAACGACCGACCTTTCGCTGATTCGCGTCGAGGAGGAAGGGGGCGACCTCGTTCTGAATCGGCTGGCGGTCGGGAATCGCCTCTTGCTCGGCGGGGACAACGTCGACTTGGCGCTCGCGCACCGGGCCGCCGCGCTCTTTGCCGAGAAGGGAACGAAGTTGAATCCTTGGCAAGCCGGTTCCCTTTGGCGGCAGTGTCGCGACGCGAAAGAGGCTCTTTTGAGCGGGCCGGTCGCGCAGATTGGCGAAAATGACGAGAATGACAAAAATAGCGAAAACGGCGGAGTTGGGGCGGTCGCGCAAGACGGCGAAGAAACGTATAAAATAACGGCGTTGGGACGGTCGAGTCAACTCGTCGGCGGCTCCGTTTCGGTCGACTTCCCGAAAGCGGAGGCGACGGCGATCGTTTTGGACGGCTTTTTCCCGATTTGTTCCCTTGACGACCGTCCGAAACGGCGTTCCGCGGCGGGGCTTCGCGAAGCCGGGCTCCCGTTCGAGGCGGACGCGGCGGTTACTCGACACGTCGCGGCGTTTTTGAACTCCCGAACGGACGACGACGGCGCGCCGATTCGCCCGACGCGCTACCTCCTTAACGGCGGCGTTTTCAAGTCGAAAGCGATCGCCGAGCGGTTTGAGGAACAACTTCGCGCTTGGTTTCCGGACGCGCCGCCGACGAATTTGAATCCGGACGCCGACCTCGACCGGGCGGTCGCTCGCGGCGCCGCGTTTTACGGCTTGGCGAAGCGGCGCGGCGGAATCCGGATTCGCGGGGCGTCGGCGCGCTCGTATTACATCGGGATCGAGTCGGCGGGCTTGGCGATTCCGGGCATTCCGCGTCCGATGAAAGCGCTTTGCGTCGCGCCGGTCGGAATGGAGGAGGGGACCGAACTCGCCGTTCCGAGCGACGAGTTCGAGTTGGTCGTCGGCGAACCGGCGGTCTTCCGCTTTTTCGGTTCGACGACGCGCCCGCAAGACCGACCGGGAACGCTCCTCGACTTGGCCGAAGACGACGGCGAACTCCTCGAAACCGACCCGATCGAAACCTCGCTTGAAGCGCCGGAAATCGACGGCGGCGACGACGAAAACGGGGAAGGCGACGGGGCGAGCGGCGGCGTCGAGTACGTCGCGACGCGCTTCCGAACGGTCGTTACCGAGCTGGGCGCGCTCGAAATTTGGTGCGAGGAAGTCGACGGTCCGCGCCGCTGGAAACTCGAGTTTAGCGTTCGCGAAGATTGACGCGGAAACAGCGAAATTAACGAATCCGACGAAATTAACGGAAACGACGATTTTGGAGAAAATGACGATCTTAGCGGTTGAACCTTGCGGGGAGCCCCAAGGAACGCTCGATTAATGTTTCGTTGTTGGTAAAATGTTGGAAAAATCGGCGGAATTGTTGAAATTGTCCCGAAAAAACGGAATAATTGGAATATTTTAGTCAGTAATCAACCGAGAAACAACGCAATCGAAAAGAGGAAAAATCGATGAGCTGCGGATATGTGATTAACGTTACGGCTATCGACCGTCCGGGTATTGTCGCCGGCGTCAGTTCGGCTATTAAGAATTTGGGCGGCAACATCGAGTCGTGCAGCCAAACGGTTCTCGACGGTTATTTTACGCTCATTATGACTTTTTCGTTGCAAGAAACCGTCGACGCGGACGAGTTGAAGGCGAAAGTTTTGCAAGAAAAAGGGCTCGAAGGTTGCCAAGCGGTTCTTTTCGCGACGACCGAACCGAAAAAAGCGGTTGAAACGCCGGAATCGAACATCTTCGTGATCACCGCTTTCGGTAAAGACTCCGAAGGAATCGTCGCGCAGTTCACCCGTTATCTCGGCGACAAAGAGATTAATATCGTCGACCTTTACGGCAATATTACCCCCGACGGCGATTTTATGTTGATCGGGCAAGTCGAAGTTAATCCGAAACTCGACCTCCAAAACATCAAATACGACTTGGAAGCGTTGGGCGAACAAGTCGGTTTTACCGTTCGTATTCAACATAATAATATTTTTGTCGCGACGAATCATATTCGTCTCAATCGTCGATAAAAGTTTTTAGGGTAAAACGCCCGGCGAATAGACCGAAACGACGAAACGACGCGGAAAACGGAGCGGCGAACGCGGCGCGAAGGGCGGCGCGTTCGCCGAGGGGTGTTTTGCGCCTTGAAAACTTTCAAAAGTCGGTAAAACGGCGAAGTTGGGTAAAATAAAGGCGGATTGACAAGGCTGCGTAAAAGGGAATTGCAATGGCGGAAATTTCTTATATCGGCGAAGAAAAACAGCGCGAACGAATGCTCGCCGACAAATTTATCTGCGACTTGCTCGGCGTCGAATTGGTCGAGGTCGGCGTCGGGACGGCGCGCGCCGAGCTGACGGTGAGGCCGGAGCATATGAACGGCGTCGGCGTTTGTCAAGGGGGCGTTCTTTTTTCCATCGCCGACTTTGCGTTCGCCGCCGCCTGCAATTACGCGGAGGAGCCGGTTATCGGGATTGAAGTTTCGATTTCTTACTGCAAAACCGTTAAAACCGGCAAAATTGTCGCCGAGGCGACGGAAATTTCTCGCACTCGAACGATGGCGTTGGCCGAAGTTCGCGTTACGGACGAAGCGGGAACGCTCCTTTGCGTCGCTCGCGGACGCGGTTACGTTCTCCAAGCGCGTTGACGCAAGACGCCCGGTTTGCTTGATTCGTTCTTTCGACAGACGCCCGGTTTGCTTGATTCGCGTCCTTTCGACGCGTTTCGACGGCGTCTTGAAAGCGGCCCGTTTCGGGCGACGACTTTTCGTTAGTTGGCGGTCGCGCCGTCGAACTTTGACGGTCGCGACGTTTGCCGGGATTATGCGGCCTTTTAGGGGACGACGTAAAACGCGACTGAAGGAAACGGACGGGGAACCGCTCGGGGGGGCTTGACCCGTCGCGTTTTCGGCGCACAATAGATAAGGACGTGTTTTTTCCAAAAGCGCGGCGTTTCCTTTGTCGGGGGCCGCGATTACGCCAACGTTTAAGAAAGGTTAAAAATGGATCCTCAAGTTAAGCGCGCGTTGATCAGCGTCAGCGACAAAATGGGCCTCGCCGACTTCGCGAAAGGGCTCGTCGCGGCGGGCGTTCAACTCTTCAGCACCGGCGGCACGAAGCGTTATCTCGAATCGAACGAGATTCCTGTTACCGACGTTACCGATTACACCGGTTTTCCGGAGATGATGGACGGGCGCCTTAAGACGTTGCACCCGAAAGTTCACGGGGGGATCCTTTGCCGTCGCGACGACGAAACCGACATGAAGTCGGCGACCGATCACGGCATCGAGCCGTTTGAACTCGTCGTCGTCAACCTTTATCCGTTCGAAGCGACGGTCGCGAAAGAAGGCGTTACCGACGCCGAAGCGATCGAAAACATCGACATCGGCGGCCCGACGATGGTGCGCGCCGCGGCGAAAAACCATCGTTTCGTCGGGATCGTTACCTCGGCCGAGCAATACGCTCGCGTTCTCGAAGAAGTTCAACAAAACGGCGCGCTCTCGATGCAACTTCGCCGCTCGTTGGCTCGCGACGCGTTCGCGCACACCGCTTCTTACGACGCCGCGATCGCTCGTTACTTCGCCGAACACGACGGCGCCGCGACCTTCCCGAACACGATCTCGTCGGCGATGAAGCTCGTTACGGAGCTCCGTTACGGCGAAAACCCGCACCAACGCGCCGCGCTTTACGTCGACCCGAAATATAAGGGCGCGTCCGCCGTTACCGCTCGCCAACTGAACGGAAAAGAACTTTCGTACAACAACCTGCTCGACGCCGACGCCGCGTTGGCGATGGCGCGCTCCTTCGACAAACCGGCCGTCGCGGTCTTGAAACACAACAACCCCTGCGGCGCCGCCGTCGCGGACACGATCGCCGACGCCGTCCGCAAGGGGATGGAAGGGGACCCGCTCAGCGCGTTCGGCTCGATTTTGGGCGTCAACCGCGAAGTCGACGAAGAGTCGGCGAACTACCTCGCGCAACCGGGGCTCTTCGTCGAAGCGATTATCGCGCCGTCCTTCTCGCCGAAAGCGTTGGAAATTTTGACGACCGTTCCGAAGTGGAAGGCGAACGTTCGTTTGCTCGAAACCGGCGAATTCGGTCGCGCTCCGAGCGGTTGGGTCGTTCGTCCGCTGACCGGCGGCGCGCTCCTGCAAGACGGCGACGTCGAAGTCGATCCGGAAGAAGATTGGCGCGTCGTTACCGAAAAAGCGCCGACCGAAGAGCAAATGCGCGACCTCCGTTTCGGTTGGGAAATGGTTCGACACGTCAAGTCGAACGCGATCGTTCTCGCGAAAGACGAAGCGCTCGTCGGCGTCGGCGCGGGCCAAATGAGCCGCGTCGATTCGGTTGAAATCTCCGTCGAAAAAGCGGGCGACCGCGCGCAAGGCGCCGTTCTCGCGTCCGACGCGTTCTTCCCGTTCCCGGACGGTATTGAAGCGGCCAAGGGCGTCGTCGCGGTTATCCAACCCGGCGGCTCGAAGAACGACCAAGCGGTCGTCGACGCTTGCAACAAGCTCGGGATCGCGATGATCTTCACCGGTCGTCGACACTTCAAACACTAGTCGACGGCGGCGAACGAACGGGCGCCGGTCGCGCTTGAAATCGACCGGCGCCCGACCGCTTCGTTAGGCGACGATTCGGCGTCGACGCGCCGCGTCGTCGCGTTTGATTTTGCGTTTGATTATTGAAATCGCGCGGGCCGGAAGGTTGGCGCGAAGTCGGGAGAATTGCGCGAACTTTTCTTTATGAACAACGTCGGAATATCGAAAAAATTAGAGCAAACGGCGCGTCTTCTCGAATTTTGCGAAGGCGCGTCGCCGTTGACCGACGAGTTGACGCGAGCGGCCGAACGCGTCGCTCTTCTTGAAATTCCGTTGGAGTTTTTCGCGTCGGCGGCGTCGGACGAGCGCGTCGGCGCCGAGCTCGACGCCGCGTTGGGGTTTTGGTTTCGCGACTTTTTTCCCGACGTCGTTTGGGCGTTGCGCGAGACGGTCGCGACCGGAACGTCGGCGTTGTTCGAGCGGGTCGCGCGGGCGGTCGAGCCGGGCGTCGTCGAATTGGCGCGAGTTCGTTCGCTCGACTTGCGGGCGGTCGGATTTTTGCGCGACGCGTTCGGCGTTCGGGATCTCGATTCCTTGAAGAAGGCTTGCGAGTCGGGGGCGCTTTCGCGGTCGCGGGAGTTTTCTCCCGAAACGGAAGTCGATATTCTCGACGATATTTATTTTTTGAACGCGCTCGATAAGAACGGCGTTCGCGACGGAGAAACGTCGGAGCGGGCAAACGGCGCGGACGTCTTCGCGAGCGATTCGTTTGGAAGCGAATTTGCCCGTTTTGCGGCGTTCGACGAGCCGCCTCTTCCGCTCGACGATCCGAATCTTATTTTCAGCGCGAACGCCGAAGCGTTGGCCGACTTTATCGTTTCGGAATTGCGAAATCCGACGAAAAAACGAGACGTCGCGGCGACGGCGAAAGCGTTCGTTTCCGAGTTCGTTTCAAAGGAAAAACTTGACGCGGCCCGCGAACAGGCGCTCGGCGTCGTCGGGAAAATTCGGCGATTTTTTGTTCCGCGCGACAATCCGGCGAGCGCGCGGTTGCGTTGGGAAGAAGA
The DNA here is from genome assembly GCA_045577885.1 of Thermoguttaceae bacterium. Classification (GTDB taxonomy): domain Bacteria; phylum Planctomycetota; class Planctomycetia; order Pirellulales; family Thermoguttaceae; genus RUG369. The sequence continues at coordinate 3,995 of JAZNJF010000293.1, read as the reverse complement.
GGAGCGACGGCGAGCGAAAGAAACTCGACGGCGCGAGTCGGCGGACGGCGCGCAAGGCGCTTCGAACGGCGGACGTTCCGAAAATTGGAGCGGGGCGGTCGCGCCGGACGCTCGAATCGAGGCGGTCGGACCGCTTGGGCGTTCGGCGGACGGCGTCGCTCGACTCGACTTTTTGATCGAAACCGACGACCCGAAAAGCGCGTTCGAGCGGATTAAAAACGCCGTTTTCGTTAAGGAAACGCTTGCTGAGGACGCCCGATTTTTGGCCGTTTCGCTCCGTCCGGAAGCGTTCGAACTGCCGTTCAACGGTCGTCCGACGCCGGAAACGCGCCTCTTTTTTTACGCGGCGACCGAGTTCGTTTGGGGCGCCCGCAAACTTTGTCTTTCGTCGACGCCAAAGGCTTGGGACGCGTTGCGAAAACGAGCGGAGGAGCGCGGTTGGCGGTTGACGTCGCTCGGGCTTTACTCCGGCGCTCGACGCTTGGGGTCGAGAACGGAGCGGCGAATATACGAGAAGCTCGGCTTGCCGGAGATTCCGGTCGAGCTGCGCGACGAGCGCGTCGCGAGCGATTGGCTCGACGCCGGAGCGCCGGAGTTGTTGACGATCGCCGATTTGCGCGGCGATTTGCACTCGCACTCGACGTTCACCGACGGAACCGGTTCGCTCGAAGAGATGGTCGCGGAGGCTCGACGGCTCGGGCTCGATTATCTCGCCGCGACCGATCATACGAAGAACGTCGTTTCGGTCGGCGGGATGAACGACGCCGAATTTGCGCGTTATTGGGATTATATCGACGAGTTGAACGGCGTTTTGCGGCGCGAAGGGATCGATTTTCGCGTTTTGAAGGGCGCGGAAGTCGATATTCTCGACGACGGCTCGCTCGATTTGAAGGACGAAACGTTGGCGCGCGCCGACTGGATCGTCGCGAGTTTGCATTTCGGGCTCGACCAATCGCCGGAGCGGTTGCGACGGCGGTACGAGGGCGCGTTCCGCAACCCCTTCGTCGACGCGATCGGGCACCCGACCGAACGGATGATCGGGATGCGCGGGCCGATGGAGGTCGACGTCGATTTTCTCGTCGAGTCGGCCGCGCGGTTCGGGAAAGGACTTGAGCTGAACTCGCAACCTCGTCGGCTCGATTTGGATGTCGACGGCTTGATCGCCGCGAAAAAAGCGGGCGTTCCGGTCGTTATTTCGACCGACGCGCATTCTCCGGCGCACTTGGCTTATCTGCGGTTCGGCGTCGAGCAAGCGCGTCGCGCCGGGTTGACGCGGGCCGACGTCGCAAACGCGCGACCGTTCGCCGAGTTGGTCGAGTTGCGCGCCGAGTTAAAGCGGCGAGGACGCGGCGAAGATTGAATATTGAAACAAACGCTTTTTCTTGCTGAAAACGATGAATAGATTGACGACGTTTTTAGGGCGGTTTTGCGTTTTGGCGGCGTTGATCGCGGCGCCTTGGGCCAACGTCGGCGCCGACGCGAAAAATTTCCGGATTTTGCTTTATTTAGCGTTGGCGAGCGGAATTTGCGCTTTTATTTCGCTTTGGACGACGCCGCGCCGCGAACGTCGGGCCAACTCTTATTTCGGAACGCTCGCGACGGCGATTCCGTTGGCGTTGGGGTTGGCGTTGGCCGTCGTTCAGATTCTCCCGCTTTCCGACGAGACGTTGGCTCGCGTTGCGCCCCGCGTTCTCGAGCTGAAAGCCGAGCTTTTGCCCCCCGATTGCGACGAGGCCGTCGACGTCCCGTCGCTCGACGCGTTCGCCGATTCCGCGTTTCGGGCGCCCGCGACGCTCGACGAAGCGGAGGAAGCGGCGTTGCGCGAAACGTTGAGCGAACCGTTTCCTTTCGATCCGGAAACGCCGTTCGATCTGCAAAGCGCGACGGCGGTCGACGCGACGGTCGAGCGAGCGTTTTTGCCCGCCGACGCTCCGGCGCGGAACGCTTGGGGGCGAACGATCAGCGTTTATCCGCTCGCGACGCGCCAATCGATATTGATTTTTGGCGCGGCGTTGATTCTCTTCTTGTCGACGACAATATTGTTTAATTCGAACGCTTCGCGCCGTTTCTTTTGGAGCGCGGTCGCGTTGAACGGTTTGGCGGTCGCGCTCTTTTGTCTCGCCGGTCGCGCGAATCCGGCGATTTTCGAGAACGAAGCGGTCGCCGATTGGTTGGGCGAAAAACGCTTTACGCCGTTCGAGCGTCTGTTCGTCGACGACGCGGGAACGCAAACGTTGGAAACGGAGAAGGAGCTCCTGAAGCGGCAAAGCCGATACGGGATGTACGTCAACAAAAACGCCGCCGGCGGTTACTTGGTCCTTTGTTTCGCGGCGGCGCTCGGCCCGCTCGTTTTGGCGTTTTTGAAAACGGCCCGCGTTCTCGACAAAGAGCGAGCCGAACGCAAGCGCGAACGCGCCGAAGAAGAGCGTTGGAGCGACGTTTACGAAGCGCGGCGCGACGCGTTTTGGAAACGAAAACTCGGCGATTTTTTCGACCTTTTCGACCGGCGGTTCGTCGTTTGGTCTTGCGTCGCCGGTTTGATTTTAGGCGCAATTTTCGCTTCGTTGTCGCGCGGCGCTTCGATCGCGGCGTTCGGCGGTTTGCTCGCTTCGTTGAGCGTTCTTGCGATTCGAAAAGAGGCCCGTCGCTATTGGCCCGCCGCCGTCGCGACGACGGCGATCGCGTTGACGTTGGTCGTTTGGACGGGAATGGCGCAACGGGTCGACGCTCGGATGGCGACGCTTGTCGAGGAGGACGTCGAAACCGGCGAAACGGCGGTCGAGAGCGACGGACGTTGGGAAACCTGGGGCGCCGCCGTCAAAACTTGGCGCGATTATCCTTGGCTCGGCTCCGGGCTCGGAACGTTTTATATCGCGAATTATCGCAACGACGAAGCGCTTAAGTATGTGAAGTTGGCTTATTACGCCGAAAATTCATTTATTCAGACGCGCTTAGAAACGGGGCGCGTCGGCGTTTTGTTGTACGTTTTGACTTACGTCGCTTTATTAGGAAGCGTCGGACGTTTGATCGTCGGGAAACGGAGTCGCGAAACGTTGACGGTCGGCGTCGTCGGCGTTTGCTTAATCGTCGGGCAATTTTTGGCGTCGATGGGGGACTTTGGCATTTATTTTCCGGCGAACCTTTTCCTTTTCGCGTCGCTTTGCGGGACTTGCGTCGCTCGGAAAAACGTTCGAAAATGGGAGAAATTGGAGGCGGCGCGGGCGAACGCGGCGACGCGAGCCCAAGCGCTCGGCGAAGAGCGGCGAGCGTCGCGACGCGAACTTGTCGGCGCGACGGCGACGTCGGCGCTTTTGCTCGGCGTTTTGCTCGGCGCTCCTTGGGGAACGCGAGAGAGCGCCGACGCCGTCGAGCGAACGCGACTGTTGGACGCGCGAGACGACGTTAAGCGAGCGATCGCGGAGCTCGAAACGGCGAATCGTTCGAAGGACGAAACGCTCTTTTTCGCGCTTCCGTCGTCGTCGACCGTCGAAGCGACGCTCGACGATTTGCGTTCTTTTATCGAACGGCGCGACGACTCGTATAAAGTTCGCGTCGCGGCGGCTTATTTGGAGTTGGCGCGTTTTAGAATCCTCCAATTTGAGGAGTTGCGCGAAGCGGAACCGGGAACGACGGACGCGGAGCTTTGGGCGCGAACGGCTCCGGAGTATTTGGAGGGAACGTTGCGACATTATCGCCGTTTGGGGTTTGACGGGGCGGCCGCGGCGCAACGCTCGAACGAACGGGTCGCCGACGCGTTTCCGCAAATTTTGGCCGACTGGACGGCGGCGCGTCGTCTTTGTCCTTTGGAGCCGGACGCGCATATAAGGATCGCCAAATCGTTGGCGACGGCGACGCCGATTGTTTGGGCGCGGGAGCGCGAAGCGGTCGAGTTGGCGGCGCGTCGAACCGCGAACGCGGCGCCGTTCGACACGCGAGCCCTTTTCAACGCCGGACGCGAACTTTTCCGCGTCGACGTCGACCAAGTCGGATCGTAG
>JAZNJF010000292.1:0-3751 GCA_045577885.1 Thermoguttaceae bacterium | reverse complement strand
CGAGCGTCGACGGCGACGTCAATTCGGAAGCCGGGCCGTCGAACGCGACCGTTCCTTGCGCGAACGCGACGGCGCGGTCGGCGTCGAGCGCGGCGCGGTTTAGGTCGTGCGTCGTCTCCAAAACGGTTCCGTTTTTGTCGGCGGCCCAAGCGGAGATCGACGCGGAAATCTCGGCTTGACTGCGGTAATCGAGGAACGTCGTCGGCTCGTCGAGGAGCAAAAGTTCCGGCTCCTGCGCGAACGCGGCGGCGATCAAGACTTTTTGGCGTTCGCCGCCGCTAAGGGAGTCGAGCGTTCGGGCGGCGAAACGTTCCGCGCCGGTTCGAGCGAGCGCTTCGTCGACGGCGGCTCGGTCGGTTTCCGAAAGCGGCTCGAGCGGACGCAAGTAAGGCAAACGGCTCAATTCGACGAGTTGGCGCGCCGTAAACGAGGAAAACGAGCCGGAAATTTGGCGAACGAACGCGATTTTTTTCGCTAAGTCGCGCCGAGAAAAGCGGCGAACCGAAACGCCGTCGAGCCGAATTTCGCCGCGCCAACTTTCGAGCAAACGCCCGACGCAACGAAGCGCCGTCGTCTTGCCGACGCCGTTTAAACCGACGAGCGCGACCCGAGCGCCGCGCGGAACGCCGAACGAAACGTCGCGCAAAATCGGCGTTTTCCCGACGTCGAACGAAAGACGCTCGACCGAAAGGAACGGCGCGGGCGGCGATTTCGGCGTTTCGGACGATTCGGCGGCGTCGCAAAGCGCGGCGGTTAAACGGGTTGCGTCGGACGTCATTGCGCTTCTTGCGCCGTCGGGTCGAAGCGGAATTTTTCGAGAACGGCGCGGAACTCGGGGCTGATCGGCTCGCTCTTGTGAACGGTGAAGTCGAAACCGCAGAAGATCGTTTTGCCGACCGCGCAAAGTTCGCCGTCCTGCCAAGCCTCCTGCGTGATTTCGAACGACTTCGTGCCGACGACGCTCGTCCAAGTGCGAACTTCGACCGGTCGCGGGAGCCAAATTTCCTTAACGTAAGTAACTTCGGTCTTTAAGATGACGAGGCCGTGTTCGCGGAAATTAAGATTCGGCTCGAACTCGCGATAAAGCGCCGTGCGGGCGCGGTCGAACCAAAGGGAAACGGCGAGGAAATTCGTGTGGCCCTGGAAGTCGGAGTCGTAAACTTGCGGCTCGATCGGCGTAACGTAATACATTGCGAGCGAAAACCTTGCGTAAAATGTTCGGGGGGCATGCGAAACGCTCGAAGCGGCGGAGCGAGGCGCGGAGAGCGGCGATTCTCCGGCGTTTTGAGCGGCGATTTTCGTTTATTTTACTCGTTTTCTTGCGGAGCGCAAGGGCGAAAACGTTCGCGGGCGCAAAAAACGGACGTCGGCGGCGAACCGCGGGCGTCCGTTCGTCAAGAAGGGAAAAAGCGGAAACGGCGTTAAACCGTTTCTTCGGTCGGCGTTTCGTCGACGGCGTTCGACGAGGCGTCGCCGTCGGTTTTGGGGTCGGATTTTGACGCGGCGTCGCCGTCGGTTTGCGCTTGGCGTTTCTTGTTGCGAGCGCGGAGTTTATGCGCCCAAAGCGCGACGCCGGTCGCCGGAAAACTCGTCGCGATCAAGCAAACGACGAAGAAGAAAATTTTCGACGAAAGCCCGGTGATTTCGCCCAAGTGAAGCGCCCGAATCGACGACGCGATTTTCGCCCCGAACGGCTTGTCGGCGAAGCGTTCGACCTCGACCGTTTTGCCGTAACGCTCGACCGAAACGACGCTTGCGTCAAGGCGATCCCATTGCGTTTTGTTTTTGACGGCGAGCGCGAAGAAGCCGTCGACGCGTCCTTTTTGGATCGTCGTCGCGGTCGATTCGTCTTGCGGAATCGAAATCGTTACGTCGCCGGCGCCCGGGTCGAGTTCGTTGTGTTTCGCGATCAACTCTTCCAGCGTCGCGGGGCGCGGCGAACCGTCCGGCGGGGTCAGCGACTCCGGTTTTTCGGTTTTCGCTTTGAACGGGGCTTCGCCGAGAACCGCTCCCGCCGCGTCGCGATACCAGCCGAACGACCAGCAAAGCCCGGTCAGCGCAAGGATTAACGCCGGAAGGAGCGTGTAAAAACCGAGCGCGTTGTGCAGGTCGAAAACGAGCGGCCAACCGCCGCGACGGACGCGAACGTTCAGCGCCGTTTTCCAAGTCGCCTTGCGACGCCAAGCCGCCGCCGTGCGCGGGAGCCATAAGACCAAACCGGTCAACGAAATAACGACGTAAATAATCGTCGCGACGCCGACGATCGGGCGCCCGATTTCGGTCGGGAGGCAAAGCCAACGGTGCAGTCGCATCAGGAAGCCGAAAAATTCGTCGACCGACGTTTTGCCGTCGCCGACGATTTCGCCGGTATACGGATTAACGTAAATCGTTTCGCCGCGCTTTTTACCGCCGCCTTTTTCGCCTGTCTGCGGTTTTTGCCCCGCTTTTTCGCCGCCTTTCGCCGCGTCTTTTTCGGGCTTCGTTCCGGCTTTTTCGCCGCCTTTCCCTTTGCCTTTGGGGGCTTTTTCGCCTTTTTTCGGCGCGTCGTTCAAAACGACGGCGACCGTCCGCGTCGGCGATTCCGGAATCGTCAGCGAACCGACTTTTTTGCCGGGTTTGGCCGCTTCGACTTTTTCGACGATCGCGTCCGCGCTAAGTCGTTGCGCGTCGGTCGCTTCGACGTAAAACTGTTCCGGCGCGACCAAGCGGCGGGCTTCCTCGCGGAAAACGTAAAGCGAACCGCTAAGGCAAACGACGAAAAGGATTAGCCCGCTTGCGAGGCCGAGCCAAAGGTGAAGTTCGTAAAAAAAACGACGTAGGGGCGCGAATTTCATCGAAACGTTCCGTTGGTAAAATAAGGAAAGCGGAAAAGGGGAAAAGTCGAAAAAAACACGACGTCCGCTTAAACGCCGCGTCGCTCTTATTTTAACGCAAAAACTGCTTTCCGTCGACGGCTCGCGCGGGCTTTTGGCGATTTTTAACGATTTTTTTCGCAACGTCGGCGCGAGCTTCGAGCGGAAAGCGCGACTTTTAACGGTTTAGAGGCTTTCGGTTTCTCCGCCGGAGACGGTCGCCGCGGCGCGCCAAACGTCGAGATTCACCGTGTCGGCGACGAAACGAACGCTTCCGTCGGCCATTCCGGCGTTGACGCCGCCGTTGTGGCAGCTGCGGGCCGCGTAACGAGCGTATTGCCAATCGTCCGGAGCGGCGTCGTTCGGCGCGTGGAACGCTTGGAAGGTGGACGCCCAATGGCGGGCGGCGACCCAAGGGAACAAACGGTCGCAACGCCAACGCGGGGAACCGCCGGACGAATCGACCGCGCCGTCGCCGCTCATCGCGCTTTCGACGTAAGCGCGAAGCGCCGCCGGGCTCTCTTGGACGGCGGAAAGGGAGCCGGAGTCGCGGAGCATATAACGGCCCATTTGATTGTCGTCGACTTTGCCGTACCAAGCGTCTTCGCCGGAACCGCAAATCGCTTCGGAAATCGCGAGCGTATTGCTGGTTCCGTCGGTCGTCGTCGCCATATTCGTATGACCGCCGCAGTGGAAGAGACCGTCCGTGCGCAGACCCTCGACTTGCCAAGAAGTAGCGCCGTTCCAACGGTTAAAGTCCGTCGCCGAACCGGTGCAGACGACGTAGTTCCCGCCGACGCAGTTCCAGCCCGACTTGTGCGTGAACGAGCGTTCGCCGCTTTCGCTCGGACAGCCGATAATCGGAATCGGAATCGTAACGCGGTCTTGCATATCGTACT
>JAZNJF010000291.1:0-5213 GCA_045577885.1 Thermoguttaceae bacterium | reverse complement strand
GACCCGAAAACCGGCGATTTGACCGTCTTGAACTTCCTGAAAACCGACGGCGCGGGCGCCTGTCACGTCTCGGTTCGCCCGGACGGAAAGTTCGTCGCCGTCGCGAATTACGTTAGCGGCGACTTCGTCGTTTACAAGACGAACGCCGACGGTTCGCTCGCCGCGCAAACCGCCAAATACAAAGGGCAAGGCTCCGGGCCGAACAAGCGCCGTCAAGGCCAACCGTTCGGACACGCGGCGTATTTCGCCGAGTCGAACGGCGTTTGGCGCGTTCTGATGTGCGACCTCGGAAGCGACAAAGTTTACGTCGCTCGCCTGAACGAAGAAACCGGCGCGCTCGAAGCGGAGCCGAAACTTCCGTTCCTGCAAACGCCCGCCGGCGCCGGTCCGCGCCACCTCGATTTCGCGACCGCTAAAAACGGCGATTTGGTCGTTTACGTCTTAAACGAACTCGACTCGACCCTGTCCGTTTTCCGCCCGAATTTCGAGTTCGGCAACCCCGGCGTCCTCGGCGTTTGGTCGACGATCGAGCCGGATTATCGCCAAAAATTGACCGACGAAGAGTCGTTGGTCGACGGCGAAAAATTTACGTACGGCAACAAAACGGCGGAAATTTTCAAAGTCGCGCTTCCGAACGGTAAAACGATCGTTTACGGGACGAACCGCGGGCAAAACACGTTGGTCGCGTTCGACGCGACGGCGACGCTCGCCGACGTTCCGTTTGCCGCCGACGCGACGGTCGCGTTCCGCTTGGTCGACCGCGTTTCGACGCAAGGCAAGTTCCCGCGGTACTTTATGATCGACCCGACCGGTCGTTATTTGATCGTTTGCAATAAGAAAACCGGGACGTCGTTCGTTTTCGCGATTAATCAAGAAGACGGAACGCTGAAACCGACCGGCGCCGACGCGATCAAAATCGCTTGGGCGATGGCGGGCGGCTTTGTTCCTTGCGCCGAATGAAGCGTCGAGCGGAGCGGACGGGAAACGTCGGAAAAGCCCGGTTTTTCCCGTTCGTTTGAATTGTTTGAAAATCGTTGTTTAAATCGGGTTTGGGAGGCGGAGCTAGTGAGCAAAGCGGGAAAAATTTTGCAAGAGACGAAGCGTTTCGAGGCGCTGTTGAGCGAAAATTTCGACGCGCAAGGGGCCGACTTGGCGGAAAAGACGAGCGCGGCGGCGGGGGAGTTGCCCAAGGGAATCGTCGAAAAGTTGCTTTTCCTCGCGAAGTTGCAAGCGCAAGCGCAAGCCGGGGAACGGATTAGCGCGGCCGACGCGAAACAGGCCGGATACTGGATCGCGGCGGTTCGACCGTATCTCGATTACGGCGCGGCGCGCGGTCGAGGCGACGTTCTTCGTCGGGCGATCGGCTTGGTCGCTCTTGCGGTCGCGGCTTACTACCTGTATCGCGTTTGGGCGCGACGGTTGTAAGTTGCGGAAAAACTTGGTTTAGCGTTGGAAAGCGTTCCGGGGTTCGCGCCTCGGAACGCTTTTTTGGTCGGCGGTTCGAGCGTTCGATTAAGACGGCGCGGCGAAAAAAATTGCGGAGGCGGGACGCCGGGCGTCCTACCTCGAGTTGACGTCGGTAAAATTGGGGAGGATAATGGTAAGCAAGTCGAAGGGCGCGGGCGTCCGAAAAGCGGCGGCGTCGGCGGCGTTTAATTTTTGATGAAAAGAAAGCGGCGGGCAAAATGGCGAGCGGAGTAGAGTATCGGGAAATTAAAGGGCGCGACGAGAAGATTCCGGTTTTTGAGAACCTTTCGCGGAGCGTCGTAAAGCGCGGCGCGGACAAGATTTATTGGCGAATGAAAGCGACGGCGGACAAGAGTTTGGGAAGCTGGAACGACGTCGTTTGGCTCGACTGCGAAACCGGCGACGTCCGCTTTGGCGAACGCTTTGTAAGGGAAGGCTGGCGCGACGTTTACGACGACGAGATCGAGAGCGCGAAGCGGTGGAGCGAAACGAGCGACGAATACAAATATCCGAGCCGGATTGCGTATAAGCCCCCTTATTTCTCGGAGCCGTATTTCTTTACGCCGTTTTCGCCTCCGCCGTCTTGGAATCCGTTCGATAAAGAGTTTCGCTATTCCGACGAACCGTTCGCTTATCTGGGCGCGCGGAAACATTGGGACGCGTCGGTTCACGTTTGGCCGTTGGGCGTTTTGAGCGAATGGCGCGGACCCGACGCCGAGATCGAACCGCGTTTGGCGGCGCGTTTGGCGGAGGCGGCGGAGTTCAATTTCGGATTCGGTTTCGACGGGCCCGAGGTGGAGGCGGAAGACGACCCGTTTTTGAAGAACGCGAACGAAATTATTCGGTTTTACGAGGCGCGCGAGGCGTTTCGTCGCAAAAAAGCGGAGGAAAAACGGAAAAACGCCGCCGACTCCGATGACGAAAGCGAGTTTAAATATTGGGCGGATAAAGCGTTCGACGACTGGCGCGCGGAAGTGAAAGCGAACGAAGAAAACGACGAAAACCGTTTCGATTATTGGAGTAACGACGCGTTCGCGGAGGAGGAAAAGGGGAAATACGTTCCGAAAAAGAAGAAAACGTCGAACCAAGAAAAGCCCGCGAACGAGAGCGAAGAAACCGACGAGAGCGATATTCCGATTTACTGGAACGTCGCGGAAGTCAAGAAATTTTGGCGGTTTGGCCGAGACGGAGAAGTCGTTTACGAAGAACCGTTAAAAGTCTATTTCTATTGTTCCTCGTTGAAATTGGGAAAAGATGGCGAGGAGTATTGGGTGGAAAGGTGGAAAGAGACGGAATCGTATCTGGCTCTTTCGAAGAGCGAGGAGCGGCGTCGCGCGTTGACGCGTTGGTTCGACTTTTACAACAGTTGGTGGTCGTCGGATCAAGAACCGGTTTTTCTCGGGACGCTGAAGAATTTGATCGCCGTCGCGAAGGCCGGAACGTCGGGGCGAACGGCGCCGCCGAAGAGCGTCGAAACGGAAAACGGCGAAACCGTCTTCGATTACGGGGCGGAGCGTTCCGACGCGTTTTCGGACGATTGGCGGGAACGACTTCCGTCGCTAATCGCTTTCCGTTACGACTGTTACCGCGCGTATTTCGACGCGGCGAAAACCGTTTACGCCGCCGTCGTCGGGACTCCGGTTCGCAACATGAAGAAACTCGGCGTTTGGGTAACGCCCGGCTGCGATACGACGGCGCTTTGCGCGGAGCGACCGTCCGAGGGCGCGAACTGGTTGAAATTGGGAACGATCGCCGATTTTTACGAGCTTAAACGCGGCGAATACTGGGGTTCGGGAGTGCAAAAAAAGAAGAAAATCGAGAAACGGCGCGACGCGCGGCATTGGTTGGCGGGAGAAATTTCGCGGCGTTTGGAAGCGGCTTTGAACGCGAAAAAATAACGACGTTTGAAATGTTTGAAAATCGAGCGGTTTTGGTCGAGCGTCCTTGGAACCGGAAAAACAACGGCGTTTGAAAAGTTTGAAAAACGGAGCAAATTTGAGATGGCGAAAGAAGTGGAGTATCGGCAAATTAAGGGGCGCGACGAAGAGATTCCGGTCTTTCGGAACCTTTCGCGGAGCCTGGTAAAGCGCGGCGCGGACAAGATTTATTGGCGTTTGAAAGACGTTCGAACAAAGCGGTTCGGGAGCTGGAGCGACGGCGTTTGGCTCGACTGCGAAACCGGCGATATTCGCTTCGGCGAGCGTTGCGTTCAGGAGAGTTGGCGCGACTATTTCGAGGGCGGTTATCGCTTGGCGCGTTACGACGATCCGTTTTCGCGAGATTTTGAGTTCTTTTATCGGCGGACAAGAGACAATTCGCGCGTTTACTCTTGGTATTTGGGGAGTTTGAGCGAATGGCGCGGGCCCGTCGCCGAGATCGAACCGCGTTTGGCGGCGCGGTTGGCGGAGGCGGCGGAGTTCAACTTCGGACTCGATTTTGCCGGGCCGGAGGAGGAAAACCCGTTTTTGGCGGCGGCGAACGAAGTCGCGCGGTTTTACGAGACGCGAGCGCGGCTCGAGCGGTTGGCGCAAGAGGCGGACGCGCGAGGCGAGAAATATTGGGACGGCGAGTTTCCGGAAACGTCGGCGGCGGAACTCGAAGAACTGCGGCGAAGAAAAGACGGCTTCGATCCGGAAGACTCCGACCCGCGAATCTTTCGGGTTCCCGTCTGTTGGCGCGTTGAGGAGGCGAGGCGGGGCGGCGGCTCGGAATCTGCGACGCAAAATTTGATTTTTGACGCGGGTCGGGCGGCGTTGGTTCCATATTGTGAAACGCGATCGCGCGAAATCGGGCGACGTTGCAAGGCGGCGTTGCGAAAGATTCCGGCGAGCGAGAGAAGGGCGCGTCAAAAAGCCGAAGAGTATTTTCAAAGGTTGGAAGACGACTTAAATTACGGGTTTAATTTCGACGGCGTTCGGGCTCATAACTTCCCGCGGTTGGGCGAGTTGGACGAACTGATCGCCGAAGTTCAAAACGGAACGTCGAGCGAAGGGGAGGAAGCGAGCGGCGAATTTGCGCCCGCGACGCGTTCCGACGCGCTTTCGGACGATTGGCGGGAACGGTTGGCGTCGCTTCTTGAGTATCGGCTCGACCGTTGCAACGCTCTTTTTCAAGCGGCGAAAGTTCTTTACGTCAAAATTTTAGGAACGAAAGTTTGTCGGATGAAGGGCGTCGACGTTTGGGGCGCGCCCGACGGTTGCGACGTCGGCTTTTTAAGCGCGGGAGGGCGACCGGGCAACCCGACTTGGTTGAAAATTGGCGCGTTAACCGAGTTTTACGAAGAAGAACGCGGCGTTTATTGGGGGAGCGACGTTAAAAAAGAGGATAAAATTAGGCGAAAAGACGACGCTCGGCAATGGTTGGCGCGGGAAATCGGGCGGCGTTTGGAAGCGGCGTTGAAGGCGGAAAAATAGCGGCGTTTGAAAAGATTGAAAAACGAGCGAAAAACCGGCGGCGACGGCGGACGGCGGCAGTTAACGGCGGCGCGGCAAAAAAATTTTGATTTTTTTTAGAAAGAAAACGCGATTTTGCTTGACTTGCCGTTTCGCGGCGGATAAAATCGGATTAACGTTTCACAGAAACGTAGAGTCGATTGAAATTGTGGACTTCTTTTGAACGTCGCGAAGGCGGCGGTTCGAGCGCGCGTTTGAGGCAAATAAAAACGCGAACTCCTTGCAAACCGGCGTCTTGAGCGAGAAAAAAAGGTTGAGTTATGCGGAAAAACTGCGTTAATTTAGGCAAGTTGG
>JAZNJF010000290.1:0-18739 GCA_045577885.1 Thermoguttaceae bacterium | reverse complement strand
CCGACTTAAAACCTTTTTGAATAAATCGTTTGCGCGTAAAATCGACGTCTATTTTTCGGCGTCGGAAAAACCGGAATTTTGGACCTTGGCCGACGACGTCGCGTTTTTGGAAGCGCAAGAAGTCGAGACGTTGGCGCCGTTCGCCGCGCCCGCTTTTAAAATCGCGCTTCTCGCCGCCGAAGATGAATGCGTTGCGGAAAAAGGACTTGCGTTAATCGAGCGTCTGTGGAGCGGCGCGACGTCGCAAGAAGCGAAGCTCGCGTTGCAAACGTCCGGTTCGCGGCTGTTAGCGACGTCGGGAGACTCGCGATTTTTTCCGTATTTGCGCGATTGGTTCCTGAACGCAGTCGCTCCAAACGCCGAAGCGGACGAACCTTATCCCGATTATCAAGACGTTTGCCGCGTCGTGTTTTGGAACGACCGGCAGCCCGAAACGGCGCCGATCGTCGCCCTTAAAATGTTGGACCCCGAAAAAGACGCTTCGGCGCTCGAAGAGTTTTTGGCGCGTCTGCAAGAATTCGCCGCTTTTTACGCCGAGCGTCCGGACGAAAATCCCGCGCGTCAAAGCGGTTGCCTTGCGTTGACGATTTCGACTTTGCTTCGCTTGGGGCGCGCGGACGAGGCCGCTCGAGTCGCGCAAGACTCGAAGCGTTTTGAAGCCTTTTGCGCGCCTGGGTTTAAGAACGACGCGCTTTCGATTTGTCTCGCTTTCGAGTATTTTGTCGACGCGACGTCGCGTGAAAGATACGACGAACTTTTGCTCGAACTTTACGAGCGAAGTTTTGCGGAAAATCGGCATCCCGTGTACGAACCGTATTATATTTCGAAGATTTATCCGCTGGGCGCCAAAAGCGCAAACGCCGACGTTAAAACGAAATACGTCGACAAAACTTTCCAAAAACTGCGCGAGACTTTTCGGTTGGCCGCCGTCGCCGACGTCGCGTCGAATCGCCGAGTTTCGGGAACTTTGGAAAGTTTGGCGACTTTCGAACTGCACGCGCAAACCTTGGGAGAGCTGGCCTTAGAGATTGGCGAAAGCGAGAAATTGCGACAAGCGTTAGCGGACAGTAAGATCGCCGAACGTTTCGACGACCTCGACGGCGCGACGCCGGAATGGACGCGTTATTTCGAAACGATTCGTTCATTGTTAGAACGTTGCGACGAATCGAGGCAACATGAACAATAATTTAACTTAACACTAAAATTTTAAACGTTGTAAAGGATGAAAAAATGAAAAAGAATTTGATCGCTTTGGCCGTCGTTGTCGCGTTGTTTGGCGTTATGGGCGTCGCGATGTTGAGCGCCAAGCAAGACGCGAGCGCGCAAAACGCCTCGGGAACCGCCGCCGCTTCGAACGACGGCACGGTGAAAATCTGCCCGCATTCCGGTCTGCCGTGCGACGGAGACGGCGACTGCGAGAGCGAGTGCGAAAGCGAGGGCGCGGCCGATTGCGAAAACGGTTGCGAAGAATAGTCGGTCTGTTTAAAACGCTTAGATTGCAAGACTTGCGGCAAGTTGGCTTAGGATGTCGAACGAAGATTTAAAAGAAAAATTGACTCGCTTTCGCGAAAAAGCGACGGCGCTCGAAGAAGAAATCGGCAAAGTTTTAGTCGGTCAGCGGCAGGCGATTCGCGAAACGATCGTCGCGGCGATCGCCGGAGGCAACGTATTATACGAAGGGTTGCCGGGCCTTGGTAAAACCCTTTTGGTTCGCGCGTTTGCGCAAACGGTCGGCGGAACTTTTTCGCGGATTCAGTTTACGCCGGACTTAACGCCGGCCGACGTTACCGGAACTAACGTGTTGGCGGAAAACGAGTTCGGTAAAAAATATTTCGAGTTCCAAAAGGGCCCGATTTTTGCGAACGTCGTTCTTGCGGACGAAATCAACCGCGCGACGCCGAAAACGCAATCGGCGCTTCTCGAAGCGATGCAGGAACACTCGGTTACGGTCGGCGGCGAAACGCGAAAGCTCGACGGTATGTTTTTCATTTTGGCGACGCAGAACCCGCTCGAAATGGAGGGAACGTATCCCTTGCCGGAAGCGCAGTTAGACCGATTTTTCTGCAAAACGTCGACTCGGTTTCCGACGAGCGAAGAGCTGTTCGATATCGTTCGTTTGGCGGCGACGCGCGATCCTTCGACGTTGCGTCAAGTGGTAACGACTTCTGAAATCCTTGATATGGGAGAACTTGCGAAAACGATTCCGATGGCCGACGATTTGATTTCGCTCGTGGTTCGCATTGTGAAAAACACGTCGCCGGACGAAGCGGCGGCGCCGGAAAGAATTCGGAAGTTCGTGAGATACGGCGCGAGCCCGCGGGCCGCTTTGGCTTTGTCGAGCGCCGCGAAAATTACCGCCGCGCTCGACGGTCGCTATAACGTTGCCGCCAAAGACGTTGCGAGCGTTGCGCCGTCGATTTTGCGACATCGTCTCGTATTGAATTTTGAAGGACGCGCCGAAAACGTTTCGACCGACGACCTGGTCGCCGACGTGTTGCGCAACGAAAAAATTTGAGGGCGCTCGACGAATGTTTGATTCGGAAACGCTTAAAAAATTCGAGTTTCTGTCGCTCGTTTCCAATAAAACGTTCGCGGGAAATCGAAGCGGAACGCGTCGCAACGCTATGTTAGGCGGCGGTTTAGAGTTTGTCGATTATCGCGAATACGCTTACGGCGACGATCTGCGCAATCTCGACTGGAACGTTTACGCTCGCTTCGAAACGCCGCTGATCAAACGCTTTGAGGAAGAGGGCGACCTCCGCGTTTATCTTTTTCTCGACTGTTCGCGAAGTATGGGCGAGACGAGCGACGCGGTGAAAGCTGTTTACGCAAAGCGTTTAACAGCGGCGCTTGCGTATATTTCGCTGGCGAAATCGGACACGACGACGATCGTGCCGTTCGCCGACAAACCCGGGCGATTTTTACCCTCGATCCGCGGCAAAGATCGATTTTTAGAGGTCGCGAGATTTTTGCAAACGCTTGAACCGATGGACGCGCAAACCAATGTCGCGTCGGCGGTTAACGGCGCGTTGGCGAAAATTAAGGAACCGGGGTTGGCGATTATTATCGGCGATTTTTTCGACCAAAACGGTATCGACGGCGCGTTAGAACAGCTGCTTGCCCGACGTTTTGAACCGATGATTTTGCAGATTTACGAGCCGTTCGAAGCCGAACCGAAGCTGCGCGGCGATTTTGTTTTCACCGACGTCGAAACTGGCGCGACAAAAAAACTTACGATCGACGACGCCGTGTTAAAAAGATATAAAAAACGATTTCGACAGTTTGTCGAATCGAACCGTCGAGCTTGTGTGAAACGCGGGTTGCGGTTTTACGAGACGTCGACAGACGCGCCGTTCGATTCTTTTTTACTTAATATAGCTCGCGACAATGGGTTAGGACGATAAATGATTTTAGCTAACAGCGTAGCGCTTTGGTTTTTGGCTCTGGCGCCCGTCGTCGCCTTGGCCTATTTGGTGAAGCGCAAACTTCGGGAACGCCGCGTCGCGTCGATGTTCCTTTGGGAAGGCGCGTTGGAACGGACGTTTTCGACTTCTCGTAACTTCCGAATACGCAATGTTTTAGCGTTGCTTTTGGCGTTGACGATTACCTTGGCGTTGATTGGCGCGCTCGTCGATCCTGTTCCGAAAAACGTCGAAAACGCGTCGGCGTTGATTCTCGCGCTCGACAATTCTCGCAGTATGAACGCCGTCGAAAAGAACGGACAAACGCGTTTGGAACTTGCGAAAGATTTCGCTCGTAACGTTATTGCTAACAAGAGTTCTGAAACGCAAGTTTTGATTTTAACGACGACCGAAAAAGCGAAAGTCGTTTGCGGATTCACGAACGACGTCGCCGTGTTGAACGACCGCGTCGATCGAATCGTCGCGACCGACTTGCCTTGTGAAATGGCGCGAACTCTTGAAACGGCGAGATTTTTTCAAGGAACGCGCAAGGGCGAAGCGGCGACGCTCGTCGTGTCCGACGGTTGTTTTGAGAATGCGGAAACAATTGCCGATTCGTTGGTTAGCGGCGACGTTGCGTTTAAAAAAATCGGCGAGCCGCTTGAGAACGTCGGGCTCGTCGCGTTCGAAACGAGACGCGGCGTGGGCGGCGACGGGGTTTTTGAAACGATGTTGGAGGTCGCGAATTTTAGCGACGCGGCGTCAAATGTTGAAGTCGAATTGGAACTCGACGGCGCTTTACTCGACGTCGTTCCTCTGGAACTGGCCGCGAACGAACGAGTTGCGAAGTTTTTGAAAACGGAGTCGAATTTGGGCGGCGAATTGACGGCGCGTTTGATTCTCGATTCCGACGAGCGAAACGCGTTGTCGCAAGACGACGTCGCGCGGCGAGAATTGCGCGATTTCCCGACGCTAACCGTTTTGTTATACGGAACTTACGAGCGTTTTACGAGCGCTGTTTTTAGCTCGTTGCCGAACGTAACGCTTCGGGAAATCGAATCCGTTCCGGAAACGCTGAACGACGGCGAATTGCTGGTAATCTGCGGGGACGTTCCTAACTCCTTGCCGCAAGGTAGGATACTTCTCGTAAATCCGACGAGCGGCGCCGAATTTTTTTCCGTCGGCGACGCGGCGGACGAAACCTTCGCGGATTCCGACGTGCGCGAGGGAAGGCCGACTCGCTTTTTAAAATTCGACGACGTTCCGTTGCAAGGCGTTCGCTCTATTGAGTTTGCGAACAACGTAAAGCCGACCGTTTGGGTAAAAACGCCGGAGGCTCCGCTGATTTTTTCGCTCGAAAACGACGCGACGTCAATTTGGGCGTTTAACTTTTCGTGTTCGGAAGGCGCGCTCCCGACGCGAACGATTTTTCCGATTTTGTTTGCAAACGTCGCGGGCGTCGTTCGCGGCGGAGCCGACGAAGCAAACGACGAACGCCTCGTTTTTTCAAGCGAAACGAGCGCGGAATCGAATTTAAGGGCGAGCGCAAGATTCGACGAATCGGAGGTTTACGTCGAAAGAGCGAGCGGCGTCGACGGGTTTCCGATTTGGCGCGGTTTCGCGTCGCTCGCGTTGGTTTTGGCTCTCCTCGAATTTTATTGGTATTGCCGACGTAAAATCGATTAACCGTTGCGTTCGTTAGATTTATTGGCTTTTTGACTGCACGGAAAGCGCGTATGACGATTTATTTTACGCATCCTCATTTTCTTTGGGCCGCGGCGGCGTTGGGCGTCGTCGTTTGGTTTAGTTGGCGGCGTTCGGCGCTCGATTTTTCGACGGCGCGGATGGCGACGCTTGTTTTTTCTCGCGTCGTCGTTGTTTTGGCGGTCGTATTTGCCTTGGCGGGCTTGACTTTAGGCGTTGCTTCGAAACGTCGCGAGGCGATCTTTCTCGTCGACGCTAGCGCTTCAATCGACGAAAACGCCGCGTCGCAAGTCGAACAATTTGTCGACGACGTAACGTCTTTGGACGCGGACGTTAGAATAAAGAAGTTTTACTTTGCGTCGCGCGTTGCGAACGAAGCGGTCGAACTTTCGGCAAGCGAAAGAAACGAAACGAATTTGGAATCGGCGGTTTTAACCGCTTTGGCAGCGGCGGATCCGACCTGCGAAACTCGCGTCGTTCTTTTTTCGGACGGCGTCGAAACGGCGGGAGACGCGGCGAAAATCGCTTCCGAACGAGGCGTCGCCATTTCGACTTCGCCTTTGACTCCGTCGAAAAAACCGGAGACGCAGGTTTCGGAAGTCGTCGCTCCTAAACAGGTTAGAGAAGGCGAGCCGTTCCGCGTCGAAGCCAAGGTACGCGCCTCCGTCGAAACGACGGGAAAAATCGCCTTTTTTCAAAACGGCGCGTTGATTTCAAGCCGCGAAGTTGACATTACTATCGGCGAAAACATTTTTGAGCAGGAGGTCGCGCCGCAAGGGGACGCGAAAGAAATTGAAATTTCGGTAAGTCTTGAAACCGAAGAAGATACGTTTGCCGACAACAACGTCGCTTCGGCGATCGTCGTCGCGGAGGGGAAACCGCGTCTTTTGGTTGTCGCCGCCGAACCGGCGAATTTGCGTAATTTTGCCGCCGCGCTTCGTTCGCAATACGTCCAAACGGAACTCCGCCCAATTGAAGGACTTCCGGACGACGTCGCCGAATTGGACGCGTTCGACGCCGTCGTCTTTTCCGACGTCGCGGCGACCGATTTGACATTGCGTCAAATGGAGGCGATTCGAGCTTACGTCCGCGATTTTGGCGGCGGTTTTTTGGCGTTGGGGGGCGATTCGTCGTTCGGGCTCGGCGGTTACGCAAAGTCGCCCCTCGACGACGTGTTGCCGCTTCGCTCCGATTTTGAAAAGGAGAAAGAAAAACCAAGTCTCGCTATTTCGTTAGTTATCGACCGTTCGGGTTCGATGGAAGGCGACAAGTTGGAACTGACAAAAGACGCGGCCAAAGGCGTCGTCGCGCTTCTTTCGCCGCGCGATTTTATTTCGGTGCTCGCCTTCGACGACGCTCCGCGCGAAGTTGTCGCGTTGCAACAGGTTACGTCGCCGTCGGTCATTTCGGAAACGATCGGCTCCATCGTCGCTTCCGGTTCGACGAATATTTACGCGGCGTTGAATCAGGCGGCCGACGATTTATCGCGAGTCAACGCTAAGTTTAAGCATATCATCCTTTTAACCGATGGAAAAAGCGCTCCGGGAGATTACGACAAAACGATTCGCAAAGCGGTCGACGCGGATATTTCCGTTTCCGCCGTTGGAATCGGCGATTGCGACCGTTTTTTGCTGGAAAAATTGGCCGCCGACGGCGCGGGGCGTTTTTATCATTGCGACGATCCGCAGGCGGTTCCGCAGATTTTTGCGCGCGAAACGAAGCTCGCCGACCGTTCCGCGTTGAATGAAGAACCGTTTTTGCCGACGCCGGAAGTCGGAAGATTAAAGATGTTAGAGGGAATCGATTTCGAAACGGCGCCGCCTCTTCTCGGAAACGTCGTCGCAAAACCGAAAGCGACGAGCGAGATCGTTTTGACGACCGAAACCGGCGAGCCGCTTCTCGCTCATTGGCGATACGGGCTCGGCGTAGCGGTTGCTTTTACGTCGGACGTCGACGGGCGTTGGTCCGCCGAGTGGTTTGATTGGCCGGAATTTTCGCGCTTTTGGGCGCAAACGGTTCGGTTCGCGATTCGTCCAAGCGACTCGACGGCGCGTTTAGACGTCAAGCTAAAGGACGATTCGGCGACGGTTAGACTTGATCTGCGCGACCAATACGAGCAATTTTTGAACGGGGCCGAAACGCAAACCGTCGTCGTCGACGCTTCGCGAAATCGCGTCGAATTGTCGACGCCGCAACGCGCGCCTGGAATTTACGAAGCGTCGTTTCCGATTCGTTCCAGCGTAAAATACGCGTTGCAAACGATTTCCGTAGTCGGAGGAGAGCGCGTCGCTTCCCGAAGTCGAGTTTTCGTCGCGCCGAAAGGACGCGAAGGGGACGTCGCGCCCGTCGGCGAAAAACTTTTACGCGAAATAGCGGAAAAATCGGGTGGAAGTTACGCGACGTCGCCTAAGGAGCTTGTCGAGACTTTCAAGGTTCGCAACGACGCGAAAGTTTCGATTTCGTTGCGAGGAATTTTACTTTGCGTCGCGCTTTTAGCTTTCGTTGCAGACGTTTACTTGCGGCGTTTAACCTCTTATAAAATCGATGATTAACAAAACAACAATAATAAGGATTCGACTCGATGGACGGCAATAATAATGAATTTGGCCGAGGTTTGGAAAATTTTCGACGTTTGATTCGCCAAACGCGTCGACGTTTTTTTTATCGCGCCGCGTTGGAAGCGACGACGACAAGCGCTTTATTAGCGTCGTTTACGGGAACGGTTTTCGCGATCGTTCTCGCTCTTTGCGACGTGGCGCCGCCTGCGCCGAGCGCGTTTTTCGGCGCCGTTTTCGCAATCGCCTGCGTCGCGACGCTCCTTTTGCTCTTTTTGACCGACTATGACCGTCGCGCTTCGGAAAAGGCGATCGACGCGCGTTACTCGTTGGACGACAGATGTTTAACGGCTAGCGACGTCTTGAAGCAGACGCAAGGGCGCGAGCCGACGGCGATCGAACGTCTGCAGCTGGAAGATTGCTTCGCGCGGGTCGAATCGATTCGCCCAAGCGACGTTCTCGCTCTAAAACCGAAGCGAGCGAAGACGAAGACGGTCGCGCTTTGCGTCGGCGTAATCGCTTTAACGACGGCGGTTTGGAAACCGTTCGCGTCCCAAGCGGCGGTCGGCGAACCGAACGAAACCGTCGTCGAAGTTCTTCGCGAGTTGCGTGAAAACGTCGCGCCGGCGATTCGCGAGCTTGCGCAAGAGCATCCGGAAGACGCGAAATTGCAAGAACTTACGGGGAAAGTCGACGCTTGGATCGACGAAATCGACGCGTCGAGCGACGACCCGAAAAAAGCGACGGCGACGGTCGCTCGGATGGAGCGCGAGATTCAAAAGACGGTCGACTCGTACGACGTCGAAGGAACGGAACGCGCGCTAAAGTCTTTGGGCGAAGCGTTTGGAGAAATCGACGAAACGTCGAAAGTCGGCGAGGCGCTTGTCGAGGGCGACTACGAAAAAGCCGCGGACGAACTCGAAAAGCTTGATTTCAAAAAGATGAGCGTGCGCGACCGTCAAGCGCTCGCGAACAAATTGAAGGCGGCGGCCGAGACGATTCGCAGTCGCAAAGACGAGCAGGCGGCGCAACTTACGGAGCAGTTGGCCGAAGAGTTGCAGAGCGGCAAGTGCGCCTCGTGTCAAAACACGTCGTGCAAGCTCGCGGGAAAATTGCGCGCTCATAAGTCCAACAAAGACAAGGCGAAGCAGTTGAATTGCCAGTTGGCGCGGCTCGGACTTTGCAAATCGAATTGCGCCGGGGCCTGCGCGACGTGCGAAGCGAACTGTCCGTCGAAACCGCAAAGCCAGTCCGGACAAGGGAAAGGACAAAAATCCGCGTCCGGTTCGAGCGGCGGTTCGAACGAACGACCTTTGGGCGCGTCGCCGACCGTCGCCGCCGATCCGCTCGGAGGCGACGACGCGCAACTCCAAACAACGCGCAACTTAACTCAGGTCGAAGGACAAGAAGGCCTCGAAGGGGAATCGACCAAAGAGATTATTCGATCCGACGAGCCGACGCAAAACCAAGAAGCGCAACGCGTTCGCGACGATAAGGAACGCGAGTTTGAAAAACAAATTGAGGCGGCGATGGACGCCGAGGAAATTCCGCTTGAGCGACGCCGTGTCGTGCGCGATTATTTCGAGTCGATTCGCGCTTCCGAGGCGTCGGACGTCGAACCGTAACGTTAATGGAGGCAAAAGTTGAAGAAATTTTTGAGACTCGCTCACCGCTTTTTAGGCTTTTGGTGCGCGGCGATTTTCGCCGTCGTTTGCGCGACCGGCGGCGTTTACGCTTTTCGCGACGAAATTGCTCGCGTCGTCGAGCCCGAAAGGTATTACGTCGACTCGCAAGTCGTTGCGACGCAAGAACGTTTAACGCTTGACGAAGTTGTCGAACGAGCGGAAAAAGCGACCGGCGCTCGCGCGGAAACGATTTTGATTCCGAGCGATCCGCGACGAACGTATAACTTCTTATTAAAGGAGTTAAACGGACGACGAGGGCGCGCTTTGCTTTGCGACGTCGATCCGTATTCGGGCGAAATTGTCGGTCGCGGTCCCAATCGATCCTATCCGTTGATAAATAAGACGATGCGGCGATGGCACACGCGCTTGAATTTGCCGAAGGAAATCGGGCGTCCGTTGGTCGATTTCGCGACATATTTTAGCGTTTTTTTGATCGTTTCGGGCGTCGCGCTTTGGGTTCCGGCGAAGTTTTCGCTTTTAAAATCGCGGTTGGCGCCGAAACTGACGGCGGGCAAACGTCGCGCTTTTTTCGATTTGCACAATGTTCTCGGATTTTATATCGCGGCGCCGTTGCTGGTTTTAACGCTAACCGGAGCCGCGCTTGCGCTTGGCGCGAAACATGGGACGCTTGCGACGCAGCTTAAAATTGAGCGCTCGGCGCCCGACGTTTCCGAGAAGGTCGAAGAGGGCGCGTTGACCCGTCGAAACGGGGCGTTCGTACCGTTGGAAGAGATTTTGCGGCGCGATTTCGAGCGGTCGAGAAAGACGGGCGACGTTCGTTTGCGACTTCCTGTCGACAGAAACGCGCAAGCGATTCGAATTGAGCGCAAGTCGGGCGGAATCTGGGCTTGCGCGGCGCCGGACGTCGCGTATTGGGACGGCGTTTCCGGCGAATTGATCGCGGAAAAAAAGTTGCGCGACGTTTCGTTCGACGAGCAATCGAAGGCGTTGTTGCGCGAAATTCACTTCGGCTCCGCGTTCGGGATTGGAACGAAGATTATTTTTGGATTTGCAAGTCTTGCCGGATCGGCGCTTGCGTTTTTCGGAATTGCGATTTGGGCGTTGCGCGGCGCCGTCGCGAAAGCTCCCGTTTCGGAGGTCGGCGTTGAAAACGTTCGACTTACGCGGGAACGTTCTTCGCGTTAATCTTTGATTTTTTTAAGTTTGGCGTTCGTTTTCCTTGCGAACGTCAAACTTTCTCTTTTATCGCAAAAAAAACGCTTGGCAAGCTCTTGCTTTTCAAGCGCTTATTTGAATTCGGCAACGCTTCGACGTAGTTTTCTTTTCGTTTCGCAAACGACGTTCGCCCTACTTGCTAAGGATTGAAACGCAAATACTTAGCTTGCGTTGACGCGTCCGACGGAATCTTCAAAAACGGCCGGTCGTTCGCCAATTAACGGCGATATTTTCTCCGTTAGGGCGCGACGATAAAATCGAAGAACTTAGCTGCGTGATGTAGCAAAACACGGCGAAACCTTTCGCTTAATCGTCGTTAGAACCGACGTTGCCGCTTAGGGGTATTGCGGAGCCGAATCAAAAGGTAAGACGACGATTTGGACTTCGTGAAGCGTAAAACGAAATATCTAACGTTATATTCAAGTCGCCGCGCGACAACGTTTTCGAGTCAAAAGTGAAGAGCGGGATAGCGAGGAAAACTCTTGGGCGAACGGCGCGTTTTTCGGTTTCGGGTAGACCTCGACGGGGCAAACGATGAATTTTCTTGCGTTATCGTCGTTATCGTATCGTCGGCGCCTCTTGACAGCGAGAAACGAAAGCGGTAAAAGCGTTTTTCTGAACGCGTATCGCCGCAAACGCGCCGTTCGAAACGTTCTCAAAACCTTATTTTATCTCTATTATTTGCGTCGTTTATCAGGGAGTCGAAAAATGAACCGTCGATTTGACGTGATGGAAACGTTGGGCTTAAACCGTCGAACTCGCGACGGAGGCGCGTCGCGCAAGAGCGGACCGAAGTCGAACGGCAAGGCGCCTCGACCGAAGCGTGAAAAGTCTCGTTTAGCGCGACTCGAACAATTGAAAGAGCGAGCGTTGTTAGCCGTTGCCGCGGCGGAGTTTGCGACCGACGACGATTTCGCCGCCGAGGTCGCCGAGTCGACCCGACGCGAACTTTCGACGCTTGAGGCGATCGTACTAAACGTCGCCGACATGAGCGCCGCGACCGCGCTTTTGAATGCGATCGCGCCAACGCCGTCGACGGTCTCGTACGGCGCGGACGCGTCTTGCGTCGTTTCGCTCGACCCGACGCTCGCGAACCCGCCGTCGATTATCGCGTTCGGAACGGAAGCGATTACCTCGACGCGCCTCTCTTGTCGACCGCTTCGACGGAGCCGATTTCCGCGGCGTCGGGCCTGGTCGTGACGACGAACCTCGACGTCGTCGACGCGAACGACGGCGTTCTCTCGTTGCGCGAAGCGATCGAACAAGCCGAAACCGGTTCGACGATTACCTTCGCCGCGAAGTTAAAGGGCGAAACGATAACGCTTTCCGGAACGCAACTTGAAATAACAAAAGGGCTAACCGTCGACGCGTCGGCGCTTTACGACGCGACGACGCAAGCCCCCGGCGTTACCGTCGACGCGAACCAAAAGTCCCGCGTTTTCAACGTAAGCGGCGGGACGAACGATAACCCGGTCGCGCTGATCGGCCTAAAAATCACCGGCGGCAACGAGGCGGTTTCCGGCGGTGGCGTTTACGCTACCGATACGACGACGTTTACGAACTGCGCGATTAGCGGCAATACGGCGACGGAACGGGGCGGCGGCGTTTACGCTACCGATACGACGACGTTTACGAACTGCGCGATTAGCGGCAACGAGGCGCTTTCCGGCGGCGGCGTTTCTTCTGGTAGTACGACGACGCTTTACAACTCCATCGTCGCGCTTAACATTGCAAACGACGGCGCGGACATTTTCGTGCTAAATAATCCGCAGATTAACGCCTATAATACGCTGTCGAGCTACTCGGCCTGGAGCGGAGGAACGAACAATTACGTCTACAACGCGTCGCTTCCGCTTTTTACCGACGCGGAAAACGGCGATTATACGTTGGCGTCGGGTTCGCAAGCGATCGATAAAGGCGACGACCAATACGCTTACGACGTCGGTTGGACCGTCGATTCGCGCGATTTGGCCGGCAAACGACGTTTTATGGGAAGCGCGATCGATTTGGGCGCTTACGAATTACCCGGGGTAAGCGCGTCGCAACGCGACGTATACGTCGGCGACGTCGAGCTTACGTGGAACGAATATGACGACGCGACGTCGGGGCGCGTTTACTGGACGTCGGGCGCGGCGACGACTTTCATCGGGACGATCGCCGTCGGAGGAACCCTTCTTTGGGATTCGACGAAGTTCGCAAACGGCGCGGGTGAAATCGTTTGCGAATATTTCGACGAAAAGGGCGTCGCCGTCGGGAAAACCGCGAGCGTCGGGACGATTATCAACGATCCGGGCGTCGTCGTCAAACGCGGTAAGATCGACGCGAACGAAACTTGGGAAAGCGACAAGGTGTACGTCGTTGTCGGCCCTTTGGAAATTGCCGCGAACGCAAAGCTGACCGTCGCGCCGTCGACCGTCGTTAAGTTTTGGAAAAACGGCTATTTAAATCTTGTTACCGGCGCTAAACTCGAAGCGGGCGCCGAGTCCGTATGGACGCGCGCCGAGGACGATTCGGTCGGCGGCGATACGAACCAAGACGACGGAAACTCGACGCCTAAATACGGCGGGGCGTATTGGCGCGGTTCCGGAGTCGACGGCGCGACGATTGACGCAAGCGCCGTTGTTAAGTACGTTCCGACGACGTGTTACGGCAAGTTGGCGCAAAGCGAAACCTGGCTCGGCGGCCAAGTTTACCGGATTACCGGCGACCTGACCGTCCCGAGCGGCGTTACGCTGACGATTCAGCCGGGCGCGATTTTGAAGTTCGACGCCGGGATGTCGTTGATCGTCGAGAAGGGCGGAAAATTAACCGCGCAAGGAACGACGGCGCAACCTATTGTTTTTACGTCGATTAACGACGACCAATACGGCGGCGATACGAACGGGGACGACGGAGAAACGTCGCCAAGTTCCGGCGACTGGAATAAAATTTTGGCGCAAGGCGTCGTCGAGATGAATTACGCGCATATTCGGGGCCGATCCCAATAACTCCGACGACGGCGCGATTTTCGCGAAGAACGGCGGGCAAGTCGTTTTTAACAAAGGGGTTATCGCGCATTCAAAACTTGTCGGCGCGCACTGCGACAAATTGTCGTCGTTACGTATGACGAATTCCGTAATTTACGACGCTATGTACGCGACGCACAACGGCGATTACGTCAACTGCGTTTTCAACGATTTGACTTATTTGGCGAACACCAATTATTATTACTATGACGGTAGTTTTGTAAATTGCGTTGTTGCAAACGTTTCCGATAAATTTTTCTCCGGCGGAACGCCTCCTTATACCTTCCAAAACAGCCTCTTCTGGAACCCGAAGGATTCCGGGCCGCAAACGTTTTACGCGGTCGGTTCGAACGGCAATATCTGGGCGAATCCGCTTTTCCGGGACGCGGCAAACGGCGATTACCGCTTGTCGGCGGGCTCGCCTTGCATTGACGCGGGGGACGGAACGCTCGCTCCGGAGACCGACGCCGACGGGACGCCGCGCGTTACCGACGACTACTCCGCGCGAGTCGGAACTCCGAACGCCGACGGAAATTACGTCGATGTCGGCGCTTACGAGTTCGCGGACGGCGCCGCGTCGTCGCTCGACTTGGAGCCGGTCGACTTGAAAGCGCCGACGAGCGCCGCGGTCGGCGAAACGGTAACGCTCGAATGGACGACGCGCAACAACGGAAGCGCGCCGGTTGCAAACGCTTGGAACGACGAGATTTACCTCGTTTCGGAGTTTGGGCGCGAAATTTACGTCGCGACGGTCGCGAACGCCGGCGGCCTCGCGGCGGGCGACTTAACGACGAAGCGCGCGCAAGTCGTCGTTCCCAACGACGTTAAAGACGGCGATTGGCGCGCCGTTCAAACGACGCAAAACGTCGAGTCGAGGTCGCAAAATATCGCCGTTCTTTACGTTCCCGCCTCGGACGAAGCGCGCGTCGTTTACGTTTCTTTCGTCGCGTCGCTTGGAACGACCGTCGGCGCGTTGACGCAAAACGACGACGCGTTCGACGTTTACGGTTTTGCCGACGGACAAAGTTTCGCCGATTCGGAAGGTCGAGAATACGCCGCCGCCGTCCAACTGGGGCAAACGTCGAACGTCGCGATCGTCGGAGTCGGATTCCAAGACGGAATGACGGCGACGCTCGAGTCGGTTTCCTCCGACGGAGCGTTCGCGGTCGACGCGTCGGTTCGCGTCGCGTCGGCGACGTCGGCGAC
Organism: Thermoguttaceae bacterium; assembly: GCA_045577885.1. Classification (GTDB taxonomy): domain Bacteria; phylum Planctomycetota; class Planctomycetia; order Pirellulales; family Thermoguttaceae; genus RUG369. Next base: position 4,007 of record JAZNJF010000290.1, on the reverse strand, counting down.
GTTGAGTTTCGATATGAACGTCGACGCGACCTTCTTCGGAAACGTCTATCGTTTGAAAGTAACGCAAAACGGGCGAACGACGACCGTCGACGGCTTGATTTACGCGAAACCGAAAAGCGCGCGACCTTCGGTTCCTCTCGTCGCGTCGCTCGATATTCCCGACTCCATTCGCGAAGGCCGCGTTTATAAGGGGTGCGTCGACTATCAAAACGTTAGTTCCGAAGTTATTGCGTTTCCTGTTTTTACCGTTTCCGGAACCGCGCCTCTTGCGGAAAAAAAATACGATTTATATAATCGTACTTTGGACGTTGCCGAAGAGGACAGGGACCGCGCGAAGAAATCGCTGGACGCTCTTGAAGAACTGAAAAAGGAAATTGAGAAAAATGGTTGGGAGCTTGGGGGATCGGCAATCGAAATCGCTTTGCTGTTTATGCCCGGCGGACTGATTAAAGAGATTATCGAAATAGGGTTCTTAGTCAAAGATTTTTGGGAATTAGGTTCGTCTTTTCAAGATCCTAAGTTAAACAAATTATTCAAGGAAATAGGTTCGAACTTTACTCCTTACACTTCAGAATTTGCCGATAGGGCATGCAATGTGTTTAGTATTCTTGCCAAGTCCGCTGAACTAGTCTTAAAAGGACAGTTAAACGCGGCGAGACAGGAGTATGCGCGTATTGTCGATGATCTAAGAGACCTTAGCGCGAAAATTAACAACTTGAAGAAAGACTTTGAACTGGCTTGGAAGAACTTGGATAAATTAACGGATCCTTCTTCGTCGTCAAAAGTTCCTGGCGGTTATGCCGATTGGGCGGTAAACCAAACCGACAAAGCGTTAAAATATAATAAGGCGCAAAAATCGGCGGCATATGATATGGGGATAAAGCAAGAGGAGAAAATTTTCGCGCTAAAAAATAAATTAAACAATGTGATAGGTAGGCTGGGCCTCCTAGGCGACATTGCAGATTTGGTTATCAACGCAGTGCGTTTGTCTAAGTCAATTGACGATTTCCACCGCTTCTACGAGGAGTGCAACAATAATATGTTCGACTTCCGCGACGAAGTGCGCAAATTATCGGAAGCGTATCCGCCGCAGTGTACGAACCCGGGTTGTGCGTGCCACGAAGACGATCCGCCGAAAGACGAGCCGCGCGACGACGAGGATCCGGACGAACCGCAATCGTGCGACCCGAACGAAATCCTCGGGCCGATCGGCTACGACTTCCAAACGGTCGACGTCGGAACGCAAGACGAGCCGTTCTTGGTGATTACGTCGCCGAACTGGATCGACGGAAAAGCCGCCGCGACGCAACGTTTCACCATTTACTTCGAAAACAAACCGACCGCGACCGCCGCCGCGCAAGAAGTCTTTGTCGAAACGACGCTCTCCGAGGCGTTCGATTGGTCGACCTTCGAACTCGGCGCAATCTCCGTCGGGAACGAGATTTACGACGAGCCGGTTGGTTGCGTCGACGGCGTTTGGACCGTCGAGCAGAAGTCGACCGGCGAACAGATCCAAATTTCCGTCGAGTGCGATCCCGCGACCGGCGCCGTCAAGTGGTACCTGCGAAGCTATGTCGCGTCGACGCCCGACCACTTCCCGAGCGACGCGTACGCGGGTTTCCTGCCGCCGAACGACAAGGAAAAGGGAACGGGCGAGGGTTACGTTTCGTTCTCCGTTAAACTCAACGACGGCTTGACTTCCAATACGCGAATCGAAACGAACGCGTCGATCGTTTTCGACGTCAACGAGCCGATCGTTACGAATACTTGGCTCAACACGATCGACGCCGACGCGCCGACCAGCGAGATCGTTTCGATCGGGTGCGACGAGACGTCGCGCACAATTGCCGTCGAGTGGAGCGGCGCGGACGTCGGTTCAGGAATCGTTGGTTACGACGCGTACTACTCGACCGACGGCGGAAAAACGTTCGAGCTTTGGTTGTCGCAAACCGCTGAAACGTCGGGACTTTTCGCGCTTCCGGGAATCGGCGCCGAATATGTGTTCAAGGTTGTGGCTTTCGACGGCGTCGGCAACGCGAGTTCCGGCGTAACCGCGTCGATTACGATTGAAAGCGACGATGTAATTCGTTGGAGCGAATCGGCTTACGTCGTAACGGAAGACTGCGCGCTTCGTTTGAGCGCGGAGGGCTCGACCGGCGGCGAACTGACGTATTACTGGGATTTGACCGGTTCCGAGACGGTCGACGCGTCGAACTTTACGGAGGGAGACGCGACAATTTGGACGAGTCCGGAAGCGCTTGGGTTCGGGCCGGGCGAGTACGAAATTCGGCTTCGCGTACGCGATAAATCCGGAATTTACAGCGGGATAGCGACGGCGACTTTGCGCGTCGAAACCGCGGTTCCGATAATCGACGTTCGGAGAACGACGACGGAAGACGACGACTCTAACGTATTGACGCGGTTCGATTTAGCGGCGTCGTTTTTCTTCGGTCGCACGGTCGGGCGCTGGACGCTGAACTGGGGCGACGAAACCGAAACGGTTTTGAACGAACGGTCGAGCGCGGCGACCTTCGCGCATTGTTACGAACGCGGCGACGAGGCGAAAAACTACGTCGCGACGCTCAAATTAACCGCTTCCGACGGCGAAGTTTACGAGTTTGCTCTTGGCGAAACGTTTGTTCCGGCGGGAGAACGCGTCGAAGAAACGCCGTCGTTAGTTGTTACAACGAGTAGCGACGTCGTTAACGCGACCGACGGTAAGATTTCGCTCCGCGAAGCGATTCTTTACGCCGAGCGGACGCGACCCTGGTTAACGCGATTACGTTCGCGCCGTCGCTTCGAGGCGCGACGATTACGTTGACGTCGGGCCAACTCGAAATTTCGCAAGGTTTTAAAGTCGACGCGAGCGCTCTTTACAACGCGGCGACGCAAACGCCCGGAATTACCGTCGACGCGAACAAACTTAGCCGCGTTTTCTATCTTGGCGGCGGAACGACGGAAAAACCGATCGAGCTAATCGGCTTAACGATTACCGGCGGAAAAGCGAGCGGCGAGGAATGGGAAGAAAATGACGGCGGCGGCGTTTACGTTTATTGGGGCGCGACGACGTTGACGAACTGTTTGATTAGCGACAACTCGGCGGCCAACGGCGGCGTTTACGATGATTTTGGCGCGACGACGTTGACGAACTGCTCGATTAGCGACAACTCGGCGGCAAACGGCGGCGGCGTTTACGCGGATTACGGCGCGACGATTCTGGCGAACCGTTGCTTCGTTGACGGCAACTTGGCGACAAACGACGGCAGCCTATATTTTACTAATTTTAGCGATTCGACGCTTACGAACTGTTTGATTAGCGGCAATAAAGCGTCGGCCAACGGAGGCGGCGTTTTCACTTGTTATAGTACGACGACGCTGACGAACTGCGCGGTTGCCGCCAATACGGCGACGAAATGGGGCGGCGGTTTGTACGTCGCTTTATATGTCGACGATGAGGCGACAACGCTTCGCAATTCGATCGTCGCGCTTAACAAAGGATTAGGGCTCGCGGACGTTTACCGCGTCGGAACGAAGGCGGCGCTCGACGCGTACAACGTTCTTTCCGGTTATACCGCTTGGTCGAACGCCGGGAAAAGCGGGGGTTAAGAATTATCTTTACATCGCGTCGAAACCGCTCTTTACCGACGCGGCGAAGGGCGATTACACGCTCGCGGCGAACTCGCAAGCCTTCGACAAAGGGAAGAACGAATACGCCGTCGACGCCGACGGGAAAACGTTGACCTCCGACTTGGCCGGAAACGCTCGAATTACAGGCGCTTGCGTCGATCTTGGACCTTACGAACGCAATTCTTATCCGGTTGCCGCCGCGTTCAAATGGGAAAACGAGGAAGCGGCGAGCGGTTGCGACGCGGCGATTTGGACGGCCTTCGAAACGGCGTTCGACTCGGCGAGTCGCGGCGATTACCGATTGTCGCTTCCGGACGCGGTTTCGGCGGCGGAGCGTTTCGACGCGGCGTTCGCGGCGTTTGAAGAGGTCGCGTCGACGA
>JAZNJF010000289.1:0-8392 GCA_045577885.1 Thermoguttaceae bacterium | reverse complement strand
CTGCAAAAAAGCGTCTCAACTCCGGAAAAACTCGCCCGGCTTCCTGCCAAGCGGACCAATCTTGCCGCCAAACAAGAGTTTGCGGACCGATTCGACGCTCGTTAATCCAAGCCGCCATCACATCGCCCGTCGCGGGCCCGTATTGCTGATTATCGCGCGACCGAACGTACCAAACGAGCTGCGGATCGCGCAACGGTTCGGCGTCGTCGAAACGCGCCGCTCCTCGTTCGCCTTGCGCGGAAGCGTCGACGGCGCGGCGCAACACGTCCCCCAACGCCGCCTCGGCGCGGTCGCCGTTAAGAAAAAATTTCCCCAACGGTTCGTCGACGGCCGCCGTATTTTGCGCGTCCTTTCCATTGGACGCGTTTCGCGTCGCGGCGCCGTCGTCAAAATTCGCCGCCTTCTCTTGCTCGTCCGACCGTTCGCTTCCCTCCGACGTCCTTTCCGCAAGCGCTCTCTTAGCGGTCGACTCGCGAACGCTCGCCGTCGGAATCGTCATACGCGCTTGACATTTCGGACAAATACCGATTTTCCCCGCCAATTCAGATTTAACGTTCAATTTATGTCCGTTCGGACAATAAAAACGAATCCCCATCCTCGTCGTTTCCTTAAAATTCGGCGTCGCGCCGGTCGTCGTTATCGCTTCGCGCTCGGAGCCGCGAACAGGCCGTCGTCGCCGAACGCCGCTCGCCCGCTTACGCGTCGCGTTTCCTTATTAATTATACGCTCCTTCCGAAAAAAAAGGGCAAAAATCGCCGACGAAAATTAAACGTCGCCGAAATCTTGTTGGAATATTCGGGAAATTCCTTATTTTCGGCCGTTCGATCGCGCAAAACGGCGTCGCGATCAAGCGCGCGCCCTCCGACGCCGCCCCGCGAAGCGCGACGTCGGAAGCCGAAAACTCGACCGCGTTTCCTAAAACGCCGAAATTACGACGCTTTTTCCGCTCAAATTTCAATCCAGCGTTCTTCGCGAGCGCTTTGCAAGACCGCGTCGCAAACTTTTTGCGTCCGAACCGCGTCGCGAATCGTCGGAACCGGCGCGACCGGCGTTTCGCCGCAGGCTTGCAGGAGGAAGTCGGCGGTTTGATTGATAAAGTAGTGCTCGTAACCAATAACGGTTCCAGGCACCCAATAACGGTTCATGTACGGATGTTCGGAGTTCGTAACGAGAATTTTTTGCCAACCGGTGAGGTGATCCTCCACCTTGCGCCCGGTTTCCGGGTCGGCGTAACGGAAAAATTGCAGATATTCCGGCTCTTCGAGGTTGAAGTAACACGCGCCGTTTTCACCGTTGATTTCCATCGTGTTGAAGTTTTTGCGTCCGCGAGCGTATCGCGAGCTTTCGAACGTCCCCATCGACCCGTTTTCAAAAATCGCGAGGAACATGCAGGCGTCGTCGATCGTAATCGGCGTTTTTTCGCCGGTTACGGCGTTGACGCGTTCCTTGACGAAAATCTCGGTATGCGCGCAAACCTTCTTAATCGGGCCGTTGATCCATTCGGCGCAGTCGATCGAGTGCGCGAGCAAGTCGCCGGTAACGCCGCTCCCGGCGACGTTTGCGTCGAGCCGCCAAAGGGAAGCGCCGCCGACCGGCACTTTTTGGCTGATCGTGTAATCTTGGTTGTAAACGGCGCGATAATGGAACGCCCGTCCGACGCGCCCTTCGTCGACCAGCTGCTTAAAGAGCGAAATCGACGGGTTGCGGCGGTAACAGAACGAAACCATCGACGCGACGCCGGCCTTTTCGACCGCTTCGGCCATCTCGACCGCCTCGGCGTAATTCATCGCGAGCGGTTTTTCGCAAATAATCATTTTACCGGCTTTAGCGGCGGCGATCACTTGCTCTTTATGCAGGAAGTTCGGCGAAGCGACGTCGATCAAATCGACGTCGTCCCGTTCGATCGCCTTGCGCCAATCGGTTTCGGTCTCTTCGTACCCCCAAGTTTTTTGGAACTTTTCGAGCTTTTCCTTATCGCGTCCGCAACAAACTTTCAAAACCGGCTTGCAGGGCAAATCGAAGAAATGCCCGACTTGATTGAAGGCGTTCGAGTGCGCGCGCCCCATAAATCCGGTTCCCAACATGCAAACGTTCAGCGTTTTCATTTCGGCGGTTCCTTTCGCAAAAAGCGGTTAAGCTCGATATATGGTAAAACTCGATATATTAAGCCGTGTTCCCCCGACCGCAAATATCGGTCGTAATTCAAACTTTTCAAAAAGTCGGCAAAAACCGAAGCGCGCGAAACTCGGTCCGTCGCGTCTCTATTTTCAAACGTTATCCAAAAATTCAAAAGCCGCCCTCGCAAAACGCTTTCGTTCGGCTGGTTTGATTATCCGATTCTCGTTTTAAAAACTTCGTCGTCGTTCTTTCGACCGCGAAAACGCCGACAAGCCGTCGCCTCTCGGTCCGACGCGAAGCCGATTTCCGCTCGCTTTCGCTTAAGGATACCGGAAGCGGCGCCGCGTTTCAAGTTTTTTCGCGCGATTTTCGCCATTTTCTTGAAAAAACGTCAAAAATTTTCCGTCGCCGCGCCGCGACGCCGCGCCGTTCGTCCGCCCCCTACCTCGCCTTTTTTCGACTAACGCCGCGTCGCGGAAGCGTTATCTTATTTGGGCGCCGAACGTTAACAAGTTTCCTCGCTCTCGTTCGCCGACGTTTCCTCTTCCGGCGCGACGCTAAGTTTCCCCTCTCTTTTTAGGCGAGCGATTTCGTCGCAAAGCGCTTCCCAACTATGTCCCATCGCGGGTTTCAAATCGATTCCCTTCTTGCGCGCTTCAATCATCGATCGTACGATCTCCTGTTCTTCGAAGTACTTATAAAGGCCTTCGACCGCTAATTCGCGAACGAGAACCGCCATATCGTCGCCGTCCGCCTCTTGATATTTTTGAAGCATCTCGTATTCGTCGGCGTTAAAGCGGACGTGAACCACCTTGTCGCGACGTTTACGCGGCGACTTCGGTTTGCGCCCCCATCGTCGCTCGGCCTCTTCAATTTTACGATCGATATACCGAAGCATTTGATCGTCTCCCGCCAATTTTTTATGCTCTTCAAGACTCGCGATCACCTTGTCGCCGACGGCGGCTCCTTGTTCTTCGTTCAGATTTCCCAAATTTTCGTTCGTCATTTTCTTTCTTTCCTACTTTCGTTTCCCTTCTCGATTCGTTCCGTCGCGCGCTCGTTCGCAAACGACGTTTTGGCGTCAAACGCCGCCGTTAAAGACGTTGCGCCCTCCTTGCGTTCGCCGTCGTCCGCTCCGTTCTTCGACGACGCTTTCATTATAGCGTTTTCCAAAGACTTTTCAAGACGCTAACAAGTATTTTCCAAGAACCTTCTAAGGACTTTTCAAGAACCTCGAAAAGAGCTTAAAACAACTCGACAGGCGCGCTCTAAAAACATTTCCGCGACGGCGGCGTTCGGCGCTCCAACCGACTCGCGGAACGCTTTCGTTGTTTCGTATTCGCCGCGCCTCGTCCTATCGCTAGTCGCTTTCTTCGAAATAACGCGCAAGAAACAACGAACGCAAATACTCCGTCGGCAGCAATTTAGCGCGTTTCGCCAACGCGTCGAGAATCACCGCTTCGTCCTCGGTCAACGGAAGCGTCAACGAACGCGGGCGCCCGCAACGATCGAAATCCTCCGCGCTCAACGTCTCGACGTCGGGGCCTTCGTCGGCGTCCGTCGGGAAAATTTCCGGAAAAAAGTCGCGCAAATCGACTTCGACCAACGCCGTCTTTTCCCCCGGTTCCAACGGTATCGACTCCGGCGCCGACGGTCGCGGGACGGGTCGCCGCGCTTCGTACTCCGCCAATAAATGCAGCGATAACGGAATCTTAGCGTTCTCAACCGCGTCCGTTTCATTTTTCCCCGCCGACGCACAACCGGCAAAATCGTTAAAGTAAACGCAAAACGCGCCGTCGCCGCAAGGTTCCAACGTCGCGTAATAAGCGTGTTTCCGCTCGATTCGCATTCTACCTCTTTTCTCCCTTTTAACTTTCTTATCAAATTTCCGTTTCAGCAAAAATTTAATCAAAAAACACGGAACCTATTTTCGTTTCGTTTAAAAATTATTCAAAAAAGTCCCTTTTTTATCGAGCTTTCTTCCTCGTTGCGAACGCTCGCCAGATCGTATTTTCGCGCGATCGCCGTTTTCATCTCGTCGAGCGCCAAGACGACGGCGGAGTAATACGGCGTTAATTCCGGTCGATCTTTTTTCGCTTCAAAAAGTTCGGCCTTCAACGCCAATAATCGCGCTCCCCCGGGAATTTCGGCGGCGACGGCGCGCGCAACGACGGTCGACGCTTTACTTTTCGGCCCGTACGCCGCTCGCAACTCTCGAATCCCCATCGCAACACTCTCCCCTTTTTTTCCTCTTTACCCATTTTAACGTCGTTGACGCTTCCGCGAGCGTTCGTTCCGACGCGGCGCCTTTATTTTCGCCCAAACGCTTCGGACGTCAAGACGACGTAGGACGCCGAACGTCCCGTCTGAACCTATTTCTCTCAAATCGTCCCCTTCCGCGTCGCTCAAAAGAGCCCAAAGCGCCGCCCCTCCCCCGCTTGCCTCAAAGCGCCATTATTATATAATATATAACGATAAACGCGTCGACGCCGTCCTCGCTTCCGTTCGTTACCGGAGAATCGCAATGTTCCCGCGCCCCTATATTCCCCCTAAAGTTCTTAAAATCGTCGAACTCCTTGAAGCCGGCGGCGCAAAGGACGTTCTCATCGTCGGCGGGTTCGTCCGCGACGCGCTTCTCGGCGTCGAATCTAAAGACGTCGATATCGAGGTTTACGGCCTCAGTTATACGCAAATCCGCGACATTTTATCGCCGTCCTTTCACGTCGATATCGTCGGGCAGTCGTTCGGAGTAATGAAAGTCGGACGCGACGTCGACGTCGCCCTGCCGCGCCGCGAGTCGAAAAACGGCGTCGGGCACAAAGGCTTTTCGGTCGAAACGAACCCCGACATTACCCCGCGCGAAGCGTTCGGACGCCGCGACTTCACCATTAATGCGATCGGCATGCGCCGCGACGGCTCCCTTTGCGACCCGTTCGACGGCGTCGGCGACCTAAAACGCCAAATCCTCCGCGCTCCCGGTCCCGCCTTCAAAGACGACCCGCTCCGCGTTCTCCGAGGAATGCAGTTCGCCGCCCGTTTCGGGTTCCAAATGGACGCGCAAACGGTTCAATATTGCCGCGACGTTTTCGACGAATTCGAAACGCTTTCCCCCGAAAGGGTTTACGGCGAATGGGAAAAGTGGGCGCTCAAAAGCGTTTACCCGGACAAAGGCCTCGACGTCCTCCTCGAAACCGGCTGGATCGACGCGTTTCCGGAGCTGAAAGCCCTCGTCGGTTGCGCGCAAAATCCGAAATGGCACCCGGAAGGCGACGTTTGGACGCATACCAAAGCCGTTTGCCGCGAAGCCGCGCAAGCCGTTCGCGCCTTCGAGCCGAAACTGACCGACGAGGAACGCGCCGCCGTGATGTTCGCCGCGCTCGCGCACGACTTCGGCAAACCGGAAGCGTCGTTCGTCGACGAAAACGGCGAAATCCGCTCCCCCGGACACGCGAAAGCAAGCGCCCCGCTCGCCCGCGCTTTTATGGAGCGGATGCGCGCCCCGCTTAAGTTAACCGAAATGGTCGAAAATCTCGTTTACGATCATATGTCGTCGAGCGCGGAGCCGAGTTTGCGCGCCGTTCGCCGCCTCGCGAAGCGTCTCGAACCGGCGAACGTCCGACTTTGGGCGCTCCTTTGCCGTTCCGACGCGCTCGGTTGCGGGGCCCCGGAGCGTTACGTTCCGACCGTCGATTACGCGCTCGGCGCCGAGACGGAATTTGCGGCCGAGCCGACGCTCAATCCGGCGTTAAACCCGGCGCAACCGTTGGACGCTCAACTTCCGACGCGCGACGAAATCGCCGAAATCCTGAAAAGTCGCGACATACGTTTCCGCGCCGACGTTTGGTTCGACCTCGCCGACCGTATGGAGATCGTCGAAGAGGGCCCGAAACCGCTCGTTCAAGGACGCGATCTCATCCAACTCGGCGTCAAACCGGGTCCGGCGATGGGCGAAATTTTGCGCCAAGCGTTTGAAGCGCAACTCGACGGCGAGTTCGCGACGCTCGAAGACGGCGTCCGCTGGATTCAAGAACGCGGCCTCGTCGACGGCGCTCGTTAACCGCCGCGAACGTTCGATTTTTCGCCCGTCGCGTGGCGCCTGAACGTTCCATTTTTCAAACGCGACCGCTAAACCCGTTAAAAACGATAAAACCGGCCAAAATTCGCCAAAATACCGCGTCGCGCCCCGACGCGGCGAAGATTCGGCGCTTGAAAAAGAACGCCGACAATATATAATAGAAACCGAAAGGCGGCGCGACAAGGCGCCCGTTCCCGCCCGCCGTTTCCCCCGTTTTCCGTTTCCCTTTTCGCCGATTTCCGCCCTCTTTGCCGCTCGACGCGGCGTCGCATTGCATCCTATGTCCGCCGTAACGCCCGACGAATTCATCGATTACCTCAAGCGCAGCGCGCTTTTGCCTCCGCGCGAAATCGACGCCGCCGCGTCCGACATTCGTCGCGCCGTTCCGAAAGCGCTCGACGACGCGGCGCGGCTCGCTTCGGAATTCGTCAAACGCGGTTTGCTGACCGAATGGCACGTTCGCCAACTCTTAAAGCGCAAATACAAAGGTTTTACGCTCGGTCGTTACCGCGTTCTTGGGCGGCTCGGAACCGGCGGGATGAGTTCCGTTTACCTTGCCGAACACGACATTACTAAACGTCGCGAAGCAATCAAAGTTCTCCCGAAACTGAAAGCGGAAGGCGAGTACTTGAAGCGTTTTCATCGTGAAGCCAAGGCGCTCGCTTCGCTCTCTTCACCTTATATTGTAAGCGGTTACGGCGCCGACGAACGCGACGGCGTCCACTTCGTCGCGATGGAGTATTTCGACAGTCTTAACTTGCGACAACTTGTCGAAAAGTTGGCCGAAAACGGCGAAGCGGCGCCCTACGAGGACGCGGCGTCGTATATCCGTCAAGCGGCGCTCGGTCTCCAACACGCGCACGAACGCGGCCTCGTTCACCGCGACGTCAAGCCGGAAAACGTTTTAGTCAACGAACGTAAAGAGGTGAAGATTATCGACTTCGGTCTCGCGCTTTTCGTCGGCTCCGCCGTTACGCCGGGGAGCGAAAAACGGATTCTCGGCACCGCGGACTATCTGGCGCCGGAACAAACGGTCGACAGTCATAATCTCGACGCCCGCGCCGACCTTTACGGACTCGGCGCGACGCTCTATTTTTGCCTCGTCGGCCGCCCCCCGTTCCCGGACGGCTCGGTTCCGGAACGCCTCCTCGCGCATCGGCGTAAAGAGCCGACGAGCGTTTTCGCCGAACGCCTCGACGCTTGGAACGATTTGCTCCAAATTTGCGCTAAGTTGATGGCGAAGAATCCGAACGACCGCTTTCAAACGGCGGCGGAAGTCGTCGACGCGACGGAGCGTTGCTTAGTGCGACACGGCTTCGCGAAACCGTTCGATTTCGGGCGACGCGACGACGATTTCGCCAACCTTGGCGACGGCGATCTCGGCGTCGACGTCGAAGGTCTTTTTTTGTCGAGCGACGCCGCGTCGAAAATCCCGGGCGCGGAAAAGCTCGACGCTTCCGACGGCGCGGAAGTCTTGTCGTCGCGTCTTTTATCGTCGGACGACGATTCGTTTTTAAAGTCGATGGGATTTTGACGCGGTCGCCGGCGTCGGTCTTTCGCTCCTTCATACGACGCGACGCCAACCTTTTTAAACGACGCCGTGTCGTCGCTCGACGCGCCGTCCCCTAAGCGACGACGTCGCCGCGCCTTCGTCGCTCGCTAAAAAACGAGCCGACGTTTGCCGCCGACTCGCTTTCTTCGCCTTTTTCTTGTTTTTCGCCGAACGACCGCAAAACGCCGCCGTTCAACGCCAACGCCTTTTATTACTTAACTTCCGCCTCGTCGACTTCAAAGAGTCGCGCGGCGGCGATCGCGAACAGCTCCATTCCGAACGCGTCCGGATGATTGATGTTGTTCGTCATCAGCGTCAAATACGGAACGCCCGCGCGGTGCAGTTTGCCGTAAAGGGTCGGCGCGTCGGCGAACGGTATCTCGGCGTCGGCGCAGAAGTTGCGCAAACCGCGAGTCAGTTGGCGCGGGTCGGCGTCGCAGTTGCGTTCCGACGTCAGCCCCATCCAGTCCGGACGAACGTAATGCGGCCCCATAATCGCCCATTCGGCGCCGATTTTCTCGAAGTCGGCGCGCATTTCGCCGTACCGACGCGCGACCGTTTCCTCGTTCATATACGCGTCGTTGACGAACTCGGAGATAATCAAGTCCGGTTTGAGCGCCAACACTTTTTAAGTCGGAGGCCAAGCG
>JAZNJF010000288.1:0-2934 GCA_045577885.1 Thermoguttaceae bacterium | reverse complement strand
GATGGAGCGGGGCGCGTTGCGTTCCGGCGGTTCGACTTGCGTCGCGCGGTTCGAGTCGCAATCGGGGCGTTTTTCCGCGGTTTCCGAAGATTTCGACTCGCTGTTCGCGTTTCGGCGTTCGATTTTGGAACGGCTGCGCGCGGACGGCGTCCCTTACGTCGAGGAGGAGCGCCCGGTCGTGTTGGCTTGGAAACCGGAGGCGCGAGCGCTTTACCTTTGGAACGTTCTCGACGAAGATCTAACGTTGACGCTCCGTCGCGGCTCGAAACGGACGACGGTCGAGTTGCCGGCGCTGGGTTCGGCGTTGGTAGAAGAGTCGGCTTTTGTCGACGCGTAAGTCCTGACGCGTCGACTGTTTAGGGGGTTGGGTTTCTTGCGAACGCCGCGACTTGCGGCGTTTTTTTTTTGAGCGGCGCGACGGCGCGTTTCTTCGTCGAGGGCGTTCGCGACCCGATTTCGCCGTTATGTCGCGCGACGGGGCGAACTCGTTCAAAAGCCGCGACCGCGTCCTGACGATCAAGTCGCGACGCTTCGCCGCCCGTTTCGTTCGAGCTTTTTAAGGGACGGCGCGGCGTCAAAACTTGGCGTCCCGATTTCTTCTTTCGCGTCTCTAAATTCTTAACGCGTCTAATAGGGGCTAATTCTTTTAATTCGAGCCTTTGCGCGGGATCGCGCGTCCTCGACCGTCGGTCGCGAGCGTTTGAGTCGGGCCGACCGTTTGCCGTCGAGTAAAGGGGGCGCGTTGAATTCGAGCGTAAAATTTTCGGAAAACGAACGTGATTTTTTTACAATCGGCCGAAGTTCGCGAGCCTTACGGGCGGATTCGGCGACGCGTCGTTGAATTCGAGCGTAAAAATTTTCGGAAAAAAACGGGATTTTTTTATAATCGGTCGAAGTTCGCGAGCCTTACGGGCGGATTCGGCGACGCTTACCGGCGCAAATTACGCGCGTCGTAATTTTTAAGGAAGAACATGACTGACCGGAAAATGGAAACGATCGCGGCGACGCTTGCCGGCGTCTTGGAACGCAAAGAAGCGATAGCGTCGACCGTCGGCGGAACGCTTGCCGGCGTCTTGGAGTATAAACGAAACGCCGAGCCAATGCGAGCGGAAAATCGCTTCGTCGAAAACGTTTATAATATCGGCGATTACGTAGAGAATATAGGAGCAACGACTATAATGGCAACGACTTTGGAAGCAACGACTATGGAACTCGCGAGGGGCGTCGAACGTTCGGGGCGCGGACAAAACGATTGGGCCGACGAAGTGGACGCGTTGATCGACGCGCGCCGTCGCGTCGCGTTTCTCGAAGAGGCTTTAAGCGTCGTCGGGAAAGCGCTTAAATGGAAACAACGCAAGAAGTTGCGCGAGCGTTTGGAAGCGATTCGTCGCCGCGTCGAGTCTTCGGAGTTGCGTTTGGCGCTCGTCGGCGAGTTCAACAGCGGCAAAACGTCGTTCGTCAACGCGATTTTCCGCGAGCCGTTTCTTAAAGTTTCGCGTCGTCCGACGACGGCCGCCGCGACGCGCATTCGGTACGCCGACCGTCCGACCTTGGAAGCGACGGTCGACGGCGTAAATTACGTCCTCGACGAAAGCAACTATCGAACGCTCGTCGCCGATTTGCGCGAACGCGGATACGACGTCGCGGCGGACGCGTCGTTTCAAGACTTGATCGCCGCGATTACGGCCGACGACAAAATCGGGAAAATTACGAGCGACGTCGCGCTCGGCTTTCCTTCTCCGACGCTGGAAAAGGGGTTGGTTTTGCTCGACGTGCCGGGCGTCTCGGCGGGCGATAAAGAGGTGAGCTATCACAAAGACGTCGCGATCGACGCGATCGAAAACGAAGCGGACGCGACGGTCGTCTTTTTGCCGCAATACGCTTCCACAAACGCCGCGATTATTGAGTTTTTGAAACAACACGCCGAAAAATATATCGATCGCGCGATCTTCGTGTTGACGCAAATGGACATGGGCGAACGAGACGAGTGCGAATCGGTCGAACGTTTTGCGCGCAAAATCGTCGGCGAACGGCTCGGCGCCAAGGATCCGACGTTTTATCAAACCGCCGCCAAAGTGTTGCTCGAGCCGGAAAAGTACGACGAAGACGATCGCCGCTATTGGACCGAGCGCTTTGAAGAAATGGAAAACTCCTTGTTTCCCAATATCTTGCGCTTGAAGAGCGTCGTCGTCGCGGAGAAAATCGTCGAGCTGATGCTGGAATTGACGAGCGAATTGGAAAAAGCGTTGAGCGAGAAAAAAAGCGCGCTCGACGAGGAAAAACGCCTGTTGGCGAGCCGCCGCGTCGAAACGATTCGCGAAACGCTGAACCCCGTTTACGAGTCGGAACAAAAACGTTTGGAACGAGCGTTCGAGCGAGCGAGCGACGAATTGCGCTCGACCCGTTATTCCGCGGAAACGAGAGTTCGTTTGGGAGTCGAGCGGATTATTAATTACGCCGGAGCCGATTTGCGATCGCAGTTCGACCAAACGTACAAGCCGAAAATCGAACAAGCGGCGAGACTTCATGTGTTCGACTTGACGCAAGAAACGGTGCGAACGCAACTCGGCAAATTGAACGTCGAGGCGAAAGAAGCGGTTAAAAAAATCGGCGAACGTTTCCAAGCGGCTTATAACGAGTTGCAAACGCTTCGCGGCAACGTCGCCGTTTCGTCGAGCGTAACCTTAGGAACCGCGGGTGGTTTGAATGTTGAAATGCCGGAAATTACTTGCGACCTCGACGCGGCCGGCTTTTGCGGCGCCGGGGCGGGCGCGTTGATCGGAACGCTCATTTGTCCGGGAATCGGCACTGTGCTCGGCGCCATAGCCGGCTTTTTCGGCGGTTTATTTGCCGCGGAGCCGCCGCTCGACGAAGTTAAGCGTCAGCTAAAACAAGGCCTGAGCCCGAAATACAACGAAAAGTCGGAGGCCAAGC
>JAZNJF010000287.1:0-4001 GCA_045577885.1 Thermoguttaceae bacterium | reverse complement strand
GAGCGCCAAAACTCGGCCCCGGTTGACCGCCGCCCCCCGATTGACCGTTCGGAGCGCCAAAACTCGGCCCCGGTTGACCGCCGCGACCTTGCTTTCCGTTCTCGTTCGGACCGCCGCCAAAACCGCGCGGCCCGGCGAACTCCGTTTGCCTCCGAACGATCTGTTCCGTTTTCGCCAACGCGAACTCCGTCAAGCGGTCGTATCCGGTCGTTTTCGCCGTTCGCAGTTCCGAAATCGTCGCGACCGCCGCGTTCACGTCGCCGTCGAGCGCGGCGCACCAAGCGAGCCCGGCCAACCCGAACGCGTCCGCGTCGCGCCCGGCGCTCGGATTCGCCGCGATTCGTTCGAAAATCGCCTTCGCTTCCGCGACGTTTTTCTCGTCGAGATACGCCAACGCCAACTGCCGCTCCGCTCGACTCGCCCAATACGCGTCGTTCGGAAAATACTCGCCGACGCTCCGCCAAGCGTCGACCGTTCCGGTATGCAACGCGAACACCCATTGCTCTTCGACCGAGTCGAAACGCCGAATCGTCGACGGCGGCTCCGCCGTTTGCGCCGCGATCCAACGATTTTTCGCCGCCGTCGCCGCCGCGCCGCAGAGAAACGCTCCGACGAACGCCGCCCCGGTCAACGCGACGCCGCGCCGCGTCCAACGTTTCGCCGACTCGGCGCGCAACGTTCGCAATTTCGCGCCGTTCGTTTGCCAAACTTGCGACAGATTCGTCGTTTCGAGCGCTCGTTCGAACGCGGCGCGCTCGTCCGGCGATTGAAAAAACCCGGTCGTCGCGACGCCGTTTTCCGGTTCGCGCTCGTTCTCGCGCCCGCTTCCGTCGAGCGCCGCCGACGCGAACGCCGTTTGAGTCGACTCGCTCCAATCGCTCGCGCCGCTCCGTTCAAACTCGAATCGCGCTTTGCGCAACGCGCCAAGCAGAACGTTCGGCGACTCCGGTCGGTCGCTCGGCTTCTTCTCGATCATTCGTCCAATCAGCGCGACCAACGCCGGCGGCGCGTCCGGTCGCGACTCCTCGATCGGGCGCGGTCGCTCGTTCAAATGCTTTAAAATAACGGCCAACGGCGCGTCGCCGCTAAAGGGCGCCGTTCCGGTCAGCATTCGATACGCGACGATTCCCAACGAATAAATATCGGAACGAGAATCGATTTTTTCGCCGCGCGCTTGTTCCGGACTCATATAAAGAGGCGTTCCCATCGCGACGCCGGTCCGCGTTAAAGTCGCCGTCGTCGCTTCGACGTTTCCGTCGAGCCGCGCCAAGCCGAAGTCGACGACTTTAATCGTTCCGGAAGAGTCGATCAAAACGTTTTCCGGTTTGACGTCGCGATGAACGACGCCCGCGTCCGCGGCTCGCTTGAGCGCCGCCGCGATCTGCTCGAGCGCCGAAAACGTTTGCGAAATCGACGCCCGCGCGCCGCGTCGCAGGAACCGCTGCAGACTCATTCCGTCGACGTATTCTTGCGCGATAAAACGATAAGTTTTCGCCGACGCGCCGCGTCGACGCCCGAACCGCCGCGCTTTTCTCGTTTTCGAATCGCCGCCGACGCCGCCGTCGCCGAACGTTTCGACGGTAAAATCGCGCCGCGTTTCTCCGCCGAGCGTCGCGACGCCGACTTCGTAAACGCGGACGATGTTCGGGTGTTCCAACCGCGCCGCCGCTCGCGCTTCCTGCAGAAAACGCTTCAAATACGTCTCGTCGCGCGCCAATTCGTCCTTCAAGATTTTCAACGCGACCGGTCGCCCAAGCGAAAGTTGCGTCGCCAAAAAGACGTCGGACGTCGCGCCGCCGCCGACGCGCCGCTCGATTCGATAATCGCCGAGCGTTCGTCCGCAAAGTTCCTCGCGACGGTCGGCGGTCGCCGCGTCGGTCGTCGGTCGTTCGGTCATTTTCGGTCTTCCTCCGCTTTCGGTTTTTCGGTCGTTCGCGCTCGAACGTTTTCGCTCACCCCTTAATTTATTATACCGCCGTCGCCGTCCTTTTCAACGG
This sequence comes from Thermoguttaceae bacterium, assembly GCA_045577885.1. Classification (GTDB taxonomy): domain Bacteria; phylum Planctomycetota; class Planctomycetia; order Pirellulales; family Thermoguttaceae; genus RUG369. The sequence continues at coordinate 2,004 of JAZNJF010000287.1, read as the reverse complement.
GGACGTTCCGAGACGCGCCCATTAATCTATTAACGCCGCGCCGCCGCGACGGTTCCGCTCGCCGGAGCGCGTTTCGTTCGTCGTTTGTTTTTCCGCGCGCTCGTTTGCAAGAAACGCCTTTAGGCGCCGCCCGAGTTCGCCGAAACGCCCTTTCGTTTTCCTTCCGAAAAAGCGTTCCGACGTCGAGCGCCGCTTTCCTTGCGCCGACGTTTAGTTTCCGCCGTCGTCGCGAAATCAGAACGACATTTTGATTAAGCCGTCCTTCGAGACGTAATGCTTGTCGACGCCGAGATCCTCCATCCAAGCGCGGACTTCGAGCGTCTTCCAAGGGCCGGTGTTTTTGCCGCGACCTCCGGCGTTATTGTCCCAAAGCCAGTCCGGCGTCGGCCAAAGGCAAACGGTCGGCGACGCGGCTTCGTAAAATTCCTTCGTTACCCCTTGCTGCCCGTGATGCGCCATTTGGACGAAGTCGCAGTCGATTTTTTCCTTCGGAACCGTTTTCAAAACGCGGTCGCCCCCCTCGGCGCCAAGGTCGCCGAGCATCAGCATCGACTTCCCGGCGACGTCGAGACGGAAAACGATCGTCGAGTTATTGATCGCGTTCATCGTCAGCGACGTATCGAAGTCGTTGAGCGTTTCGATCGTCAGCGCGTCGCCGAATTTCAGGACGTCGCCCGGTTTCGTCGTTACCGTTTCGCCCTTGAAGAGTTTTTGCGCGGCGAAGAAGCGAGCGGTCGACTTTTTGCAGTACGCTTCGTATTGGTCGAGCCAACTTTGCGTCGGGAAGTTGAAGTAAAGTTTCTTAATATCGAGCGCGTCCGGGTTCGTCTCCATAATTCGGCAAAACGCGCCGAAATGGTCGTCGTGCGCGTGCGTCATAATCCAAGCGTCGACTTTTCCGCCGCAATGCTTTTTGAGAAGCGCGGTTAAGTAATCCGCGTCGCCGAACGTTCCGCCGTCGAACACGACCGTTTCGCCGGTCGCGGTTCGGAAGACGTATCCCATCATTTGCGACCCGGTTTGGCGCGGCGTTTGCCACATCGTTACCTTCGGCGCGTTCGGGTCGGCGGCGAACGAAACTTCGATCGCGTTATCTTCGGCGCAGTACGCCCATTTCGGCGAAACCAACCCCGACTTAAACGCCAACGGAGCGGCAAGCCCCAACGCTAAAAAAGTTCTTCTCTCCATCTCTATTCCCTTCTATTTCAATACATTCCGCAACACGAGCGCCGACGTTAGAACGTCATCTTGATCAAGCCGTCCTTCGAGACGTAATGTTTGTCGATTCCGAGTTCGTCCATCCAAGCGCGCGTTTCGAGCGTCTTCCAAGGACCGGTGTTCTTGCCCTTTCCTCCGGCGTTGTTGTCCCAAAGCCAGTCCGGCGTCGGCCAAAGGCAAACGGTCGGCGACGCGACGGCGTAAAACGCCTTCGTAACGCCCTGCTGACCGTGATGCGCCATTTGGACGAAATCGGCGTCGATTTTTTCCTTCGGAACGTTTTTCAGGACGCGGTCGCCCCCCTCGGCGCCAAGGTCGCCCAACATCAAGAGCGACTTCCCGGCGACGTCCAAGCGGAAAATAATCGTCGAGTTGTTGATCGCGTTCCTCGTCAGCGACTCGTCGAAGTCGTTCAGCGTTTCGATCGACAGCGCGTCGCCGAACTTTTGAACGTCGCCCGGCTTCGGCGCGACGATTTCGCCCTTAAAGTTCTTTTCGAGCGCGGCGAAGAACGGGTCGCGCCACTTTCGCCCCCCCGCTTCGTACTTGTCGAGCCAATCGCGGTTCGGGAAATTGAAGTAAAGTTTCCCGATTTCGAGCGCGTCCGGCGTTTTCGCCAAAATTTCGCCGAGCGCGCCGAAGTGGTCGCCGTGCGCGTGCGTCAGGTACCAAGCGTCGACTTTTCCGCCGCAATGTTTTTTCAGGAGTTCGGCCAAATACTTGCCGTCGCCCGGCATGCCGCCGTCGAAGACGACCGTTTCGCCGGTCGCGGTTCGGAAAATATAC
>JAZNJF010000286.1:0-5512 GCA_045577885.1 Thermoguttaceae bacterium | reverse complement strand
CCGATAAAAACGCGGGACGTGCGCGAACGTTTTGGGGAAACCGATAAAATCGCGGGACGGGCGCGAACGTTTTGGGGAAACCGATAAAAACGCGGGACATGCGCGAACGTTTTGGGGAAACCGATAAAAACGTGGGACGGGCGCGAACGCTTTGGGGAAATTGAAGAAAACGCGAGATCGCGGTTGGCGGTCGAGCGTCGATTCCGGACGGCGGAGCGTTGGGTGTGAAAATAGAGCGTCGGCGGAGAATAGAGAAAGTTTGATGGCGAGAAAACCGATTTTTAGCGCCGACGACGGCGACGAAAACGACGATTTCGGCGGCGCCGGGCGCGGTTATAACGACGACGCCGGTTTTAACGCCGGGTTGGGCGGCGATTCCGAAGCGGGCGGCGGGTATTCCGACGCGTTTTATGGAGCCCAAGCGGACGACGACGCGGCGTTGCGACCGACGCGTATCGACGATATGGTCGGGCAACGCGACGTTTACGAGCGGTTGCAAATCGCGATTCAGGCGTCGAAAAAACGGGGCGAAACGCTCGGACATATCCTTTTCGACGGGCCGCCGGGGCTCGGGAAGACGACGTTCGCGACCTGTATTCCGCGCGAACTCGGCGTCGAAATGCAAATCGCCAACGGCGCGACGATGCGGGCGCCGAAAGACGTTATTCCGTATTTGACGAACGCGACCGAGGGCTCCGTTCTTTTTATCGACGAGATTCATCGCCTCCAAAAGTCGGTCGAGGAGTTCCTCTATCCGGCGATGGAGGACTTTCGGGTCGACGTCGTGATGGGCGAGGGCGTCAACGCGCGAACGCTAAATATTCCGTTGAAGCCGTTTACGTTGATCGGGGCGACGACGCGTTCCGGGCTGATTTCGGCGCCGATGCGCGACCGTTTCCAAATGCACGAGCATCTCGACTTTTACGCCGTCGACGAATTGGCCGAGATCGTGCGGCGCAACGCGGCGAAGTTGCGGGTGAAAATCGACGACGCGGCGGCGCTTGAAATCGCGTTGCGGAGTCGCGGAACGCCGCGATTGGCGAACAACCGGCTTCGTTGGGTACGCGATTTCGCCGACGCGAAAGCCGACGGCGTCGTTTCGCTCGCGGTCGCCCAAGACGCGTTGAAGATGCAAGGAATCGACGAATTGGGGCTCGATTCCCGCGACCGACGGTATTTGGAGGTTGTGTTGCGCGTTTTTAACGGCGGTCCGGTCGGCGTCGAAGCGGTCGCCGCGACGATGAACGTCGCGACCGATTCGCTGGTCGACGAAGTGGAGCCGTTTTTGTTGCGGAGCGAACTCTTGATTCGGACGCCGCGCGGAAGAAAATTGACGCGCAAAGGTTTGGCGCATTTGGGCGCCGATCCCGATTTCTTCAATTTTGGCGACGCCGGCGGGTTCGATCCGCGGGTTTTTTAAACGTCGCGGTTAGATTTTAGCGGTTAAAACGATTTTAACGAAGGCGCGGCGCCTGTAAGACGCGGCGAAAGTAAAGAATAGAGAAAATGGCGACTTCCGATAATGAAGAATTGATACCTGTGCTGATAACCGATCCCGAGGAAATGCGCCGTCGGCTTAACGAACTGCGCAAGGAAGGGAAGACGGTCGGGCTCGTGCCGACGATGGGCGCGCTCCACTTCGGGCATTTGAGTCTCGCGATCGCGGCGAAAAACGAAACCGACGTTTCGGTTGTGTCGATTTTCGTCAATCCGACGCAGTTCGCGCCGGGCGAAGACTTCGACAAGTACCCGCGAACGCTCGACGCCGACCTGGAACTTCTCTCGCAAATCGGAACCGACTTCGTTTTCGCGCCGTCCGCTTCGGCGATGTATCCGGCGGGGTTCGACGCGAGCGTTCATATCGGCGGCGTCGCGAAAATTCTCGAAGGAGAATGTCGCCCGACGCACTTCGACGGCGTCGCGACCGTCGTTTTGAAACTGTTCAACATCGTCGGGCCCAATATCGCCTACTTCGGCCAAAAGGACTTCCAGCAAGTCGCGGTCGTTAAGAAAATGGTCGCCGACTTGAACGTTCCGGTCGAAATCGATATGCGTCCGATTATCCGCGAAAAAAGCGGACTTGCGATGAGCAGTCGGAACCAATATTTGTCGGCGGAAGAGCGCGGACAGGCGCTCGTGTTGAGCAAGGCGCTCGACAAAGCGGAGGAGGCGATTCGCTCCGGCGTTCGCGACGTCGCCGCGCTTTACGACGAGATGAAGCGCGTTATCGAAACGGCGCCGAGCGCGAAAATCGATTATATTTACGTCGCCGATCCGGACACGTTGCTGGAAATGGAGCGCGTCGCCGGAAACGTCGTTATCTTGCTGGCCGTTCGGGTCGGCGCGACGCGGCTCATCGACAATCGAATCGTCGAGCCGAATAAGTAAAACGTCGTTTGGGGCGACGCAAAAAAAGGAAAACCGGCGAAATCGTCGACGCGATTCGCCGGTTTTTTAACCGTTTAACAAGGACGACGGCTTTGAGACCGACGGAAAGTCGCCGTTAACGCGCCGACGCGACGCAAGGAAAACGGAAACGCTAAGTCGCGCCGTCGCCTTGCGTTAAGCGTTGAGAAACGTCGCGTTCGTTCGACGTCGGCGTCGATTAAAACGGTTTCTCGCTCCGCGTTAAGCGATTAAAAGCGTTGCATCAGTTCGACGCCGTATCCGTCCGCTTCGATGAACGCGCAACGGAGACCCGGGCCCGCTTCGAACGGCTCGACGAGGACTTTGTAACCGGCCATCGCGGCTTCGAGGTCGTCGCATTCGTAAGCGACGTGAGCGCGTTTTTGCAGAATTTCCGGGAATTCGCTGTCCGCGTCGAACTTCAGCCATTCGACGGCGAACGGTTCGTCGTTGAAGTCGTTGATCGCGACTTTGCAACCTTCGAGGTAAATCGGGAGGGCGCGGTCGTCTTGGGTCGGAATGCCGATATGGCTAAAACGAAGGCCGGGTTTGAGCATTGGAAACCTCTTGTAAGTTCGGGAATAAAACGTATGAAACGTAAAAGTCGCGTTGCGCCGCCGCTTTAAAACAACGACGGCAATAAAAATCCGTTCGCTCCCAACGTCGACGTTCGGAACGTTCGCGCCGTCTTAATAAGACGGGAGTGGCAACGCGTTAACAGCGTTGGTGTTTCGCGGAAATAACGCGTTAAAAACGTTGAAATTTCGCTAGTTTAACGAAATCGCGCCGCTTCGTCGACTTAACAATACGAAAGCGGCGCAAATTTCAACGGATCAAGCCTTGCCCTTCGGGTTGGTGAAGCGCAGACCGTCCATGCTGTGATAGCAGGCGTATTCGGTAACGATCGCGCCTTCCGGACCGGCCATCATGAAGTGCGGAGCTTCGAGGCGGCCCAGGCGGTCTTGATCGCCGACCTTCATTTCTTTGTAAGCGAAGCAGGTGATCGCGTTGTCGTCGAGCTGGCTCTTCGGGAGCATCGCGAGGACTTCCGGCGTCTTTTCGCCGCCTTCGGAGAAGTTGTAAATCGAGCCGTGACGAACTTGCCAAGCTTCGTGTTTCGCCGGGAGGCCTTCGGCGGCAAGGTGGCGGTGTTCCGGAATCATTTGGCCCGGCAGGAGGTAAATGTCGTGCCCGAAATAACGGAACTCTTTGTCGTTGAAGAAGAAAATGCCGCCCATCCCGACTTTCGCGAAGTCGCCGAGACCGAAGTCCGCGACCCAGAAGTTCGCGTTTTTACGAAGCGAATCGGTCAGCGAGTAGTTCATTTTTTCGAACATTTCGAAATAGGCTTCGAACGCCGCGTCTTGTTGGAAAACGCCGTCTTTGTAAAATTTCGAGTTGTCGTATTGCATCGTATCGCTTTCTTTTTTGGCGGGGGCGGCGTGAACGTTCGCGCCGTTAGCGGACGGGGAAAAACCGGCGAGGCCGAGACCGGCGACGCCGACGAACGCTTTTAAAACGTCTCTTCGTTGCATTCGAAAAACTCCCAACGCGGGGTCGAGCGGAGAGCGCGTCGACGCCGCATTAATGTAGAAGCGTTGAATTTATTAAGCGGAAAACGCTCGGATTTTCGTCGACGTAGCGGACGAAAGAGCGCAAATTGCGTCGACGCGGCGCAAGACCGGTTGACGAACGGCGCGGCTTCCGTTAAAATACGCGGCGTCGGAGGCCAAAAACGAAAATCGACGCGTTTCCTAGAGTATATTGCGTTTGACCCAAAATTGCAAGCGTTTTTTTTCTTTTTGACGAATTTTTATTAATTTCGCGTCGAACGCCCCTACCGCGACGTTAAAATGCGCGGGTTAAGAAAACGGCGCGGTTTGCGGAAGTCGCGGGGTTGCGTCGAATTTCAGCGACGCCTATAGTAATAACGACAAAAACGACGGAGCGGCGGCGAAAAAGTCGGCGCGACGAAACCAAAGCGAGGCTAAAACGGTGAGCGAAGAACGGGAAACGGCGGCGACGATCGAGATCGAAGCGCGCGAAGGGGCGTTGTTGTTGGCGGTGAAAGCGCAGCCCGGCGCCCGTAAAAACGAGTTGCGCGGCGCGCAAGACGGGGCCTTGAAGGTTTGCGTAACGCAGGTCGCGGAGAAGGGGAAGGCCAATAAGGCGATCGCGGAGTTTTTAGCGAAAGCGCTCAAGTTGCGAAAATCGCAGATCGAATTGGCTTCGGGCGAGCTTGCGTCGCAGAAGAAGTTTCGGATAGCGGAAATCGACGAAGCGGGGTTGCGAGCAAAGATCGAGGAGGCTTTAACGGCGAAAAAATAGGGAAATTTTCTTCCGCAAGGAAGGAAAAGCGCGAAAATTGAGCGGCGCGATAAGAAAAAATAGAGAAAATAAGGAAAATGTTGCGACGTCGACTATTTGCAGACCGGTAAAATTTGGTATAATACGCGAAAAGAATCGATTGGGTAAAATCGAGGTTATTGAGCGAATAAAACGGTTGCGCGTTTTGAAAGGGACCGTTTGACGACGAGCGGCAAGAAAGACCGTTCCGGTTTTAACGATTATTGCGATCGCGCGGGTTTTCGATTAAAAAGTCTCCAAGAACTCGAGATTTTTTGCGATTCTTTTTTTAACTTTCGCTGGAAAACGGTTATAATGAATCTTGATTTTCCGCGTTTTGACGTCGACGTTAGAGCGGCGGCGTTTTGGACGCGTCGCGCGCGGCGCGTTGGGAAACCAAGAGGCAAGTTGAACAAGATTTTTTACGTTTCGAGTCGGCTCGACGTTTAGCGGCGTCGCGCGACTTTAACGTCGGCGTTGGAGTTTGCGTCGGCGTCGGCGTTTCGAACGTCGCTTAATAGGGCGGCGGGGCGGCGCGGCGCGAACGACGGCGTTCGTTAGGAGTTGTATTTAAAATGAAATATTTGAGCAAAACGACGGGCGCGCTTCTGGTTGCCGGTTGCGCTTCTCTTTTCGGCGGTTGCAATACTTCCGCCCCGACCGACGGGCAGTTTTTGGTGTACGAACCGGACTCGCTCGAACCGCAAAAGAGCGACACGTCCGACTTGACGATGGATACCCCAAGTCGGAGGCCAAGCGG
>JAZNJF010000285.1:0-27147 GCA_045577885.1 Thermoguttaceae bacterium | reverse complement strand
ACGATCCGACTTATTAAGGCGTCGCCGGCAAGCGGGGCGTTTTCGACCGCCGAGGAAATTTGGGCGGTTTGGCGGACTTGGGCTTCCGGCGCTCGACTAACGCGGCGGTACGACTCGACGATTTTTCGCTCGAGCGCTTCGACCGCCTCTTGACGCAAGCCGTTGAGGAGCGATTTCGGAACGAAAACGTCGGCGTCGAAACGGATTTCCGCGTCGTCGAGGTAAAACGGCGTTTCGCCGAAGCGGTCGAGGCCGTCGCGGAGCGTCGCTTCGTCCGCCGGGCGCTTTTGCGAGCGTTCGAGCGACTGTTCCGAACGAACGGTCGCGACGGCGCGGGCGGTTTTGAGCGTCAACTCGAGCGGACGGTCGACGCGAGCGGTCAAACGAGCGGCGACCGGTTCGCGACGGCGAATTTGTTTGAGCGCGTTTTCGACCGTTTTGTTCAGCCGATGGTCGAAGGTGCGGTAAAGAACGGTCGCTTCCGGCGGAATCGGGACGTCGAAACGAACGAGGTCGCCCGGTTCGGCGCGCTCGACGAGTTTCGTTCGCCGCGAGTTCGTCGGGTCGACGAGCCGGATTCCGCCGACGTTGAGGCCGTCGAGCTTGCGCGCGGTCGCGTCGAGGAAAACGACGCCGTCGCCGTTGACGAGCGGGGCCGAGAGCCGAACCGCGTCGCGGCGGACGCGCCCGATTTCGACGCCGAAGTTCGACGAGAAAAATTCATTAATGATCGCCGGGTCGTGTTCGCGGAAATAGCCGAAGTCGTATCCGCGGTTGAAAATTCCGGCGATTTCGCGGCGGCGGGCCGCTTCGGCTTCGGCGTCGGCGAGATCGCCTTGCGTCGGCGCGTCGGCGTCGGCGGTCGACTTTTTGAGCGAAAGACGCTTCGCGGCGGTCGACGCGGAAACGCCGGTTAGCGAGTCGAGCAAATCGCGGTAATAGCGGACGGTCGTATAGACGTAAACCGGCGATTTCATCCGGCCTTCGATCTTAATCGAGTCGACGCCGATTTCGAGCAGTTCGGCGATTTCCGCGCGGCCCTGCAGTTGGTCTTTAAGCGACAGGAAGTAACCGTATTCGGCGTTCGAGGCGAAATCGGAAGGCGCGGCGGAACGCGGTCGCGGGCGCTCGACGGAAACGGAACCGGCGGCGTCGGCGGCGATTTCGTCGCGTCGGAGGCGGCGGAAGCGGCGGTCGGACGTCGCGAGCGCGAGTTCCGGCGCGTCGGCGGCAAGCGTTTCCATTCGGTAATATTGGCGGCAAGGCTGGGCGCACATCCCGCGGTTCCCGCTCCGTCCGCCGATAAAACTCGACAGATAACACTTGCCGGAACAGCCGAGGCAAAGGGCGCCGGACGCGAAAACCTCCAACTCGATCGACGTTTGCGACCGAATCGAGCGGATTTCGTCGAGCGAAAGTTCGCGAGCTAAAACGGCGCGATGAAAACCTTGCGCGGCGAGCCAATTCAACTCGGCGGCGGTTCCCGGCGAAAATTGCGTCGACGCGCAAAGCGGGAGGTCGGGAAAACGGTCGCGCAAAAAGGAGACGGCGCCGAAATCTTGAACGATGACTTCGTCGAGACCCGCTTCGTAAAGACGGCGCAAGTCCGACTCGACGAGATCGAGTTCCGCGTCGGAAAGGACGGTGTTGAACGTCAGGTGAACGGAGACGTTCGAGCGGTGCGCGAAGTCGATCGCGTCGGCGTATTCCTCGACCGAAAAGTTCTTCGCGAAACGTCGGGCGCCGAAACCCGCGACGCCCATATAAACTTCGTCCGCGCCGGCCTTGACGGCGGCGACGAGTCGGTCGAAATCGCCCGCGGGCGCCATTATCTTCATCGTTCGGTTCCTTTGTCGGTCGGCGGCGGTTGCGCGCTTATTAATATATATCGACAACAGCGTGTAGCGCTTGGTTGAGGAATTTAACTAAAATTGTTGGGTAAACGCTTAATTAACAACGTTTTCGGGCGAAAAACGCGCGGTTGGGCGTCAAACGTCGTTTTCTTCGTCGAAACCGAGTTCGAGCGCGGTTCGTCGGTCGCGGTCGGCGGCGGCTTGGTCGCCGAGTTCGCGTCGAACGAGCGAACGATAATAATAAGCGTCGGCGTTTTCCGGGTCGAGTCGGAGGGCTTCGTCAAAATCGGCGAGCGCTTTGTCGGTTTCGCCGAGTTCCGCGAGCGTCGAACCGCGAGCGACGAAGCAGTGCGCGAACTCCGGGTCGAGTTCGAGCGCTTTCGAGTAATCGGCCAACGCGTCGGCGTATCGGTTTTCGCTCGCGTAAAGGACGCCGCGGTCGTAATACGCCGGGACGAACTCCGGCGCGAGCGCGAGGCAAGCGCGGAAATCGTCGAGCGCGTCGTCGGGCCGTCCGAGCATATCCGCCGCGATCGCCCGACCGTAAAACGCCGCGAACGCCTTGCGGTCGAGCGCGACCGCTTGCGTATAATCGGCGACCGCGCCTTCGAAGTCGCCCAAAAAGCGTTTCGAATGACCGCGCAACTCGAACGCTTCGGCGCGTTTCGGGTCGAGCTTCAGAACGCGGTTCGCCTCTTCGAACGCCCGCTCGAACTCTTCGAACTCGAGCCAAATCTTGCCGAGTCCGATTCGCGCCGCGAGATGGTTCGCGTTGTAACCGAGCGCCTGTTGGAACGCGTCGAACGCTTCTTCGAAGTCGCCGTCTTCGAGGGCGTCGCGACCCGCCGCCGCGAACGTTTCGGCTAAACCGCGACGGTTGCCGTCGGCGCCGAGCGAAACTTTCGCGTTTTTACCGGCTTTTTTCTTACCGTTGGAGTTGTTCGTTTTGCCGTTCGCGGCGCCGGAAGCGTTTTTCGACGCGTTTTTATCGGGACGGCGGCCGTCGGCGTTCGACGGTTGGGAAGGTTGGGAAAACGACATAACGGCGCTCGACTGGGGGAAATAGGAAAACGGGGAAGCGCGGATAAACGAAAACCGTCGTCGAACCGAAGGAAACGGCTCGACGGCGGCAAAAACGCTCGTCGACGCCGCGTCGAAACGGAAAGGAAAACGCTCCGACGTCGGCGAAAAACGAGTTAAAGACGAAACGGCGAGACCGAACCGTCGAAACGACGCGTCAAACGTCGAGATACTTGACGTCGAGCGCGAATTTTTCGATGAACTCGCGGCGCGGCTCGACTTTGTCGCCCATCAGGATGCGGAACAAGTCGTCGGCGGCTTCGGCGTCCTCCATCGTTACTTGAACGAGGGTGCGGTTGGCCGGGTCGAGCGTCGTTTCGCGCAACTCTTCCGGGTCCATTTCGCCCAACCCTTTAAATCGCGTGATTTGCCAACCCTTTTCGCCGGCTTCTCGGATCGAGGTTAAGAGCGAGCGGAGGTCGTCGACGCCGGTTTCCGTTTCGCCGCGAATCAGCTTGTACCGCGCGCCTTCGACGCCGGTGCGCTGAATCGGGTAAAGCGAATCGATTTCGAAGCCGGCGTCGCGCAACGCGGCGAGTTGGCGGTTCAGCGAGCGAACTTCGTGCAGTTCGACGACGCGCAAAACGGCGTCGGACGCTTCGCCGGAGTTTTCGTCGACGTCTTTCGTCGGGTCTTGGCTCAACCCGGCGGAGATCGAGGAACTCGCCGTCAACGCGTCGAGCGACGCGCCGGTTTCCTGTTCGATTTGCGTCGTGAACTCGGTCAGTTCGCGGCGGTCGAAGAACCAACGTTCTTGCTTCTTCCATTGAACGTGATACATCGGAAGGCGCGCCGTCGTCGGATCTTGAAGCTCGGCCAACGAACGGAGGCTAAAGCCGCGCCGTTCCAGCGCTTGGATCGACTCTTCCAGCGAGCTAAGCGTCCGGCAGAGCGCGACCATCGCTTCGTTTTCGATCAGGCGGCCGTCGTTCGGGTCGAGCGCGGCGTTTTGAATCCCGGCGTCGAGGAGTTCCTTCTTCATCTCCTCTTCCGTTTGAACGTAACGGGTCGTTCCCTTGCCGCCTTTGCGTCGAACGCGGAAGAGCGGCGGCTGCGCGACGTAAACGTGCCCGGCTTTGACGAGGTCGTACATTTGACGGTAGAAGAACGTCAGCAACAGCGTGCGGATGTGCGAACCGTCGACGTCGGCGTCCGTCATGATGACGACTTTGCCGTATCGGCGCTTCGAGAGGTCCATTTCCTTGCCGAAGCCGCCGCCGAACGCGACGATCATACTGCGGACTTCTTCGTTCGCTAAAACACGTTCGTCGCGGGACTTATAGGCGTTGATGATTTTACCGCGAAGCGGCAGAATCGCTTGATATTCGCGAATGCGGCCCCCTTCGGCGCTCCCGCCCGCGGAGTTCCCTTCGACGAGGTAGAGTTCGCATTTGTCGACTTCGCGGCTCGTGCAGTCGCGGAGTTTGCCCGGCATCCCGCCGTGACTGAGCGCGTTTTTGCGGACGCGAACCATTTCGCGAGCGCGACGGGCGCTTTCGCGAGCTTCCGCGGCGACGACGCCTTTGTTGACGATCGTTTTCGCTGTCGCCGGGTTCTCTTCCAAAAACTTCGCGAGCGCGGCGCCGAAGATCGTATTGACGATCCCCTCGACTTCGCCGTTTCCGAGTTTCGTTTTCGTTTGCCCTTCGAAACGCGGCTCCGGAACGCGAACCGAAACGACCGCGGTGAGCCCTTCGCGGAAGTCTTCGCCGGTCGGCGTCTGATTCTTGAACAGGTTTTCGTTTTTGCCGTAAGTATTCAACGCTCTCGTCAGCGCGGCGCGGAAACCGGAAAGGTGCGTCCCGCCTTCGATCGTGTGAATGTTGTTGACGTAAGAGCGGACGTTTTCGGTGTATTCGACCGTGTACTGGAACGCGATCTCGACTTGAACGCCGTCGGCGGCGTCCGCGACGAAGATCACTTCCGGGTGCGCCGGCTCCGTCGAACGGTTCAGGTTACGAACGAAGTCGACGAGGCCGTTTTCGTATTGGAACGTTTCGGAGCGACCGTCGCGAGCGTCGGCGAAGGTGATTTTGACGCCGTGATTCAGGAACGCCAAGTCTTGCAGGCGACGGAAAAGGGCGTTGTAGTCGAACTTGACGTCGGTAAAGATTTCGGCGTCCGGTTTGAACGTCGTTTTCGTCCCGTGTTTGTCCGATTTCGCGCCGCGTTCGACCGGGCCGGTCGGGATTCCGCGCTCGTACTCTTGATGGTAAGAGTAGCCGTCGCGGCAAACTTCGACTTCGCACCATTCGGAGAGGAAGTTGACGACCGTAACGCCGACGCCGTGCAGACCGCCGGACGTTTGGTAGGCGCCTTTGCTGAATTTGCCGCCGAATTTGAGGACGGTCATAACGCCTTCGAGCGTCGAGATTTTCAGCTCCGGGTGTTCGTCGACCGGAATACCGCGCCCGTTGTCTTCGATCGTAACGGAACCGTCGACGTTGACGACGACCGAGATTTCGCTCGCGAACCCGGCCAACGCTTCGTCGATCGAGTTGTCGACGACTTCCGTAACGAGGTGGTGGAGACCGCGGGTTCCGACGTCGCCGATGTACATCGACGGACGGACGCGAACGTGTTCGCGGTCGCTCAGGTGCTCCATATCCTTCGACGTGTAGGAGTCGGCGCCGCGCGGCGCTTCAAGCGGCGTCGGGACGGCGGCGTTCGACCCGTCGACGGGCGTCGCGGCGTTTTCGAGAGGAGCGTTCGTTTGTTCCGGTTGGGAATCCGATTCGTTTTTAGGCGTTTCGTTCATATCGATTTCGGTCGCGACGCCGACGACCGCTTTCTTGCGACGGAAACAGTTTTCGTCGCGCGAAAGGCGTTTCGGACGCGCTTTTCAAGGAATGGGCCGCCGTCGCGCTCGAAAAACGAGGCGACGAACGGCGTTTTAACGATTTGAGCGGAAAATTAAGGGCGCAAACGCGACGTTTCGCCGGTCGGGCGCCGCGTCGCGTTTTGAATGTTGGAACGCGAGCGCGTTACCGGACGACGAGTTTGATTCTTTCGACGTTTTCGTCCGGCAGGGCCGTTTGGATTTCGCGCAAAATTTGCGGGAGGTAAAAGCTCAACTCTTGGCAAAGGAGGCGCGATTCGACGCAAACGCTCAACGTTCCGCCGCGAAAAGCGACCGGGCGGGCGTGTTGCGAGTAGATCGCGAGCTTCGAAGTCGAGTCGAAAGCGTCGCCGCCGTCTCCCCAACTTCCCCAATCGTCCCAACCGTCGAGCGATTCGGCGCGAAAAACGATCGCGAGCGCGTCGTTCCAAGCGTTGTGAAAGCGTTCGACGCCGATTTTGCGCCCGAACCCGTATTTGGCGACGATCGTCGGCAAAATGGCGCCGAATTTGGACGCGCGGAGCGGGCGCTCCTCGGAGAGGAAGTTGAAACCGAGCGGGTGCGGCGGCGCGGCGAACGGGTCGTCGCGTTTTTTCGACGTTTTCCGACTTTGGCGGGGCGTCGAAGCGTTTTTTGACGTTTTTTGGCGTTTCGGCGCGCCGGGGCTCTTGGACGACGGGGTTTTCTTCATACAATAACTTTCGAGGCGTTCGACGGGCGAAGCGACCGAGCGTTCGCGAAGCGTCGAGGAGACGCGGCGAGGCGGGGGCCCTTTCGCGACGAACGCCGAATACTTTATTTTAACATATTTCGCCGGTTTCGACAAGCGCGTCGGCGGCCTCGCGGGGGGATTTTCCCTCCGAAACAGGCGTTATTTTCCGAATTTTTCGCGATTTTTTTTCGCTGAAAATTGACGGCGCGGGTTGAGAAATTTAGGAAGAACGGCGAAGATGCGTCGGATTTTGCGTCGGCGCAAGCCGGGTAATTTGGGGTAAAAGAAAGGACGTTTTTATGTCGTCGACCGTCGCCGTTCCTCCGTCGCCGTTTGCGAATTCGTTTTTTTTGACCGGTCCGACCGCGAGCGGGAAGACGGCGCTGAGCGTCGAAATCGCTCGGGAAATCGGCGCGGAAATTTTTTCGCTCGACTCGATGGCGGTGTATCGGCGGATGGACGTCGGCGTCGCGAAACCGACGCTCGAGGAGCGCGGCGGCGTTTTGCATCGGATGATCGACGTCGTCGAGCCGTCCGAAGAATTTTCGTTGGCGGAGTATTTGAAATTGGCCGCCGAGGGCGTCGCCGAGTGCGAGCGGAGCGGGCGGGTTCCGCTTTTCGTCGGGGGAACGCCCCTTTACTTGAAGGCGATTTTGTTCGGCGTCTTCGAAGGGCCCGGCGCCGATCCGGAGATTCGCGAACGGTTGCGGCGCGAGGAAGAGGAAAACGGGCCCGGCTGGCTGCATCGGAAGTTGGCCGAGCGCGACCCGAAATCCGCCGAACGGTTGCATCCGAACGATACGAAACGTTTGATTCGCGCGCTGGAAATTCTCGAAGTCGCCGGAAAACCGATTTCCGAGTTGCAAACGCAGTTCGAGGCGGCGCCGCTCGTCGACCCGAGACGCGTTTTCATCTTGACTTGGGAACGCGCCGCGCTTTACGACCGGATTAATCGGCGGGTCGACGCGATGATGGAAGACGGTTTTCTCGAAGAGACGCGGGCGCTCTTCGCCGAAACGCCGCCTCCGGGTCCGACGGCGTCGAAAGCGGTCGGGTACCGCGAACTCGACGCCGTGTTGCGGGGAGAAATGGCGCTCGACGCCGCGCTCGACAAGATTAAACAGGCGACGCGGAACTTTGCGAAACGGCAGGAGACTTGGTTCCGCCCGCTGACGGCGTCCGGAGCGCGCCGGGTCGCCGTCGACGGTCGGGAACGCGCCGAAATTCGGGACGAAATCGTCGCCGCGATTCGCTCGACGCTCGCCGAAAACGCCGCTCGACAAGACTAACGGAAGGGAAACGCCCCGTCGAAAACGGTAAAATGGGAAGGAGAGCCAAGACGGCAAAAACGCTCAACCGCCGAGCGGCGCGACAAATTCGAATTTTCGATTCGTTTCGAGTTCGACGAGTTCGAGCTTGAAAATTTTAACTTTCTTCGCGTTTTCGGACGTTTCGGCGTTTTGCGCGGCGGAATTGTTCGCGCCGTCGGGCGGGACGGTTCCGCGTTCGACGTATCCGGCTAAGAGGTAGTCGACCGGTTCGCCGAGCGCGGCGATAAACTTTTTGCGTTCGGCCGGAATAAAGAGGTTGTTGGCGCGAACGTCGCTTTCCTTCAACGCGGTTTGAACGGCGCTCTTTTCGAGCAGTCGAAAGGACGAGCTCGTTTCAATCTGCTGACGCGCCGCTTCGGAGAGACCGCCGAGATCGCCTTTGCCGGAGACGCCGAGGAAGCAAAGCGTCGCGTTTTGCTTGCCGTTGAGGACGGTCAATCGCTGCAACTCTTGGAGCGCTTCCGAGGTCGCTTTTTCGACCGCCGGGGACGAAACCGCCGCGACGTTTTCGCCGTCGTTTTTGCCGCCGAAGCAGCCGACGAAGAGCGTCGAAAAAAGAGCGACGAGGAAACAAACGCCGCCGACGCGCCGCTTCGCCGTCGAAGACTCGACGGAGGAAACGACGGCGAAGGCGGTCGGCGAGTTAAACGAGCGAAGACGGAAAAACGACATAAAACGGCTCCGAGTTTAACGGTGAAAGGGAACGCGCGCTTTTGAAAACGAGCGGTCGACTTGACTTTTCTAACGATTCGGCTTAGAATAAAGCCGACGGCGGCGCAAAACGTCGCGATTATGACTTTTTTTAACGAACGGCGCAAGACCGACTTTCGAGGATTTTACGTTTGGAGCTTAGAACGATCGCGAAATGCCGCAATTTCTGAATTTTTTGCGTTATTTTTTATTGGGTCGCGCCCAGCGGGTTTTCGGCGCGCAAGCCTTGACGGGACTTTTGCTCTTGGGATTTGGCGCGAGCGTTTGGACGTCGTGGCGAACGGAGATTTGCGATCAAGAAATTTATACGGTGAAGGAGAGCGATTTTTGCGTTTGGGATCCGCCGATTTGGGTTTCCGACCGTTTTGTCGCCGAAGCGCTCGAACTGCGCGCGCCGGAAGCTCGAACCGAGAAGCTCAGCTCGCTCGATCCGAATTTGGTCGACAATTTGCTGATCGCGTTCGAGTCGCATCCTTGGGTCGAGAAAGTCGAGTCGATCGAAGTGCGTTTTCCGGCGCGCGTCGACGTTAAGCTGAAGTATAAAGAGCCGGTCGCGACGATCGATCCGACGCCGTCGGTCGCGTTCGAGTCGAGCGAAGCGGAGCCGGCGGTTTTTAGCGACGAATGGCAAGACGGTCAAAATGAACGGAGCGCGCAAAACGGAGAAAACGGGCAAAATGGAGCGAACGACGACGGGCAATTCGGGGGGAAATACGTCGTCGACGCGAACGGATATCGCTTGCCGGACGAGTATTTTCGCAACAATCCGAGCGCTTATCGCATGTTTCCGATCGTTTTGGGGATTCAGTCGACGCCGGTTTCCGAGTTCGGGCAATGCGTCGATCCGTTGGTCGTCGAAGCGGCGGCGTTCGCGAAATTTTTAACCGAGCGAAAAGTTTTTGAAAAACTGGACGTAGATAGAATCGTTGTTTCAAGAAACAAAGGGGAAACGAAAGGCGTTTACCGTTTGAAAACGAGCGGAGGCGTCTCCGTTTTTTGGGGACGTTTTTCGGCGGACGGCGACTTGAAAGGCGCGCTTCCGAACGCTAAAAACGACGAACGAGTCGAAACGTTCGCTCTTCAAGAGGCGAAAGCGCGAAAATTGTTTCAATTGGCCGAAAAATATTCGTCGCTCGACGCCGTTCCGCCGGAAGCCGCCGCCGAATTAAATTTGACCGTCGAAGAGGGCGAAGAAAACGAGACGACCGCGGAAAACGTCGCAAAATAATAAAATAACGTCGACCGAAAACGACGGTTAAAAATAACGTTCCAAACGAACGACGCGCCGCGGATGAAGGAGCGACGGGAACGGCAAGAAACGACGAACGCCGTTCAAAACGAACGGCGCGCGAAAACCGAAACAAAAACAAACGTTCCCGAAAAAAACGCGGAACGACCGTTTAAGCGGCAAAAAGCAAACGTCCGACGCGTCGAACTCCGTCGACGCGCGGCAAAAAACGGAACCGATTATTCGAACGAGTCGAACATGCGATTAAGCGCGATTTCGAATTTCTCGTCGGAGTAGTAAGTTCCGGCGGCGATTTCCGAACGAATGCGGTTGACGAGGTCGAGGCGAATTTCGGAAGCGTTGAAAGCCGCGGCGTTCGCGCCTTGAGCGGCTTCGGCTTGTTGGGCCGAAATTTGCATTTCGTCGCGTTGGGCGACGTTCGATTTCGTTTCGACGCCGGTTTCGCGTTTCAGCATTTCGGCTCGACGCGGCGCGGCGACGCCTTGCGTTCCGTGAATTCCGTAAATATTCATTTTATGGTCTCCTGAATAAATCTTATCAGAAGTTGTCTGCAATCTTCGCGCCGCGACGCCCTTCCTTGAGCGTCGACGAACCGCCGACGTTAAACGTCGTCGCCCGCCGCGCCGTCGAACTCGCCGGTTTTCGATAAACGTTTGAAAACTGAAACGGTTCGCGTGCTTTTTCCGATTTTGCGCGCTCGGGCGACAAACTCGTCGCCGAAATCGAAGGTTGGGCAAAATAGGAAAAAGGGGAAAAACGGGAGGCGAAAGGCTTCGTTCGCGTCGTTCTCTCTTTGCTTAGAGTATCGACGTTTCGGCGAACGAACTTGAGGTTTTCCTCGTCGCGCAACCGTATTTTATCGCGTTTGCTTGGCGTCGTCGCGTCGGTAAACGCGCGTCGTCGGGCGACGATCCGAACGCGTCGTCGGCAAAACGCCTCGGCGCGCAAGACCGTATGATTCCTATTATGCCAAAACGAGCGCAATTCGACAAGAGCGATTGGGCGAAAAAGCAAGATTTTTGAAAATTTTTCTCGACTTTTTCCCAACGCGGTAAAAACGACGTAAATTGGACAAAATGGGCGAAATAGGTCGAATCGGAGCGCGGCGGAAATTGCAAAACGGACGCAAAACAAGCGCAAAACGACCTCGACGTTAAACGACGCGACGCGGAAGCGAAAAAATCGCCGCCGCGTCGTTTGCGTTTCTTTTCAGTTCATAAAATGCCGTTCGACGAAGCCGACGTCGGGCGTTTCGTTGGCAAATTGGGGGCTTTTGAGGATTTTTAACAGCCCCGGGACGGAGGTTTTGATTCCGTCGACCTGAAATTCTTCGAGCGCGCGAATCATCGTCGCCAACCCTTCTTCGCGGGTTTGACGGCAAACGAGGAGCTTGCCGATCATCGAGTCGTAATGCGGACTCACCGTGTAACCCGGGTAGACGTGCGAGTCGAAGCGGACGCCGAAGCCGCCCGGAACGATCATATTCTCGATTTTGCCGGGACAGGGGCGGAAGTTGCGCTCCGAATCCTCCGCGTTGATTCGGCATTCCATCGCGAAGCCGAGGTGCGGAACGTCCTTTTGCTCGAACGTTAGTTTTTCGCCCGCCGCGACGCGAATCTGCCATTGGACGAGGTCGATTCCGGTCGCCATCTCCGTTACCGGATGCTCGACTTGGATGCGCGCGTTCATTTCGATGAAGTAGAAGTCGCCGTTTTTGTCGACGATGAACTCGACCGTTCCGGCGTTCGTATAACCGGCGGTTTTCGCGAGGCGCGCGGCGGCTTCGCAAAGTTCGCGACGGCGTTCGAGCGAGAGCGCGGGCGCCGGGGTCAGTTCGACGAGCTTTTGACGGCGGCGCTGAATCGAGCAGTCGCGCTCCCAAAGGTGAACGACGTTCCCGAAATTGTCGGCGAGAATTTGCGCTTCGACGTGCCGCGGATTTTCGATCAGCTTTTCGATGTAAACCGCGCCGTTGCCGAAGTTGGCCGCCGCTTCTTGCGCCGCCTCTTGGAGCGCGATTTTCAGTTGATCGTCGTCGTAAGCGGGACGAATGCCGCGACCGCCGCCCCCCGCCGTCGCTTTGACGAGAACCGGATAGCCGATTTGACGAGCGACCGCGAGCCCTTGCGCTTCCGACTCGATCAAGCCGTCGCTGCCGGGAACGGTCGGGACGTCGCAGGCTTTCGCCAAGGCGCGCGCGGAGTTTTTGTCGCCGAGACGCTCCATCGCCTCGACGCTCGGGCCGATGAACTCGAACCCGCAACTGCGGCAAATTTCGGCGAAATGAGCGTTTTCGGAAAGGAAGCCGTAACCGGGGTGAATCGCGTTCGCTCCGACTAATTCGGCGGCGCTGATGACGCGGTCGATTTTGAGGTAACTTTGGTTCGTCGGCGCGGGCCCGATGCAGACGGCGCGGTCGGCGAGCTTCAAATAACGGGCGCCGCGGTCGGCTTCGCTGTAAACGGCGACCGATTCGACGCCGAGTTCGCGACAAGCGCGGATAACGCGGAGCGCGATTTCGCCCCGATTGGCGATGAGAATGCGTTTAAACATAACAAAAATCAATCCTTAACGTCGGGAACGCGACGCGTTGCGGGCGGGAAGCGGAGGACGAACCGTCGGCGTCCCTCGACGCGGCGCGCCAAACGGCGCCGAAGCGAACGTCGGCGAAACGTCGGGGAACGCGAACGCTTGCGGAAAAGCGAAATTCAAAAAAAGCGGCAAACGGGACTAACCGCGAACGTCGACCTTGAACAACGGAGCGCCAAACTCGACCGGGTCGCCGTTTTTGACGAGAACCGCGACGATTTTGCCGGAAATTTCCGCTTGAATTTCGTTGAAAACTTTCATCGCTTCGAGGATGCAGACCGTTTTTTCCGGACCGACGACGTCGCCGACTTTGACGAACGGCGCGGCTTTCGGACTCGGCGAGGCGTAAAAGGTGCCGACCATCGGCGAGTCGATCGTCTTAACGAACTTCGCGTCGGCGTCTTCGGCGGGCGCTTGCGGAGCGCTCGGGGCGGCGGCGACGGGCGCGGTCGGGGCGGGCGCGGCGACCGGAACGACCGCCGGAATCGCGTCGACGACCGGCGCGACGGCGCCGCGGCGCAACTTCAAACGAGCGTCGCCCTGTTTCCAATCGAGTTCCGAAACGTTGTTTTCCTTCATCAGTTCGACGAGGAAACGAACGCCTTCGAGATTGAAAACGCCGTCTTGCGGAGCGTTTTGCGAAGGAGTTTTCTTTTCTTTCTTTTCTTTTTCGGCCATTTTGCGCGGCTTTCCTATTTTAACGTTGCGGAAACAAATCGATCCAATTTTGCGAAATCTTGAAGAACGGCGACGTCGGCCCAGCGCCCGTCCGCTTCGAAGAGGCGCGCCGTTTCGGAGGCGGTCGTCGGACTCATTTCGACGAAGATTTTGCCGCCGCTCTTTAAATAATCGGGCGCCGTCGCGACGATACGAGCGACGATTTCGACGCCGGTTTCGCCCCCGAGGAGCGCGAGTTTCGGTTCGAAGTCGCGAACCGTCGGCTCCAATTCGGCGTACTCCGACGCGGAGACGTAAGGCGGGTTGCTAACGATAACGTCGAAACGTCGCTCCGGTTTCAGCGCGGAGAAAAGGTCGGATTCGACGAACTCGACGCGGTCGGCAAGCTCGTTTTTCTCGGCGTTGCGACGGGCGACGGCCAACGCGGCGGGGGAAATATCGAGCGCCGTCAAGCGAGCGTTGCGCAAGTTTTTCGCCAACGCGATCGCGACGCAACCGCTTCCGGTTCCGACGTCGCAAAGATTCCAAACGCGCTCGGCGTCGAACGTTCCGGCTTCGCGCGCCGCTTTGTCGGTCTTTTTGACGAGTTCGACCGCCTCCAAAACGAGCTGCTCCGTCTCCGGACGCGGAATCAACACGTCGCGGTTCGTTTCGAAGTCGAGCGAGTAAAATTCCTTTTTCCCGACGAGGTGCGCGACCGGTTCGCCCGCGCCGCGCCGCTTCACCAACGAACGGAAGAGCGCGCGTTCGTCGTCGTTCGGGACGGAATCGTAATTAACGTACAGATTGACGCGAGTCGTTTTGAGCGCGAAGGCCAAGAGAATTTCGGCTTCCAAACGAGGAGAATCCGCGCCTTTTTCAGTGAAAAAGTTCGTCGTCCATTCGAGCAGACGCCGCGTCGTCCAAGTTTCGCCTTGCGACATTTTCGACTCCTTCGAAAATTTTCAACGCCGCCGCGTCCGCTGAAATTTGCGGACGCTAGTACAAAGGAACGGCGATTAAATCGGTAAAAACGGCAAGGCGCGCGACTATTCGATCGTGCCGAACGAGTTGCGCAGGTCTTGACGTTCGTAATCGAGGAGACCTTCGATGACCGAGGAAAGGTCGCCGCCGAGAATGACGTCCAACTTGTACAACGTCAACCCGATACGATGGTCGGTAACGCGGTTTTCCGGGAAGTTGTAGGTGCGAATGCGTTCGCTGCGGTCGCCGCTTCCGAGTTTGCTCATCCGCTCTTGCGAACGTCGGGCTTGCTCTTCGGCGCGCTTTTGTTCGTAAAGTCGCGTTTTCAAGACGCGGAGCGCCTTCGCCAAGTTCTTGTGTTGACTCTTTTCGTCTTGGCAACTGACGACGAGACCGGTTTCAAGGTGCGTCAAACGAATCGCCGACGCGGTTTTGTTGACGTGCTGACCGCCCGGGCCGCTCGCGCAGAAACGGTCGACGCGGTAGTCGTCCGGTTTGAGGTCGACTTCGACGTCTTCCGGTTCCGCCATTACCGCGACGGTCGCCGCCGACGTGTGAATACGCCCCTTCGTTTCGGTCTCCGGAACCCGTTGAACGCGGTGCCCGCCGCTTTCGAATTGGAGTTCGCGGTAACAGCCTTCGCCGTCGACGCCGAAAACGATTTCTTTAAAGCCGCCGATTTCGGTCGGACTCATCGACATCAACTCGATTTTCCAACCGCGACTTTCGCAGTAACGCTTGTACATTTCGTAAAGGTCGCGGGCGAAAAGGGCCGCTTCGTCGCCGCCGGTGCCGGCGTGAATTTCGAGAATGCAGTGCGTGCGGTTCGCGTCCGCGCCGCCGATGGTCAGGTCGAGCAGCTCGTTCCAGTAGGTTTCGCGCTCTTCGCGAAGACCCGGAAGCTCCATTTCGGCGAGTTCGCGCATTTCCGCGTCGGCGCCTTCGAGCATTTCCTTCGCTTCTTCGATTTCGGCGTTGAGCTGTTTGAAACGGCGGTATTTGCCGCAAAGTTTCGTCAAAGAACCGTGTTCGCGCGCAACGGCGGCGAATCGGCTGGAGTCGGCCAAAACCTCTTGGTCGTCCATCAAGCGTTCAAGCTCTTCAAATCGGGCGAGTTTTTCGTCGAGTAATTTGCGCATCGCGGTTCTTGAATCGGCGGGTTAGTCGGTATTAATAATAAGGGCAAAATAAACGGCGCGACGCGGCGAAAGAAACGCGAGGGTCGCGAAACGCCGTCGACCGGCGAAAAGGAGGCGCGGTCGAGCGTCGGGAGTCGTTAAAGAGACGGCGTTTGCCGGCTTTCC
This sequence comes from Thermoguttaceae bacterium, assembly GCA_045577885.1. Taxonomy (GTDB): domain Bacteria; phylum Planctomycetota; class Planctomycetia; order Pirellulales; family Thermoguttaceae; genus RUG369. The sequence continues at coordinate 11,838 of JAZNJF010000285.1, read as the reverse complement.
TCGGCGCGGCGACGCGTTCGGACGAGGCAAAACAAATCCGTCGCCGGACGTCGAAAAACGCCCGACTTAACGACGCGTCGGAAACAACGCGTAAAAACGTCGGGACGCGCCGCTTTCGAAGCGTCCCGAACGTTTGAAGACCCGTCCGAAGCGGAATTAGGCCTTTTTCTTGCCGTAGTTGCCGGCGAACTTGTTGCGGAATTTTTCAATGCGGCCCGCGGAGTCGACGAACTTGAGGCGGCCGGTGTAGAACGGGTGGCACGCGTTGCAAATGTCGACTTTGAGTTCCGGCTTCGTGCTGCGGGTCATGAAGGTGTTGCCGCAACCGCAGGTAACTTTCGTTTCCACGTACTTCGGATGGATTTTTTCTTTCATCGTAATTTCTCTCTTCAAACGTTTTTCGCCGCGAGGGCTCCAAGCGACGGCGCGAAAGGCGCGCGGCCGCCCCTTGCGAATCGAAAACACGCGTTAGGGTTAAAGGCGACGGCGAACGAAGAAAGCGTCAAAAAACGCGTTTCCGAACGCTCGACCGTCAATCAACGAGACATTTTACCAAATTTTGACGACTTGGCAAGGGCCGCCAAGGGAACGTCGGCGATAATTTTTCGTTCTCGACCGAATTTTTCGCGTTTTTAAACGGTATTCGGTTCGAAACTTGCGCAAATTGCCTATTTTGAAAAACCGCCTAATTGTTAGCGGTCGCCTATTTTGCGCGTTTTGACTTATCGGGCGACGTTGAAATCGAGCGAAAAGCGATTACAGTTGCAACACGTCGTTCATGTCGTAAAGTCGGCCCGCCGGTCGAGCCGCGAGGAACTTCGCCGCGGCGAGGGCGCCGGTCGCGTAAGCGTCGCGATTCGAGGCGCGAACGGTAACTTCGAGCGTTTCGCCGAGCATGCCGAAGACGATCGTGTGTTCGCCCGGGTTGTCGCCGACGCGGATCGCGTGATAGGCGATTTCGTTGTGCGGACGGGCGCCGGTTTTGCCGCCGCGACCGTCGCGGAAGGAGTCGATTCCCATTTCGGCGGCGATGAGCGAGCCGAATTTCAGCGCGGTGCCGCTCGGCGCGTCGACCTTGTAACGGTGGTGGCGTTCGAGGATTTCGACGTCGGCGTCTTGATCTTTCAGCGCTTTCGCGGCGATTTGCGTCAGTTTCATCGCCAAATTAACGGACGGGCTCATACTCGGCGAGCGGAGAACCGGAATCGTTTTCGACGCGTCTTCCAAGCGTTGGAGTTGGTCGGCGTCGGCGCCGGTCGTCGCGTAAACGAGCGCGATTTTACGGTCGAGGCAAAGGGCGAGGAGGGCGTCGAGAGCGCGCGGCGACGAGAAATCGACGATAACGTCCGGCGTAACGTCGGCGGGGAGTTCGGCGGTAATCGGGACGCCGATTTTAGCGATTCCGGCGACTTCTCCGGCGTCGCGACCGAGTTCGGGGCAGGTCGGCGCTTCGAGCGCGGCGACGATTTGCAGTTCCGGGTCGGCGGCGCCGAGCGCGACGAGGCGTTTGCCCATTTTGCCGGCGGCTCCAAAAAACGCTATTTTGGTCATTTTGCGTATCCTTTGCATCTTGCGCGTTGTTGGCGTTTTGGTTGTTTTATCTATTTTCTCTATTTTGCTTGGTTACGAGCGGAACGCTTATAATGTTTGCGGCTTTATAAGCAAAACGAATAACGTTCGATTCGCGGCGTTCGGTCGGCGGGCGTTCAGTCGGCGTTTTCGAGCGTTTGTTCGTTTGATTCCGGCTTCTGCGCGGCGGTCGGCGAGGAGAAGGACGCGTCGGAGTTGACCAGCGCGCCGCCGAGCATCTCGATGAAACGGGTCGTTTGCGCCGAAAAAACTTTGCGGTGTTTGTAAATGACGCCGATCGGTCGCGTTAATTTGGGCGAAACGAGGGGAATGGCGACCATTTTGCCGCTTTCAACGTCCGAAACGACCGTCGGCGCGGGGAGAATGCTGACGCCGACGCCGACTTCGATCGCTTGTTTGATCGTTTCGATGTTGTCGAACTCCATCGCGACTTCGACGTGAACGCCGCGTTGGCGCATGTAACGGTCGGTCTCCTTGCGGATGAAGAGGTCGCGGTCGAAAGCGACGTACTCGACGTTTTGCAGCTGTTCGAGCGTCAGCGTTTTTTCCTTCGCCAACGGATGGTTCGGCGGCGCGACGACGACCATCTCCTCCGAACGGAGCGGAATAACGTTCAGTTCCGGCGACGTCGTCGGGTAAGAAACGATCCCTAAATCGGCCTCGGAGTTGAGGACGGCTTGGTAAACTTTCGACGGGTGAAGAAATTCGAGCCGAATTTTCGTTTTCGGACACTCTTTCATAAACTCGCGCATGCACTTGCTCATGTCGTGCAGGCCGACGGAGTAAATCGCCGCGACGTGAATCGTGCCGCCGCCTTGGTTGTAGAGGGACTGGACCCGAGTAACGACGGAGTCGTAAGTTTCGAGGATTTCGCGAAAACCTTCGTAACAGATTTGGCCCTCTTGCGTCAAGACGAACGGGCGTTTCGTTCGGTCGACGAGCCGCGAACCGATCTGTTTTTCGAGGCGGTGAATCGATTGCGTCGCCGCGGATTGGCTGATGTTGTTCGCCTCGGCGCCGCGCGAGAAACTTTGGTAGTGGACGACGTCGCAGAAAATTCTAAAAGTATCGATATTCATAGAGCGCGTTCCTTAACGTTTCGCTTCGTCGACGGACGGCGGGGGAAACGTTCGCCGTCGAGAGGGCGTTCGCGAAAAACGACGGCGAATTAACAAATATAATTTCGCCGAACGTTATATTAGTCTAATCTTATCATATTTCGGCGTTTTTTCAAGGGAGTTTGTCGTTCGACGCGTCGATTTTTTGACGAAAACGAGCGCTAATAATATAAATTAGGGGAGAGGCGCGGCGGTCGGCGACGAACGTTTCCGAAAAGAAAATCGAAAAAAGCGAAGTTCGAGTCCGTTTGCCCCTTTTTTCTCGCGTAAGAAGCGCTATACTTAAGACGTAACGACAAATTTACGAAAGAAATTTTTTGCGCGAAATTTTTTGAGGACGTTCGCGCGTTTCCGAAACGAAAGACGGCGACGCGAACGGAACCGCTTAAAATCGACGGCGCAAAATAGCGACGAACGGAGGACGATATGTCGAACGAAATGAATCGTCGGGACGCGTTGCGTTTCGCCGGATTGGCCGCGGGAGCGTTTTTGGTCGGAGGTTCCGCCGGAAACGCGTCGGGGGCCGAGGCGGGAATCGGCGGCGTTTGGAAGTACGCCGTCGTCGACCCGCAAAAGGTCGCCGACACGGCTTACGAGAATTATAAAGTCGGGCGCTGTATGTACACGACGTTCTACGGGATCGTTTACAACGTCGGGCTCGAGTTGGAAAAGACCGATCCGATCGCGGCGGCGCCGATTCTTCATTTCCCCTTTTATATGATGAAGTACGGCACCGGCGGCGCGAACGACTGGGGCACGCTCTGCGGTTCGCTCAACGGCGCGATGGCGGCGATTTCGCTTTTCGTCGCCGATTCGAATAAGCGCAAGGCCCTTTGCGACGAGATCGCGAACTATTACGAGCAAACGATGTTCCCGATTTACAAACCGGCGAACGACGATTTCGGCCCGATGCCGCAAACGATTTCCGGTTCGCTCCTTTGCCACGTTTCGAGCGGCAAGTGGTCGTCGCTCGCGCAAAAACGCACCGATTCGCCGGAACGCACGGAGCGTTGCACGCGCATGTCGGCGGACGTCGCGCGCAAGACGGCGGAGTTGCTGAACTTGAATATCGGAACGCCCGCCGCGCTCGAAGCGGCTCCGGTCGTTACGTTTAAACGACAGGAACCGTCCGCGACTTGCTACGACTGCCACGGCAAAGGCAAAAAGAACTCCGACGTTATCGCGAAGATGAGTTGCAACGAGTGCCACGAGCAAGCGGTCGACCACAGCGAGAAGAAATAAACGTAAAAACGACGATTTAACGTCGCGCAAAACGAGCGTCGAAACGATTTCGACGCTCGATTTTTTTCATTATTTTTGAGTTTAAGGAGTTAGAAAACGATGACGACCGCGCAAACCGGGTCGCGAGAAATTCGACTTCCGAAGACGCCGCGCTACTTGGCGCCTTTTCACGCGAAACTTCATCCGCACTTTTTCGCCGACGTGTTGGTGCTCGGCGGCGGGTTGGCGGGGCTGACCGCGGCGCTTTCGGTCGACCCGTCGTTGACGGTTTTGGTCGTCTGCAAAGCCGGGCTGACGAACTCGAACAGCGTCAAGGCGCAGGGCGGGATCGCGACGGTTTGGAACGTCCCGGACGACAAGTTCGAGAACCACGTCAAGGACACGTTGATCGCCGGGGGCGAGCTTTGCGACCGCGAAACGGTCGAGTTCGTCGTTCAAAGCGGTCCGGCGGGCGTTCGCAAGTTGATGGAGTACGGCGCGCGGTTCGACCGCGACGAAAACGGCGACGTCTTGCTCGGTCGCGAGGGCGGGCACGACCACTTCCGCGTTCTGCACGCCAACGGCGACTCGACCGGCGCCGAGGTCATTCGCGCCGCCGTCGAGGAAGTCAAACGCCGTCCGAACATTCGCGTTTGGGAGAACACGTTCGCGCTCGACCTGCTCACTTACGACGGTTTCTGCCGCGGCGCCGTCGTCTATTGGGAAAAAGAGCGCGAAACCGAGCTCGTTTGGGCGAAGCAAACGATTTTGGCGACCGGCGGTCTCGGGCAAATTTACCGCGAAACGACGAATCCGAACGTCGCGTGCGGCGACGGCGTCGCGATGGCGTTTCGCGCCGGAGCGGCCTGTCGCGACCTTGAGTTCGTCCAATTTCACCCGACCGTTCTTTACATCGCCGGAGGGAGCCGCAGCCTCATCACCGAAGCGATGCGCGGCGAAGGCGCTTGGCTCGTCGACAAAAACGGCTGTCGCTTTATGACCGATTACGACGAACGGGGCGAGCTCGCGCCGCGCGACGTCGTCAGCCGTTCGATCGTCCGTCAAATGGCGAAGACGAACTCGACGAACGTTTTTCTCGACATTACCCGCAAGGACGCCGACTGGATTCGCGGACGTTTCCCGGGGATCGCGGCGATCTGCGCCGAGTTCGGCGTCGACATTACTAAAGACCGGATTCCGGTGCGACCGGGCGCCCATTACGCGATGGGCGGCGTCCTGACCGACCGCAACGGGCGAACGACGTTGAAGGGCCTTTGGGCCGCCGGGGAAGTCGCGAGCGTCGGACTGCACGGCGCGAACCGCTTGGCGTCGAACAGCTTGCTCGAAGCGCTCGCGTACGGCGAGACGACCGGGCGCTTGGCCGGGGAAATCGCGCTCCAAACGACGGACGAATATCGCGCGCTTCCGCTTGAAAATCCGCCGCTTCCGTCCGGTTCGAACGCGACGATCGACGTCGACGACGTGCGGAATTCGCTGAAAAGCGCGATGTGGCGGCTCGTCGGCGTCGTCCGCGACGAAGACGGACTGGCCGAGGCGGAGCGGCGGCTCGACGATTGGTCGAAGATTCTGTTCTCGAAGCAGTTCGAGGATATTTCGGCTTGGGAAACGCAAAATATGTTGACCGTCGCTCGTATGATCGTCGCCGGCGCGAAAGAGCGTCGGGAGACGCGCGGAGCGCACAACCGAAGCGACTGCGCCGACTTCGACCCGAGCGTTCCGGCGGTTCACTCGCTTTTTGTTCCGGAAGAGAATTGACGAAGCGAACGTCGGCGACGAGAGGCGAAAGCGCGTTGGGCGAACGGTCGCTCGGCGCGCGTCAAGACGTTATTAATAGCGATAACGTCGAATAAATTTCAACGACGACGTCGGGGGCAAACGTCGAAAACTAGCGTTAAACGTTGCGAAAGGGACGAAAGCGATGGAGCTTTTAACGTCGATATTTTACGTGATTCTCGGCGCGGCGGCGTTGGTCGCCGGGGGCGAGGCTTTGGTGCGCGGCGCGAAGAAGATCGCCGAAAAGATGCGGATTTCGCCGTTGGTCGTCGGGCTGACGATCGTCGCGTGTTGCACGAGCGCGCCGGAGATGGCGGTTTCCTTCTCGGCGGCGTTGCAGGCGACTCCGGAAAACCCGGGCGTCGCGGACGTCGCGCTCGGAAACGTCGTCGGGAGCAACATTTGCAACGTCTTTTTGATTCTCGGCGTCTGCGCGTTGATTCGACCGCTGTCGGCGTCGCGTCAAATGGTTCGGCGCGAGAATCCGATCATGATCGCCGTCTGCGTTCTTCCGCTAGCGTTGGCGGTGCTCTGCGTTCGTCCGGACGGCGCGCATTGCCTGCCGCGTTGGTCGGGCGCGCTTTTGCTGACGCTCTTCGTCTTATACGAGTTTTGGACGGTGCGTCAAGCGAAGCGCGACGAAGCGGCGGCGAACGGCGAAACGTCCCAAGAAACCGCGACTTCCGTCGAGCCGACGGCGGCGCAAACGCGTTCGGCGGCGCTCGATTGGATTTTCGCGCTCGGGGCGGTCGCGGTTGGTTTGGCGCTCCTTGTCGTCGGGGCGAAATTTTTTGTCGGCGGCGCGGTAACGATCGCTCGAACGGTCGGCGTGAGCGAGTTGGCGATCGGGTTGACGTTGGTCGCGCTCGGCACGTCGCTTCCGGAGTTGACCGTTTCGGCGATCGCGACCCTGCGCGGCGAAACGGACGTCGCGCTCGGAAACGTCGTCGGGAGCAATATTTGCAACATTTTGCTGATTCTTGGCGGGACGGTTTTGCTCGTGTCGGGCGGAATCGGGATTTCGGCGCAGTCGCTTTACGTCGACCTGCCGATTATGCTCGGCGCGGCGCTTCTCTGCGGCTGGTTCTGTTTCACCGGACATAAGATTCAACGCTGGGAAGGCGCGGTTTTCGTCGCCGCTCAAATAGCGTACTCGGTTTACTTAACGCGGTTCGCCGGTTGACGCGAGCGGAAGAAATCGAACGAAAGCCGACGTCGGGACGCAACGGTCTCGGCGTCGGCGTTTTTCTTTCTTGACGGCGAAATTCCTTGACTTTCGGCGCTTTTTCGGCGATAATGGGGCGAGTAAGCGGCGAGTCGTTCGGCGCTTTCGGTAAAATACGTCGATTGGGAAAAGGAGAGAAAAGATGAAAAACGCCGGATTCGCCGCCGTCGCGCTCTTTGGGGCGGTTTTCGGTTGGAACGTCGCTTTTGACGTCGCGTCGCAAGCCGCCGAAAACGCCGCGAACGCCGAACAAGCCGAACAAGCCGCGAGCGCCGCCGACTCGAACCGCGTCGTCGTCGAGTTGCAAGACGACGGACGGGCGCTGATCAACCCCGGGATGGGGTGGACGATGCACTTTTACTCGAACGTGCCGACGAATTACGGGAGCCGTCTCGAACCGTCGGACGCGCTCGACTGGTTCGAAGGGTGTTCGACCGTTTATTTGCGCCTTCCTTGGGCGTTCCTCGAACCGGAGGAGGGCGTTTTCAACTGGTCGATGGTCGACGCGCCGGCGCAGCGCTGGATCGAGCGCGGGAAAAAGGTCGCGTTCCGCTTCACGACGTCGGAAAACTGGCTCGAGTACGCGACCCCGAAATGGGTCTTCGACGCCGGAGCGAAGAGCGTCCGATACACTTGGGGGAAAGGGCCGCAACCGGACGGGCATTGCGTCGACCCGGAGTTCGACGACCCGATTTATCTTGAAAAACTGCGCAACTTCCTCGCCGCGGCCGGGCGTCGGTACGCGAACAACCCGAACGTCGCGTTCATCGACGTCGGCACGTACGGCATGTGGGGCGAAGGACATTCGAACCTCGGCGTTTGGGCCGACGCGTCCTTTTCGCGAATGGACGCCGAGCGAACGTTGAAGGTCGTCAAGACGCATATCGACCTGCACCGCGAATACTTCCCGGGCGTTTTGCTCTGCATTAGCGACGACGTCGCGGGCGCCGAGAAGCCGGGGCGCGACTTCCCGGAAACCGATTACGCGCTGTCGCAAGGCGTAACGCTCCGCGACGACAGCATTCTCGTGCAACCCGCGCCGCGGCAATGGTTTCACGACGAACTGGCGCAAAAGTTTTGGCCGACGCTTCCGGTGATTCTCGAACACGAACACTATCTCGGTTCGAAAGAGCGCGGCGCTTGGGACGACGAAAAATTGATCGAGTCGGTCGAGCGTTACCGCGCGTCGTATATGTCGATTCATTGGTTCCCGGAGGTTGAATGGGAAGGCTCGAAAGACGCGATTCGCCGCATTAATCGCCGGTTGGGGTACCGCCTTTTCCCGTCGCAAGTCGTTTATCCGAAGTCGGTTAAGATCGACGAGTTCTTCGACGTTTCCTGGACGCTGCAAAACGTCGGCGTCGCGCCCTGTTACGACGGCGGTTTTGTCGCGCTGACGTTGAAGGACGCGAAGGGCGGCGTCGTCGCGGTTTTGGTCGACGAAGGGTTCGACGTGAAAGAGCTGAAGACGGCGGAGCCCGGCCAAGCGCCGCAAGTATTGCGAACGAACCGTTTCCGCGTCGGACACGTCGGGCCGACGACGAAACCGGGCGAGTACGACGTTTACGTCAGCGTCGGAAAGCGCGACGGAACGCCGGTTTACGAGCTTCCGCTCGGCGACGCCGACGCGTCGCGCCGTTACCGAATCGGCAAAATCGTTCTCGAAACGAAGTAAAATAAGGCGTTAACGCTTTTAACGCGCGAAATCTTCTCAAACGGCGCTCGTTTTCTTTCGGTCGGGCGCCGATATTTACTTTTTCTTTATACGGCGTCGCAATTCGTGCGGCGTCGAAAATTTAACGGAGGCGCTCGATGTCCCGACGCAAGACGCCGAAAGCGGTATTCGACGTTATTCTTGGACTTATCGTCGCGGGATAAACGACGAAACGACGCCGCGTCAAAAGGAAAACGCGGCGTTCTTAATCGTCGCCAAAAAGAAGTCGGCGGTTATTTTAAGAAAGTCGAACTCCGTTCAAAAAAGCCCGAACGTCGAGCGAAGCGTTAGCGCGACGCCGAGTAAAATCGCAGCCGTTCCGAAGACGGTTCGCGACGTCTTGCCGATATTGCCGACGAGACCGAAAACGTCGCCCAAACGGTTCGCTTGAAACGCGAGAACGTAAGCGCAAAGCGCGACCGGCAAAGCGGTTGCGACGCCGAAAACGCTTGAAAAAAGGAGCGGCGATTCGAAGCGAATCGCGAGCGCGACGGTCGCCAAAAAGGCCGCCGCCGACGTCGGGCAAAACGCCGCCGCGAAGAGAAACCCGAGCGGCGCCGCGCTCCAAAAGCCGAGCTTGTCGACGAGCGCGCGGGCTTTTTCGACGTTCGCGCCGCCGGGAATCGGAACGTAAACCCAACCGAGAAGGACGGTTCCGAAGAAAATAATCGCCGGGCCCAAGAGACCGCGAAGATTGACGGTCGCCCAACGAATCCAATCTTCGACGCCGGAACCGAGCGCGAGCGACGTTGCGAGACAAGCGAAAAGCGCGTAGGCGGCGACGCGACCGACCGCGTATAAAACGCCGGAAAGCAAGACGTTGCGCGGCGAGTCGAGCCGTCGAGCGACGAACGCGAGCGCCGCTAAATTGGTCGCGAGGGGGCAAGGGGAAATCGACGTCTGCAATCCGAGCGCGAACGCTCCGAGGAGCGCGAGCCAATAAGCGTCGTTCATTTTTAACCTTTTCTTTCTTGGAAAAATTGCGCAACCTTTGACTAAAAACACGTTGCGTTTCTTTGTTTTTGGTTTCTTAGGAAGGACGACGCGACGTCGATTCCGCGAGCGCGGCGCGAATTTCGTCGGCGACGTAACGCTTGAACCGCTCCGAATCGCCGACGAGTTCCCAAATTCGCGTCGCTTTTTTCGCCGTCGCGTCGCGCCCGTCGCGTCCGACGACGAGGACGAGCGTCGGCGCGGCAATTTTGAACGCCGTCGCAAGTCGCCGATTTTCCGGCGCTTCGAAGTCGACGTAACGAAGCTCGAGGCGTTTCGAGCGCGTTTCGTCGCGAAATTCGTCGCGAACGGTTTCGAAAATGTAAGTCGCGATTCGGCGGCAGTTGGCGCAACCGGGCGACCGATGAAAATAAACGGCGCGGACGTAACCGTCGGGGCGTTTTGCGTTTGCGTCGACGCCGAGACGGGCGGCGAGTTCTTGCGCGGGCCAATTATAGGGAACGCGTTCGAAATCGGGCGTCGACGGTTTCGCCGCGCCCGCCGTTGAAAAATCGGCGAAGACGACGCTAAACGTCGCGACGGCGGTCGATTGCAGAAAGCGGCGTCGCGTCGCGGGCAAAAAGAGAGAGGGGGGAAACGAGGCGTTCATTGGTCGGACTCCTTAGCGAATGCGTTGAAAAAAACAAAAACGAATAACTCTCGACAAAACAAGGGTTGCGTTTAGTCGAAAAGCGTCGCGTCGGCGTCGATTGGAAACGTTTCGTCGGGCGGCGTCGCGTCGTTCGTTTCGGACGTTGCGCCGGACGCGGCGAAAAACGCCGATATTTCGCGACTTAACGCCGCTTCAAACGCTTCGTCGTCGCCCAAACGTCGCCAACATTCGGACGCTAAGTTCTTGAAGCGAACCGTTTTGCCGTCGCGGCGTTCCGTTAAAAGAACGGTCGACGTCGCGACGCGAAATTCCTCGGCGATTCGTCGGTTTTCCGGCGCTTCGTAATCGAGCGGCGGCGCTTCGCTTAACTTGCCGAAAAGAATCGACTTAGCGGAGCGCGGCGGCGCGTCGTCGGCGAGTCGACGGAGCGTTTGGCGGAAGAGCCGCTCCATCTCAAGACAGGAGGCGCAACGAACGGACGAACAGAAAAAAGTCGCGCTAATTCCTTCCGGTAAAACGGTTTGTTCGGTTTCGCGACCGTTTTTCGCGAAATGAAAAACGACCGCCGCCGCGGCGAACGTCCAAAGCGCGGCGACCGCGATTTTTTTCGCTTGTTTTTTAGGCGTTTGACAATTCATTTAACGTCTTTCTTTAAAATAGGTTGCGTTGGAAAGAATGTCGGCGCGCCGAAGGAGCCGCGCCGACTCGAGAGGTTCGCGCGTTAGTCGGCGGCTAAGATTTTTTTCGCTTCGTCGAGGCTCGGCGCTCGTCCGGCGACGAGCAGCCGACCGTCGACGATAAGCGCGGGCGTCGCCATAACTCCCGCCTCGATAATACGTTCGATCGACGTAACTTTTTCGATTTCGACGTCGACGCCCAATTCGCGCGCGGCTTGAGCGACCGCCTCCGCCGTTTTTTGACATTTGACGCAACCGGTTCCGAGAACTTGAATTAACATACGGCGTTTTCCTTTCTTAAAGTCGAAGGCGAGGGAAGGGGAAGCGCGAACGAACGACGCAAGACGCCGAACCGCCGCGCTTCTTGGATAAATATTGATTTAAAAGGGATTGCGATTAACAAAACATGCCGAAAATCCAGCCGCTTAGCGCGCTGAAAACGACGACCGAGCCGACGAAAACGGCGGTCTTTTTCGCGCCTAAGTACTTGCCGATCACGACGATGCTGGGGAGCGACAGCGTCGGGCCCGCGAGGAGAAGCGTCAACGCCGGGCCCTCGCCCATACCGAGGCCGAGAAGCGCTTGCATCAACGGGATTTCCGTCAGCGTCGCGAAATACCAAAGGGAACCGACGACCGACGCTATCGCGTTGGCGCGCAACGAGTTCCCGCCGACCCAAGTCGCGACCGTTTCCGCCGGAAGAAGCGACGCGACGAAACCGGTAATCAAAATCCCGCCGAACAGGAGCGGAACGATCGTTTTCGAAAAGGACCAAGTTTGCGCGAGCCATTCGCGTCGTTCGGCGCGAGTCAACCAGCCGAACGTCGCCGCGAGAATCGCTAAACCTAACGCCGCGCAGACGAAGTCGGATCGTAGCCATGTCGTTCTGTGAG
>JAZNJF010000284.1:0-3839 GCA_045577885.1 Thermoguttaceae bacterium | reverse complement strand
GCGGAATGGGCGGCGGCATGCCCGGCGGTTTCCAACCGACGCCGGAAATGATCGCCGGTTTCGCCGAAAAAATCAAGTCGGGCGAGATTCCGGCCGATATGTTGGCGAACCTGCCTCCGCAAGTTTTGGCGCAACTTCCGGAAGACGTTCGCGCGCAAATCAAAGGCGCGGGAGGCGCCGCCGGTAGAGGCGGGCCCGGCGGTTCGGCGAACGACGCGTCCGAAATTGCGGAAACGATCGAAGCGCGGCTCGAACGCTCCGCGAAGATCGCCGCGATTCAAGGCTTCTTCAACCGTTCGGTGATGGAGATGCAACACGAGCTTCTCGGCGCGATTAAGACGAAAGTCGTCGCCTTGCAAGCGCGCGTCGCTCGCCGTCAAAGCGAAATCGTTCGCCGTCAAGAGGAAATCGGCGTCCTGCGCCGCCTCGAAACGCCGGACGAAGCGAAAATCGCCGCGTTAATCGAAGAAATCAAAACGCTCCGCGGAGATTCCGACGCCGACCCGCTCGAACGCGTCGCGTATTGGGATTCCGTCGATTGGAACAAATACGTTCGCGACAACGACGACGCGTCCGGCAAACGCGGCGCCGACATTACTCGCGAAGGCTTGGAGTTCCTCGCGCAAGATTCGGACGAAATTTTCAACCAAATCTTCCCGAACTCGAGCGAAATCGTCGTCGCGCCGCAAGCGACCGAAGCGACCGAAACTGAAGAAGTTGTCGTCGAAGCCGCGGTCGTCGCGCCGACGCAAGCGACGGTCGACTACTCCGCCTTCATTCCGCTCTTCGACGATTGGGACGCCGACGGCGACGGCGCGCTCAAGCCGACCGAGTTTGTTATCGGATTCTTCAGCGACCGCAAAACCTTCCAAGACGCCGGAGAAAATAAAGTCGGCGACGAACTCTTCGACCGTTGCGACGAAGACGCCGACGGAAGCGTTCCGGTCGACGAATTCGCGACGAAGTTGAACGCTCGCGGCGCGCGCGGCGCTCGCGGTCCGCGCCCGAACGCCGACGGCGAAGCGCCGGAAACCGCGGAAGCGCCCGAAGCGCCCGAAGCGCCGCGACTGCCGACGACCCTCGCCGACGCGAAAAACTTGAACGAAGCGCTCGCCCTTTACGTCGCGTCCTTCGACTTCGACGGCGACGGAAACGTTTCGAAAGACGAGTTCGCGACCGGATACGCGGTCGTCAACGAAATCGCCGGCACGCTCTTCAACGCCGCGGGCGGAAACGGCGGCGGCCCCGGCGGCCCCGGCGGTCCGGGCGGTTTCGGCGGCGGCCCCGGCGGCCCCCCCGGACGTTAATCGAACCGACGGCGCGGCGGACTCGGCGCGAAAACGTCGAGTCCGACCGTTCTTTTCCCTCTTTCCCGCTCTTTTGCGCGACGCGAGCGCCGTCGACGAGGCGGCCTTGCGTCGAACGAAAACGATAACGATGAAAGATTATAAGAACAAAAATGCGAACCCGGTCGACGAATCGGGCCAATTTTTCGCGGCGAAACTGACCGGCGTCAAGCGCGAGTACGTCCTGAAAGGCGAAACGGTTTACGCGCTACGCGGCGTCGATTTAGAGGTGCCGCAGGGGGACTACGTCGCGATTATGGGCGCGTCCGGTTCCGGGAAGTCGACGATGCTGAACCTCCTCGGCTGCCTTGACCGCCCGACGAGCGGGAAGATTTGGCTCGGGCGCGACGACGTTACGTCGTTGGACGACGACAGCCTTTCGGAAATCCGCGCGTCGCGAATCGGTTTCGTTTTTCAATCGTACAACCTTATTCAACAATTGACGGTCATCGAGAACATCGAAGTGCCGCTCTTTTACCAACGGAACGCGAACCTCCGCTCCCGCAAACGTTGCGTCGAGCTGGCGAATCTGGTCGGGTTGAGCCAACGCTTAAACCACCGTCCGACGCAGCTTTCCGGCGGTCAGCAACAGCGCGTCGCCATCGCTCGTTCGTTGGTCAACGACCCTTACTTTATCCTCGCCGACGAACCGACCGGGAACCTCGACTCGAAAACGACGGCGGAAATTTTGGATCTCCTCGACGAACTGAACGCGCAAGGCCGCACGATCATTTTGGTTACGCACGAAGACGACGTCGGCGCGCGGAGCAAGCGCATCGTTCGCCTCCGCGACGGTTTGATCGAGTCGGACGTCCGTTTGCGCCCGAACGATCCGCCGCCGAAGCGCCCGGACGCGCTCGTTTGAGCGACGTAACGGCGTTGAAAGTAAAGCGTTAAGCGACGTCGCCGAAGCGTTAAAAACGACGGAGACGACGGCGCGTTTGAAAATAGAAGCAAAAATATGAGACACGCGTTGCGAACCCTCCAATCGGGGGTCAAAAGCCTTTATTTGCACCCGATGCGGTCGTTGTTGACCGTCTTGGGGATTTTCATCGGCGTCGCCAGCGTTATTTGGCTCCTCGCCATCGGCGAAGGGATCAGTAAAAAAGCGCAAGAGCAGATCGAGAGTTTAGGCGCCGACAACATCATCGTCAGCACGATCAAGCCGCCAAACGAAGCGCTCTCGGCCGGCGGCGGGGGCGGGCGCATGCAGTTCCCGGAATACGGTCTGACGCGCGCCGACTACGAACGCTTGACCGAAACGATTCCGACGGTAATTAAAGCCGCGCCGTTGAAGGACTTCCAAGAGACGTTCCAAAACGGAAGCCGCAAAATCGACGGTCGCTTGGTCGGCTGCACGCCCTCTTACGTCGACGTGGTGAAGATCGCGATGTTCGACGGGCGCTTTTTCAACGACCAAGAGAACGACGAAGCGCGCGACTATTGCGTTTTGGGCGCCGGCGTCGCGGAAAAGTTGTTTCCTTACGAGGAGCCGATCGGGAAGTTGATTCGCGTCGGCGAGAACTATTTTTACCGAGTGATCGGCGTCGCGCAGTCTCGCGATCCGTCGGCGGCGATCGGGTCGTCGATGAAGTCGGAGGACTATTCGTTCGACGTTTACATCCCGCTTAAGACGATGGAGACGCGCGTCGGCGACACGGTCGTCGTTCGTCGCAGCGGCTCGATGGAAGGCGAAACGGTTCAGCTGAAACAAATTACGTTGAAGGTGAAAGACGTCGCTTCGGTTATGGAGACCGCCGACCTCATCAAGATGACGTTGGACGACTACCATACGAAGTTCGAGGATTACGGCGTTACGGTTCCGCTCGAGTTGCTTGAGCAGGCGAAGACGACGCGGATGATGTTCAACGTCTTTATGGGGCTGATCGCCGGGATTTCGCTGGTCGTCGGCGGCATTGGGATTATGAACATTATGTTGGCGACGGTTACGGAGCGCACCCGGGAAATCGGGATTCGGCGCGCGCTCGGCGCCAAACGCGGCGACATTGTGCGCCAGTTCCTGATCGAAACGATCGTCCTGTCGGTCGTCGGCGGCGGGCTGGGCGTTTTGGTCGGCTTGACGTGTTCCCCGGCGACGACGGCGGCGATGGGCTTGGTGAAGCGGATGAACCCGGACTTAATCGCGAGTTTGCCTCCGATCGTGCAGGAGTTGAAGCCGATCATCGTTTACTGGTCGGTGCCGTTGGCGTTTATGATTTCGATTATCATCGGCGTCGTATTCGGCGTTTACCCGGCGATCCGCGCCGCGAAGATGGACCCGATCGAAGCGTTGCGGCACGAGTGATTTTGGCGGTTTAACGCCTTGACGCGTCGCAGTTTAACGCGTCGACGTTTTTTCGAGCGGACGGTTTCCGAACGTTTTTCGACTTTTCCGAAAGCGTTCCGGCGCCGTCCGCTCCGGCGTTTCTTGGCGGCGGTTTCGAACGACTTAACGGCGTCTTCGCGTTAAAATCGATTAAGGAAAACGGGGGG
>JAZNJF010000283.1:0-1954 GCA_045577885.1 Thermoguttaceae bacterium | reverse complement strand
TATTTATTCCGCGCAAGACCAAGAGGCGGGAAGCGGCGAATATTATTTTACGTCGTTTGATTTCGAAGGCAAAGTGGAAATTGAAATTTCGGCGCAGTTTTCTTTGGCCGACGCGACCGTCGCTCCGGAGCGTTTCGGCGTTAAAGTCGTCGAACAAAACGCGGAAACGGCGATTCTTGAAGCGGATAAACCGTTTCAAATTTCTTTTGAGCCTAATAAACGGATAAAACCGTTGCTGATTTTCGGAAACGCGCCGGAAATCGACGCGCCAAAGCCGGGAGACGAGAACGTCGTCTATTTCGGGCCCGGCGTTCATCGACCCGGTAAAATCGAATTGACGGACGGGCAAACGCTTTACCTCGCCGGCGGCGCGGTCGTTAAGGGCGCCGTTCTCGCTCGCGGGAAGAATATCGTCGTTCGCGGGCGCGGAATCTTGGCGGGCGAAGAGGCGCCGCGTTTTAACGGGCCGGGGCGCTTTATGTTGGATTGCGTCGACTGCGAGAACTTAACCGTTCGCGACGTAACCTTCCGCAATCCTTGGAGTTGGACGCTCGTTCTTTGGAACTGCGACGGCGCGACGATCGACGGCGTGAAGATTTGCGGTTCGCGGATGATCAACGACGACGCGCTCGATTTGGTCAATTCGAGCAATATAATCGTTAAAAACTGTTTTTTCCGCACGCAGGACGATTCGATCGCCGTTAAGGGATCGATCGCCGGGGGCCCCGTTTGCGAGAATATCGCGGTCGAAGATTGCGTTTTATGGACCGATCGCGCCAATATTTTCCGCGTCGGATACGAGTGCGAATGCGCCGGAATGCGGGCGATTTACGCAAAAAATATCGATGTTTTGTATTATAGCGTCAATTATCGCGACCCGAGCGAACATTGGGCGAACGCGTTGATTTGGTTGCAGCCGAATCAAGACATAACGATCGAAGACTGTCGTTTTGAAAACTTTAGCGTTCGCGCGGACGGCGGCGATATGATCGCGTTGATGGCGAAGCCGATGAGCATTCCTTACGGCGCGTACGAAAATCCGGCGCCCGGACGTGTAAAAAATTGCAGTTTTGCTAATTTTAACGTTTGGGGCGAAAAGAGGGATTTTAACGGGATGATTTTCGTCAAAGGCGCGTCGGAAACGAGCGACGTTAACGGTTTGCGTTTCGAAAATATCGTTTATTTTGGCGAAAAAGTCGGCAAAGACGCGGCTTGCGTTCGGATTGAGGAGTTTGCCGAAAATATCGAATTTGCCGAAAAGTGAATAAATAACCGAATAGCGCGGGCGTTCCGATAAAGGCGCGCTTTGGGCGGTCGTCGGTTTTAAAATAAGCCGTTTTAAAGAGCGACCGCGAACGTCGTTTGTTTGCGTTTGACGTTATTATTAATTAATAACGACGCGCAAGCGAACGACGTTTTTGCGTTTTGGGGAAGCGGAGAAGGCTTTTGAGCGATTTTAAGGGATTTAGCGATTATTCGGTAAATAAAAAGAAGGCGACGGTCGATATTTTAACGAGTTTTGGTTGGAGATTTAGCAATTTTAGCGAAAAAATAACGCGCCGGACGGCGAGTTTAGCGAATCTAGCGATTTTAACGGTTAAACAAGAGGGAAGAGGACGGCGGTGGAATTACTTGCGCAAAAGTTGCTCGACGGGAAAATGGCGGTCGAAGAGGTTCCGATTCCGCTCTTGGGGCCCGGTATGATTCTTGTGCGGAATCATTATTCCTTGGTGAGTCCCGGCACCGAGGGAACGACGGTGAAATCGGCGCGTAAAAGCCTCTTGGCGAAGGCGAAAGAGCGACCGAAAGAAGCGAAAGCTGTTCTTGAAATGTTCCGTCGTCAAGGGGCGGTCGCGACTTATCGCGCGGTAATGAAAAAACTGGACGCTTATTCGCCGCTCGGATACAGTTGCGCGGGCGAGGCGATCGCCGTCGGCGAGGACGTCGACGGTTT
>JAZNJF010000282.1:0-22340 GCA_045577885.1 Thermoguttaceae bacterium | reverse complement strand
AGTTTCGGCGGTTCGGGCGGTTCCGGGAACGTCGGAAGTTTCGGCGGTTCGGGCGGTTTCGGGAACGTCGGGAATCCGAACGCGTCGCGGTTGACGGCGGAAGATCGGGCGGCGTTGCAAAAGGCGGCGGCGACTTATCGGTCGACGTTCCTGATCTTCGCGCTCCTCTTTTTGGTTGGATTGGCGGTCGCGCCGTCGTTGGCGGAGCGGATCGCGTTGGGAATCAATCGCGGCGCGGAGCGGGCGAAGCTCGAAGCGGCGCGCGAGTTTTTAGCGGCCAACCCAAGCGCGGTCGGAGAAGCGCGGATTCCTTACGTCGCGAAGTTGGCGGCGCCGAGCGTCGTCGGCGTCAAGACGAACCGATTCGAACGAACGTTTTTCGGCGGTTTCGCGAACGCGGAGGGGCAGGGTTCCGGCGTTATCGTCGACGCGGACGGTTTCGTCGTTACCAACTTTCACGTCATTTGCGAAAACGGGCGGCTCGTCGACGGCGTCGAGCTCGTCTTGAGCGACGGACGAACCGTTTCGAACGGGATAACGCTGATCGGCTTCGACGAAGCGCTCGACGTCGCGGTTCTCAAGATCGAGGAGCCGAATTTGACGCCGATCGCTTGGGGGGACAGCGACGCGTTGGAGGTCGGCGACGCGGTGATCGCGCTCGGCAACCCTTACGGCTTGGCGCAAACCGTTACGCAAGGGATCGTTAGCGCGAAGGAGCGGTTCATTTTGAACGAAAACGGCGTCGCGACGCAAGAGTTTCTGCAAACGGACGCGGCGATCAATCCCGGCAACAGCGGCGGCGCGCTCGTCGACGAACGCGGCGAGCTGGTCGGAATCAACACGGCGATTTACGGCGAGCGGTTCCAAGGGATCGGTTTCGCGCTCCCGAGCGCTCGGGTTCGCGAAGTTTACGAGGAGATCGCGCGGAGTTATCGGGCGAATTACGGGCGCTAAACGGCGAAGCGTCGAACGTCGGCGAGTCGGTCGAAGCGTCGCGAAAAAGGCGTCGGCGGTTGGCGACGAACGTTTTTTCGGACTTTTTTTCGGAGCGTATTAATAATAATGACGGATTGGACGGTAAAACGGCGCGTCGCGGTCGGTCGCGTTTCGTTGGCGGCGGCCTCGTCGGCGGCGTTGGTCGCGGCGGCGTTCGGCGTTTCGACGGTTAAGGCGGCGGACGAAAACGGCAAGGCGAACGCGGCGGCGGTCGCGGGAGACGCGAACGCGGAGGCGGCGGGGGAAACGAAGAAAGCGGAAACGTCGGCGACGGTCGAGCTTTTCGGCGATTTGAAGTTCGAACGCGGTTTTGAAATCGTTAACGGCCCGAAAACGCTCGGCGTTCTGCGCTTGCCGTTCGACGGCGAAAACGGCGAAGCGGAAAAACCGGGCGAAGCGGAAAAACCGGGCGAAGCGGGAAAAATCGGCGAAGCGAGCGAAACCGGCGCCGCGCCGACTTGGAAACTCGCGCAGCATCATTCCAAATTCGACTTGTCGCGACCCGAAACGCAAACGGCGACCGCGACCGAAGCGCGCGCCGCGACGCCGGGACTCGCCGTCGCTCGAACGAAAACGCCGGACGGTTCCGTCGCGCTCCGGTTGGAGGTCGCCTCCGACGCCGAGTACGACGCGCCGCGTCGCGCCGATCAGAATTGGTTGCATCTCTTGCTGCAGCGCGACTTCCCGCCGTCGGAGCGCGTTTCGTTCGCCGACGTCGAGTCGTTGGTCTTTACTTGCGACGCGCAAGTTTTGCGTTCCGAACGGCTGATGACCGAAGCGGAATTTAATCCCGACCTGCACGCGACGCAGGCGTCCGTTTACTTCGCGATCTCGAACGACGACCCGGAATCGCCCGATTTCCGCGATTATATTTGGTTCGGCGTTTCGTTTTTCGACGACCGTTGGGAAATTCAAACCGATTACGTCGCGGTCGACGGCGACCCGCGGACGATCGGGACCGGCAAACTGATTTATCGACTCGGCGAACAACGGACGATCGACGATATTTTAGGGGGCGTCAATCCGTTCTCCAAGAAACCGGTTCGGATTGAAATCGACTTGGCGCAATACCTCGGCGGCGCGCTCCAAGCGGCGAAAGAACGCGGCTTCTTGACGGAAACTCGCGTCGAACAGATGAAACTGGCGCATTTCAATTTCGGTTGGGAGACGCCGGGAACGTACCGCGCCGCGCTCGAAATCAAGAATCCGCGCCTCGTCGCGACGTTGAAAGAAACGGTCGGCGACGCTAAATAGACGGAAAACGGGGAAAACGCGCTAAATAGCGAAAAACGCCGAACGGCTCGTCGGAGCGGTTCGGCGTTGGCGCGTTCTTGCGGAATCGGAGCCGCCGTCGACGTTGAACGCTTAAACGGCGGCGCGTCCGGACGGCGAACGATTAAAGTTCGCTCTTAATGTCGAACTCGATCGGCGTTTTCGCGTCGACGATATTCACCTTGAACTCCGATTTCGACGCGTCTTTGTATTCCGCCGGAAGGAGGTCTTTCGGGAACATTTTCGGCGCCGGTTGCGACGGGTCGTATTCGGCGTTCGGGTCGACTTCGTTACCGTCGGCGTCGACCCAAATTTCCTTCGAGAAAGTGAGGGCGTATTCGCCCGGCATCACGCCGGCCATTTTGGCGCCCGGAGTAACGACGCGGAACGTTCCGTCCGCTTGAGTCAGACCGGACGCGGCGCGTTGCGACGTTCCGTCCGCTTTGACCGGGTTGACCGGCGACAGTGTAACGACGATTCCCTCGACCGGCGCGCCGTCGACGGTAATTTTGCCGGTAACGTCGACGACGCCGAACGTGTTGCGCGGCCCGCAACCGACCGCCGTCAACGCCAAAGAGCAAAGCGCGACGAAAGCGAAAAGAGCTTTGTTCATTCGATTTTCTTTCTTATTTTGCGACGAAGTTTCGTCGGTTTTGTCAATATTATTAATAAAGGGAGCGTTTAAGGAAGCGGAAACGGGCGCGGCTCGGCGTTTGGGGCGTCGAACCGCGTCTTTTTTCCGCTTGTTTGTTAACGTTGGAAACGCTTGAACGGCGAAGCGTCAAACGCTCGAACGCTTGAACGTCGGAAGCGATTAGAGCGTAATATCGGTTTCGCCGGCGTTCGCGGTGCCGATGGCGCCCCAGACGCCGTACGGGCTCTTGCCGCCCTTGCCGCGATAGTCGTCGTTGTTGGCCGAGGAGTCGCCGCAGTCGATCGTTTCGCTAATGAAGCGGACGGAACCGTCGCAGAAGCTGACGTTGACGCCGCCCGAGTGATACGAACCCGGCGTAACGATCGAGCGTTCCGCGTCCGACGTCGAGTAAATGCAGTGGACGGAGTTCGGCGGGAGAACGGTGTTGAACGACGAATAAATGTACATCCCGTCGGCCCAACGACGACCGAGCCAAGGTCGCGTAACGACGGAGGAGACGAACGAATTAACGTCGTTCGGGTCTTGGAAACCGACGCAGGTCGACGCCCATTGCGGGTTTTTCCCGGTGAGAATCCCGGTTTTGATGTTCAACGTTTTGTCGTCGGAACCGCCGGTCGTCGCGTGCGTCGGGACTTCGGCGAACATCAGCGTGTTGCTTGTTCCGTCGGTGATGTAGGAGAAGTCGCGGGTTTCGCCGCCGTTGTCGACGCAGAACGGGCCGCGCGATTTTTTACCGTCGGCGGCGAAGTAACACGAGGCGATCGTCGCGTCGCCGAGGCTGGCGCGGTAGTTCGTCCGACCGGGGAACCATTGCGCGGCGGAGTCGGAGCCGGACGGGTCGCTCGGGCAGATTTTCGCGGGCATACTGACGTACCAGCAGGCGATATCCCATTCCCAAGGCGCGGCTTTGTACGGGTCGACTTTCGCGTCGGTGCGGGAGCTGCTCGGGTTCCCGGCCGTACTGAGGCGGAGATTGCCGCCGCCGGCGAATTCGTTCCAAGCGGCGCTTTGTTCGACGTACGGCAAAATCATCACGAGCCAGCTGACGCGCGAGAATTTCGAGTTGTTTTGCGCGATCGGCGGAATGTGATTGTGAACGTCGTGGAAGTTTTGCGCGGACAAGCCGAGTTGTTTTAGGTTGTCCGTGCATTGCATACGGCGAGCGGCTTCGCGAGCGGCTTGGACCGCCGGCAAAAGCAGACCGATCAGAATGCCGATGATCGCGATGACGACCAACAGCTCGACGAGGGTGAAACCAAAAAGTTTACGCCCCCCCCCCCATTTTAACATTCGTTTTCATTTTATTACCCTTAAAAAAACGAGGTCGAAGACGGACGAACGGAACGCGACCGTTCGCGACGAATCTTGCGTCGACGCTCGACAAAGAACGGGAACGAGCGAACGCGAATTTTACTTACGTCCTTATTATACCGGCGTTTTTCTCGTTGTTAAGAGGACGCGGCGTCAAACGCGGAAGGTTCGGCGTTTTCGCCAAGGCGTTGAAACGATTAAACCGGTCGCGCGATTTTTTTTTTTGACCGACTTTAGGGAAAACGTCGATTTTAACGGCGGCGAACGGCGGCGCGAACGGTCGCTTCGGAAAAACGGATTATTTTGGTCGTTCCGGTCGTTCCGGTCGCGCGGCGTCGACGGGAGGAAAAGAACGGTAAAAAGATAGGCAAGATGGAAAAAACGCTTGATTTTTAACGATAATACGGGTAGACTAATAAAAAGGTTCGCGCTTTGCGGAAAAATTGTGCGCTCCGCAAGCGATTTGTCCGAAAATGATAACGACGCGTCGCGTTGGCGCGTCGCGGTTTGTTCGAAAGCTCCGCGCCGACGTCGCTTGAGCGGCGCCGGGTCGAACGTTCGACCGCCCAAGGCGGGCGCGTCGGCTTCGGAAACGCGTCGGCGTCGGCGAAAAGCGTTGAAATTTAAAGGTTTGGAACGTCGTTAAGGAAATTTCATGGCGAGACTGAATTATCTTGGAATTCTGAACAGACAAGGGCTTTTGAGCAAAAATCAAGTCTTGGAAGCGCAAGAGTTGGTGAAAAAAACCGGGATTAAGATGCCGGAAGCGCTCAAACAGCTCGGGTACGCGACGGCGGAACAAATCGCGCAGGCGATCGCGGCGGAACACGGGCGCCGTTACGTCGATTTGAACGACGTCGCGATTCGTCCGGCGGTCGTCGAGTTGATTTCGGAATCGATCGCCCGCGAAAACTGCGTTCTTCCGTTCGAAGAAGACGGCGACACGCTGCAAGTCGTCGTCAGCGACCCGGACGACGTCGAAGTCTTCGAAAAGTTGCGCTTCATTCTCCAACGCCCGATCGAAGCGCTGATTTCGACCCGCGAAGCGATTCAAGAAGCGGTCAACCGCCATTACGGCCAAAACGTCGGCGAGTCGGCGGACTCGATGATTCACGACATGACCGACACGGCGATTAACTTCACCGTCGTCGAAAGCGACGGCGACGCGCTCAACAACGTCGCCGGCGGAAGCTCCGAAAGCGACGCGCCGATCGTCCGCCTCTGCGACCAAATCATCGCCGACGCCGTTCACCTCCGCG
Source organism: Thermoguttaceae bacterium (assembly GCA_045577885.1). GTDB lineage: Bacteria > Planctomycetota > Planctomycetia > Pirellulales > Thermoguttaceae > RUG369. Next base: position 16,847 of record JAZNJF010000282.1, on the reverse strand, counting down.
CGTCCGACATTCACATCGAGCCGTTCGAAGACCGCGTTCGCATCCGTTACCGCATCGACGGCAAGCTGGTCGAGCGCGACTCCGTCCCGAAGCGTTTCCAAGGGGCGCTCATGTCCCGCTTCAAGATTCTGTCGAAACTCGACATCGCCGAACGCCGCCGAACGCAGGACGGGCGTATTAAGTTGACGCTCGGCGAAAAGGAACTCGACTTGCGCGTCTCGGTTATTCCGACGAACCACGGCCAGTCGATCGTCATGCGTATTTTGGACAAGGACAACATCCGCATCAGCCTCGTCCAACTCGGCTTTAGCGAACGCGACTACAAACGCTTCCAACAGCTGATCGTCCGCCCGAACGGCATTATTCTCGTTACCGGGCCGACCGGGTCCGGGAAAACGACCTCCCTCTACGCCGCGCTCAACGAACTCAACACGCCGACGCGCAAAATCATCACCGCCGAAGACCCGGTCGAATACTACCTCCCGGGGATCAACCAAGTCGAAATTAAGCACCAAATCGGGCTCGACTTCGCGGCGGTTATTCGCTCGATGTTGCGTCAGGCGCCGAACGTCATTCTCGTCGGGGAAATGCGCGACTTGGAAACCGCGTCGATGGGGATTCAAGCGTCGCTCACCGGCCACTTGGTCTTCAGCACCCTTCACACGAACGACGCGCCGTCGGCGATCACCCGTTTGGTCGACATGGGCGTCCCGGGCTACATGGTCGCCAGCTCCGTTATCGGGATTATGGCGCAACGTCTCGTTCGCGTCGTCTGCCCGAAGTGCAAACGCCCGTACACGCCGACCGACGCCGAGCTGAAAGAAGCGCATATCACCCCGGAAGAAGCCGCGAAAGCGACCTGGATGAAGGGGAAAGGCTGCGTCAACTGCAACAAGACCGGCTACCGCGGCCGTCGCGCTATTTTCGAGCTGATGTACATGTCGCCGAAAGTTCGCGAACTGACGTTCAAAGGCGAGTCGACCTCGAACATTCGCCGCGTCGCTCGCAGCGAAGGGATGAAAGTCCTCTTCGAAGACGGCATTCGCAAAGCGATGCAAGGGATCACCACCATCGAAGAGGTCATGCGCGTCGCTCGCCTCGAAGAGGAATGATCGAACGCGAACGAAGCGGAGCGGAAACGGGCGCGCGGTCGTTAAAATCGACCGAATAAGTCGAATTTTCGAAAAAAACGCCGAAAATCGCTCGTTTCTCGAAACGCTTCGCCGTCGTTCGCGTCCAAAAGCCAACCGAATTCACCCCGACGGGCGCTCCCCCCGCCGTTTACTCCGCTTGATAAACCGGAGCGCGCGTCGGACGCTTGATCAACGAATCGAAACGATTCCAACGATATTGATAGATTTAGGGTTTAGAGAGATCGAATGGGCACGATTTTAATCGACAAACTCCTCGAAACCGTCGTCGTTCGCGGCGCGTCCGACTTGCACATCGCCGTCGGTCAACCTCCGGTGCTTCGTTTGCACGGGCGCATGGTGCGCTTGGAAACGAAAACGCTCGAGCCGGCCGACACCGTTTCGCTGATGAAAAGTATCACGCCGGGCCGTTGCCAACAAGAACTGCAAGAGCGCGGCGGCACCGACTTCGGGTTCGCGTTCGGCGACAAAGCGCGTTTCCGCGTTTCCGTCTTCAAACAGAAGGGGAACACCGGGATGGTTTTGCGTCAAATTCCGAACGACATGCTCTCGATGGAGCAACTCGGGACGCCGCCCGTTATGCGCGAACTCATTCAGCGTCCGCGCGGCATGATTTTGGTTACGGGCCCGACCGGTTCCGGGAAGTCGACGACGCTCGCCGCTTGCATCGACTGGCTCAACACGAACGTCGACCACCACATCATCACGATCGAAGACCCGATCGAATTTTATCACCATCATAAAAAGTCGACCGTCAACCAACGCGAAGTCGGCGTCGACGTTATGTCCTTCGCCGACGCGATCCGCGGCGCGTTGCGTCAAGACCCGGACGTCATCCTCGTCGGGGAAATGCGCGACTTGGAAACGATCGAAGCCGCGATTACCGCCGCCGAAACGGGGCACGTCGTCTTCGGCACGCTCCACACCACCGGGGCGCAGGGTACGGTCAACCGTATTATCGACGTTTTCCCGACGAACCAACAAGAGCAAATCCGCACGCAGTTGTCGACGTCGATTATCGGTATTTTGTCGCAACAGCTCCTCCCGCGCATTCAGGGGGGCCGCGTCGCCGCTTACGAAATGCTCGTCGTTACGTCCGCTATCGCGAACCTTATCCGCGAAAACAAAACGTTCCGTATTAACTCCTCGATTCAAACCGGGCACAAGCTCGGGATGCAGCTCCTCGACGACCACATCTTCCGTCTTTGGAAAGATCAAATCGTTACGAAAGAGGACGCGCTTATCAAGTCGAACGGCCCGGAACAACTCGAAGAACGGATGCGCCGCTGGGAAGCCGGGCTCGGAACCCAAGGCGAAGACGAGGAAGAAGAATAATCCTCGCTCCGCGACCGCGAATCGAAAACGCGCCGTCGAGACGAAACGCTCGGCTCGACGGCGCCGTTCGCTTAACGACGCTTTTCGAAAAAATTTCGACGAAAATATAAAAACGGCGGCTTTTGGCGCCGACTTTGCTTAACTAAGAAACGGTTCCCGCGAAACAAGCGAAAAATCGCGCAAAACGCCGCCGAACTGTTTCAAAACGATACAAAACGACGCGTTTCGCCGCAACGCTTCGCCGCGTTCGGCAAGACTTGGGGGCGCGTCCGCAAACGAAAAAATCGAAACGGAGAAGAAACAGATGGCGCGTAGTTTTGGGCAAGTCCTCGTCGACCTCGGTTACGTCGACGAAGAACAGTTGGAGCTTTTGCGCGAAGAGCAAAGCCAACGTTCCGGCGAACTGATCGGGCAAATCGCGATCAGTATGAACATGCTGACCGAAGATCAACTCGCGCAGGCGCTCGGCGAACAGCTCGGACTGCAGGTCGTCGCGATTTCCGACTTGACCGTTCCGAAGGAAGTCCTCGGCCACTTCACCGAGGCGATGGCGCACATGTACCGCTCGATTCCGTTGGCGTTCCGCGACGACACGTTGACGATCGCCACGAGCGAGCCGCAAAACCTCTCCGTTATGGACGAGTTGCGCAATTTCCTCGGTTATCAAATTCGCGTCGTCGTTTCGACGCCGAAGGAAATCGACACGGCCCTCGAACGCTACTACGCCACCGACCAAGGCGACAGCGTCGAGTCGATCCTCGACGACCTCAAAAACGATAAGGAATACCAAGACGCGCTCGACGAAAACGGCGAACTCGACTTGGCCAGCGCCGAAGCCCTGTCCGAAAGCGCGCCGGTCCGCAAACTCCTGAACATGGTTTTCCTCCTCGGGATTAAGGACCACGCCAGCGACATCCACTTCGAACCGTTCGAAGACGAGTTCAAAATCCGCATCAAAGCGGACGGGACGCTGTACGAAATGGTTCCGCCGCCGCGTCACTTGGCCAGCGCGATCACGACCCGTATTAAGGTCTTGGCGAACCTCGACATCGCCGAAAAACGCCTCCCGCAGGACGGTCGTATTCGCCTGATGGTCGCCGGGACGCCGATCGACTTCCGCGTCAGCGTCCTCCCGACGATGTTCGGCGAAAGCGTCGTTTGCCGAATTTTGGACAAGTCGGTCATTTCGCTCGACTTGAACAACGTCGGTATGTCGCAAGAACTGATGACGCAATTCCGCCAAGTCATCGAGTCGCCGAACGGCATTATTCTCGTTACCGGCCCGACCGGTTCCGGGAAAACGACGACCCTTTACGCCGCGCTTTCGGAGTTGAACGTCATCACCGAAAAACTGATGACGACCGAAGACCCGGTCGAATACGACATCGACGGCATCGTCCAAATGCCGATCGACGCGGAAATCGGCAACACGTTCGCGCAGTGCTTGCGTTCGATTTTGCGTCAGGACCCGGACAAAATCCTCGTCGGGGAAATCCGCGACCGCGAAACCGCGCAGATCGCCGTTCAAGCGTCGCTGACCGGCCACTTGGTCTTCAGCACGCTTCACACGAACGACGCGCCTAGCACGATCACCCGTTTGAAGGACATGGGGATCCCCGAGTTCCTTATCACCGCGACGCTCCGCGCGATCTTGGCGCAGCGTCTCGTTCGCCGAATCTGCAAAGATTGCCGAACGGAGGTGAAACCGTCCGAGGAGCAACTCGCCGAACTCGGGCTCACGCCGCAAGACGTCGCCGGGAAACACTTTTACCAAGGCGCCGGTTGCGCGACCTGCAACAACACCGGCTACAAAGGCCGAACCGCGATTCACGAGTTCCTTACGGTTAACGAGGAAATGCGGGACATTATTTTGCGAAACGGTTCCGTCGCCGAGATGCGCGAATCGGCCCAGCGTTACGGGATGCTCACCCTGCGCGACGCCGGTCTCGTTAAGGTCTTCGAGGGGACGACGACGATCGAAGAAGTCGTCCGCGAAACCGTTTTGGACGCCTAAGACGGGAGGCCCGCGAACGGCGGGTCGGCTCGACTTCGAACCTTCGATTCGGCGCTCGACGCGGCGCCCGTCGTCGGCGTCGCGTTGGGATTCGAAAAGAGGAGGTTTGGAGAAAACGGCGAAAGCGGTTCGGGTTTGAGACGCGTCGGCGCGACCGGAAAAATCGTCGCGTCCCGCGTTATCGTTCCTTTTGAAGCGCCTTATCGTTATAATTCGCCGAATCGCAAGAAGAAATTGCGCCAAAATTTGAAGAAAACCGCTCGGCGGCGTTGATAAATCGCGAACTTTTCGTTAAAATAGAATTTCGCGTTATCTTTTCGCCGTTTGAATCCCCAAGTCAAAAGGTGCCGTATGCCCAAGTTTAAAGTAGAAGCGATCGACTCCGCCGGTAAGGCGTTTACCGACGTCGTCGAAGCGAGTACCGAAGAGGAAGTTACCGCAACGCTAAAGGAGAGCGGTTATCACGTTACGAAAATCGTTCTCCATAAAGACCGCAAGGCCGCCAAGAAAAAGAAGGCCGCGACCGGCAAAACCTTCACGTTCGGGCGCGTCAAACCGAAAATCCTTCGCGACTTCACCCGAAACTTGTCGATTCTGCAAGACGCGGGCTTGCCGATTTTGCGCAGCTTGAATATTTTGCAGCAACAATCGAAGCCGGGGCCGCTCCGCAACTGCCTCCTCGACGTTTGCAACGAAATCGAAAGCGGGTCGAGCTTGTCGGAAGCGATGGCGAAGTCGCCGAAAGCGTTCAACCGCCTTTACGTCAACATGATCAAAGCGGGCGAGGCGGGGGGCGCCTTGGAAGTCATTCTTCAACGTTTGGCCGAGTTCCTCGAACGTTCGGAACAGTTGAAGGCGAAAATTAAGTCGGCGATGACGTACCCGGTCGCGGTTTTGATCTTCGCGATCGGGATTTTGATCTTCATCATGATGGCGATCGTTCCGAAGTTCGAAGAAATCTTCGCCGACTTCGACGTCGAGTTGCCGGGCCTGACCCAGTTCCTTATTAAAGCGTCGCACGCGTGTATGGAATACTGGTACCTCGGCCCCGGGGTGCCGTTGGGGATTTGGTTGTTCATTAAGATCACGACCAGTTTCGCGTACATGCGCTTCGGTTGGCACTTGTTCCTGCTCCGGATTCCGATTTTCGGCCCGTTGCTCGAAAAGACGGTCGTCGCTCGTACGACGCGAACCTTGGGGACGCTCGTGCAATCCGGCGTTCCGATTTTGGAAGCGCTGCACATCACCCGCGAAACCGCGAACAACGGCGTTTTCGAAAAGATGTACCAAAAGATTTTGGAAGCGATTCGCGACGGGGACACCATCGCGAACCCGATGCGCAACCACTCGCGCCCGGGCTTCCACCCCGCGTGCTTGTTCTACTTCTTCTGTTTCTTGGGCGGCCCGATCGGCTGTCTGATTTACATGACGAAGCTGCAAGCGAAGGTGTTGGGCGACATCGTCGTCAACATGGTCGACGTCGGCGAAGAGACCGGGGAACTCGACACGATGCTCTACAAAGTCGCGGACGTTTTCGACGACGAAGTCCAAACGTACACCGAAGCGTTGTTGAGCATGCTCGAACCGTTGTTGGTTATGTTCCTCGGCGTCATCGTCGGGACCATCGTCGTCGCGCTCTTCCTCCCGATGATTAAGCTCATCGAGTCGCTGTCGAAATAGCGACGGCGGCGGAAAGCGGAAAACCCCGGCGGCGGACGGGAAACGTCTCGCCCGTCGCCGATTTTGCCGATTTTAACGCGACGAAGCGGCGGAAACTTTCGTCGAAAGTCGCGAAAAAAGCGGAACTTTCGGCGGCGTCGCCTCCACCAATAATGTAAAGGCGACGAAATCGCTCGACTTTAAAAAACGACGCGCTTTCACGCAAGGCGCTTAGCGAATAGAACGGAACGAAAAGTAATGACGAGCGTTGCGAAACGAGCGGCCGATCGGCGCGCTCTGCAAGGGTTTACGTTGATCGAAATTTTGGTCGTGATCGCGATTATCGGCTTGCTGGCCGGGATCGGTTTCACCGCGTTTGGCGGCGCGCGCGCCTTTTTTGGCTCCGCTTCCGCGAAGACGCGGTTGACCGACGTCGGGACCGCGCTTGAAATGTACAAGCAAAAATACGGCGAGTATCCGCCGGACAGCTGCGCGTGCCGTTGCTGCTATAACCCGAGTTCGCCGAATTACGAGAAGGCGCGCAACGTCGTTCGCCGACACATCCTGAAACGTTGGCCGAAAGTCTTGAAAACCGGCGAAGTCGACAAAATGGTCGACGAAGTCGGGAAGCGTTGCGGCGACCACCCCGGCAAAGCGCTCCTTTTCTGGCTTGCGTATCACGACGGCGAAGGGATGGCGGCGGACGAGCAACATCCGTTCGGCCGATACGACGCGAGCGAAGATTGTTACGAGATCGCCGACGCCGAACCGCGCGAAACGACGGTGATGGAACTCGCGTTCGACGCCGACGGAACGAACGGCGGCAACTACAACGACCGGCTCGGCCTGATGTTCCAAAATAAATCGATCGCGTACTTCCGCGCCGAAAAGGGCTCTTACGAAGGGAAACGTTTCGACGTCGACGGCGAAGGGCTCGCGCAACCGTACAAAAAGAACGGGCGTTGGTATAACGGCGATTCGTTCCAGTTGATCTTCCCCGGCGAAGACGGCTTATTTGGCGAAGCGGACGAACACGAAGACGAACACGGGCACCAACACGACCGCGATTTGGCCGGAGGCGAACACTCGACGTTGAGCGCCGCCGACGCCGACAACGTAACGAACTTCGCCGAAAGCGCGACGCTCGCGGGCGAAATGGAATAAGCCGAACGTTCGATTTTCGCCGTCTTCGCTTGGGGGAGGGCGGCGGAAAACGACGCGTCGCGAACGAATTCGCTTCGCTATTAATAATAACGACAAAATCGACGAAAACAAACGCGCGGTCTTCGGAACGCCTCCGAGGGCCGCCGAGTCGGTCGCACGACCGTTAAAACGAAGAACCGTAAACAGTTAAGGACGCAAGGGTATCCGCGTGAAACGTTGGGAACAGATAAAACGACGACCGAGGCGCCGCGCGCCGAGCGGCGACCGTTCGGCGTTTACGTTAATCGAATTGCTGGTAACGATTTCGATTATCGCGACGCTGGGCGCGATCTCGATCACGACGGTGCGCTCGTCGGTCGAAACCGCGCGGGAAGCGCAAACGGAAACGACGATCGCGAAAATCGACTCCGTGTTGACGTCGATTTACGAACGTTACCAATATTTGCGTCTCGATATGAGCGACCTGCCGAACAACTTGCCGGGCGAAGAACGGGCGCGCCAACGGATTTACCGAATGCGCGACCTGTTGCGTTGCGACCTCCCCTGCACGACGAACGAGCTCGGAACCGCGTCGCAACTCGACGGAACGTTCACGCCGCTTCAAGAGTCGTATCGTTTGGCGGTCGCGAACTCCGACGGGTTCGGCGATAATTACAACGCGGAACTCCTTTACCTTGTCGTTACGAACGCCGACCCGGAATCGCGCGCCGGTTTCTCCGACCGCGACGTCGCCGACACGGACGGCAACGGTCTCTTCGAGTTCGTCGACGGTTGGGGCCGCCCGATCTGCTGGATGCGCTGGGCGCCCGGGCTCGACGCGAGCGACCGTCAGCCGACGAGGCCGCTCGACCCGGCGAACGCCGAGTTGGACGCCGACCCGTTCGACCCGTTGGCCGTTAGTAACGGTTGGTTCCTCGTCCCTTACGTCTTTTCGGCCGGGCCGGACGGCGAATACGGGCTGATCGCGCCGACGGCGACCGACGTCGTCGAGATGAACGACCCCTTTACGTCGGCGTTAACGTACTGGACGAGCGGCGATTACGACTTGATCCCCGGCTATCCGACAGGCGACGAAACGCACAAAGACAACATCGACAACCACACGCTCGCGAGGTAATCCAGTAATGACTACGAATCGAAAACGCGCGAACCGCGCCGGTTTTACCTTAATAGAAATTTTGGTGGTGATCGTCATCATCGGTCTCCTCGCGGGCATTTCGACGACCGCTTTGGTCGGAGCGCGCAACTCGGCGCGCGGCGCGGTCGTCGCGACGCAAATGGCGCAGCTCTCGATGGCGCTCGACGAGTACAAAAACCAATTCGGCGAGTACCCGCCCGACTTCAGCGACGAAGAAGCGGTCGTCCGCCACGTCAAAAAACGTTGGCCGCGCTACAACCTGCCCGGCGCGACGGTCGCCGACCAATACGCCGAATTTATGACGCACGTCCAACACGGGTGCAAGGTTTCGAGCGGTTCGATCGAGGCGCCGACCGGTTTGAACGACCTCGACGGTCAACACGTTTGGAACCTCCAAAACTATATTTCGTCGCTCGTTTTTTGGCTCGGCGGACTCCCGGACTACGACGGCAAACCGAGCGGGTTTTACGCGAACCCGAAGGCGCCGCTCGGCGTCGGTTACAACGGCGCCGGAAACCTGGTTCCGCTCGCGTTGCCGTTGAAAGCGCGTCGCGAAGCGCCGCTGTTCAACTTCGAACTGAAAAACATCGGAACGTATTTGGCGGCCGATAACGGCGGAACGCGCGTTTTTTACCCGGTCGACGACGCGGACGAGCTTTGGGACGCGTCGCTGAACGCTTTCCTTTACGTCCCGGCGTTCGAACAGGGCGACCTGCCGCTCGTTTACTTCCGCCCGTCGCCGAACTCGCCTTACGGCGCGCCGGACGGTTCGGCGAGCAAAACGTTCTACCTCGCCGACTCGGACGACGTAACGAACGCGACGTTGACCCGCGCCGTTCCTTACGCTCGCAATTACGACGCGAACGGCCGCCTCGCTTGGCATGAAGACAAGCGCTTCCAAATGGTTCACCCCGGCGTCGACGGTTCGTTCGGTCCGGACGAAAACCTCGACGGTCCGCGCGACGGCGTTCCGACGACGGCGCCGAAAGACCTCGTTTACGGCGAAGACGAAGACAACGTCGTCAACTTCTCCGACAACGGAACCTTGATTGGCGCGTGCGAAGAATGACCCCCGCGTTCGGACGTTCCGAACGAATCGCAACCCTGCCTGCCCCGAACAACGCGAACTCGCCGCCGCTTGACGCCTTAAAACAAAACGCCAAGCGGCGCGCCCCTAAGAAAGCGAACGAGATGAAAAGATTGCGCGAACAACGGCGCGGCGTTACGCTGATGGAGCTTCTCGTCGTCGCGACCATTATTTTGATCGTTACCGCCGTCAGCGTTCCGACGATCAAGCCGATGATGGAGTCGCAGCTGACGAAGCAAGCCGGCTCGACCGTTTCGACGTACCTGAACCGCGCCCGAGCGAGAGCGATGGCGACCGGGCGCCCCTGCGGCGTTACGTTCGAACACTTCGCCGGAACCTACGACCCGTCGACCGATTTCGGAAGCGCGTCGCTGGTCTTGCGTCAAGTCGAGACGCCGCCGTATTACAGCGGGCTCGAGCAGGGCGCGACGGTCGACGTTTACGCCGAAGACGATATTTTCGACGGCGACCGTCGGTTGCGTCGAGTGCGCGTCAACAACGACTCGTATTGGGGCGCGTTGGTCGGCGACGAGCGCGGCGCGAAAATTCAATTCAACGGCGTCGGGCCGTATTACCCGTTGACCGTCGTCGCGGGCGCGTTTTTTATCGAAAAGCTCCCGGGCGTCGACCTGCCGATTCTGCAAAACGCGACGTTTAAAGTCGTTCGCGACCCGCGTCCGACGATGACGGCGCCGATCGGTTTGCCGCAAGGCGCGGTCGTCGACCTCGAATGGTCGGGAACGGACGACTCCTCGTTCGCGATCGGTTACGTCGACGGAAACGGAGTCGCGCGCGGTTACAACGTTACGGTGATGTTCGCGCCGGACGGTTCGGTCGATTACGTCGAAAACAACGGGCGTTTTTCGCCGACCGACACGATCTTCTTCTTAGTCGGGCGTTGGGATCGTATCTCCGCGCTTGGAATCGAGCCGCTCGACCCGAGCGACCCGGATACCGAATGGCGACCGCTCGTCGAAGACGGTCTTTGGAACTACGAAGACGCGACGAACGCTTGGGTTTCGATCAACCCGACTTCCGGTCTTGTTACGACGACCGAAGTCAGTTCGCCGGTCGACTATCTCGTCGGCGACTCGTTCGGCGGCTTGTACGAATCCCGCGAGTTCGCTCGCATGTCGAAGCGCAATATTGGAGGACGCTAACGATGAAAACGACGCGCAATTGGAAAACGGCGCCGATTTCCGGGCGTTCGACGCGCTTCGGGATGACGCTCGTCGAGATTATGGCGGCGATTTTGGTTTTGTCGATCGGTTTGGTCGGCGTTATTTCGGCGATTCCGTTCGGCGGCTTGCGCATGTCGCAAATGCAAGAGGCGGACAACTCCTCCGCGCTCGGTCGCAACGCCGCGCGAACGATGAAGGCGAACGGTTGGGCCAACCCCGCGAACTGGTGGTTTGAAGCCGGATTTACGAACGAAAATTCGGTGAAGTCGAACGGCAACCTGAATTTGACGTTTCCGTTCTTCGTCGACCCGATTTCGAAAAGCGTCAGTCCGCCGGAATTTTTCGCGACGACGCCGAACGGCGGCTTCGACTCCTTTTTCACCCGCGTCGCGCCGACCGTCTCGCATCCGACGTTCAACCGAATGGCGATTCAACCGCGTCATATCGAACGCGCGTTTTACCTCCAAGACGACCTCGTTTACGGGTACGCAAGCGGCGAAGACGAAACGTTTTACCGTCCCCGCGTCGAAACGACCGACGGGCTGCTCGGCGACGTCGGCGACCCGAACGCGACGCAACCGTTCGGCGGACGTTACACTTGGCTCGCGACCGTTTCCCCGAAAAACGCGTCCGGCGACTTTTACGACTGCCCGAAAGACGCGCTCGCCGCGGCCGATTACGACGTCGTCGTTTTCGAAAATCGCGTTCCCGGCGACGAAAAAGCGTTCGCCGCGCGCCTCGAAGGCTCCGGATATCAAGGCGGCGCCGTTACGCTCGACCTGACGAGCGGCGTCGACGTCGACAACAACGGACTCGACGCGCTCGACGTCGAACGGACCCTCGAACAACTCGAAACGACGCGTTACATTCTGCTGACCGGGCGCGAAGATATCCCGACGAACGGAAACTTCCGCGCGTTCGCCCGTTGGTATCGAATCGCGAACTACGGCGTTTCCGAAACGGACGCGTCCGGGCTCCCGACCGAGTTGCGCTTGACGCTCGTCGGACCGAATACGCCGACATGCTGGACGGCGGCGTCCCAACCGATCACGGCGACGTTTTTCCCCGGCGCCATCGGCGTTTACTCCGGGACGGCCAACTTTTAACGGTTGAACCGATTTTGACAACGACGACGTAAATTTTGCGCCGACGCGTCGAGTTTTTTCGGCGTCGGCGCGTTTTGATTTTTTGGAAATTTTCCGAAACCGACGGGGCCGCGGCTCCGTCGAAACTAACAAAGAAATGTCGCGCGGAGCCGGGCAAGCGAAGCGCAAAACATAAAGGCGATTTTCGCGTTTTCAAACGAAAGTCGACCGTCGCACTACGAGGAACCTTAACGATGAAACGTCGAAACCACACCGAACGGCGCGGCGTCGCGTTGCTGTTAATTTTGGCGCTTTTGGCGATGTTCGCCGTCTCCGTCTTGGCGTTCATGACGATCACGTCGAATATGGCCGACACGGCGCAAAACGCCGCGAAAGCCGAACGCTACCTCCCGCCGACCGCCCAAGAAGACGTTAACGCCGCGATACGAACCGTTTTGATCGGCTCGAACAACGAGCGCAACCCGATCGGTCCGTTCGGCGTCCTCGAAAATATGTACGGCGACTGGAAAGAGTACAATATTTCCTACGACAATAACGGCGTTCCGACCAACGCGAGCGAAAACGCGTCGGTTCAGTTCGAAGCGAACATCGCGATTTTCCCGAATCGCGGTTACGCCGTTTTGACGCCGGACGTCCAAAACTACTCTTGGGGCGACATTAAAGACTACTTCGAGCGTTCCGGCGGCGTCATGACGTTCAGCGACGCGTATTACGTCGACGACGCCGACGCGGAGTCGGAGTGGAACGACGTCGTCTCCGGTTCCTCGACGTTCGTCCTCGAAAAGGTAATCACGAACCCGACCGCGCCGCTCTACATGAACGCCGGCATGGTCGCGCCCGACGCCGGGAACGGCGGCTATTGGCTCGATCACTACTATATGTCCGCTTACGACGACGCGGGCGACCAAAACAATTACAAAATTTGGGACAACTGGCACTTCCGCGTCGAGTTGAGCGACGACCTGAAACGTTTCGCGAGCGAAATCGACGTCGACGCGTTCAACGCTTCGCTTCCGCTCGTTACGGCGCGCTTGAATCGTCCGGTTTACTCCGGAACCGGCGTCGGCGGCTTCACGCCGATGGAGGCGAAGGACGCGCAAATCACTCCGGAAATGCTCGGAAACGCCGATATCGAGGCTAAATTGGCGGAGTTTGGCATTGTGCCGCCGGAAAACAACCCCAATATCCCCGCTTCCGCTAGTCTGCGGATTCCGTTCGCGTTCTGGACGAACGCCGCGGCGCCGGACTTGGTGCCGTATCGTCGCGGTCCGGGCGCGGCGCTTAGCTTCCGCTCGATGTGGGCGCACCTGACCGACTGGAACTACGACGCCGCGCAACGCCAAGGCGACGGTTCGCTCCGTTACTTCGACGATTCGAGCTGGGCCGTTAATTACCCGGTCGCGTACGGGTTCCAAAACGGCGCGTACCTCGAGCCGCCGCGTTTGGCCGCTCCGTACAACGCCGCCGACCGTTTCACGCTCTTTTTGGCGAATTACGCGCAGGCCCCCTTTGTCGAATCCGGCGACTTGAGCCACAGTTTGCTGAACGATCGCGACGAAAGGGTTACGCCGTCGTTTCACCGTCCGGCGCTTTTCCAAACGTTGGCGAACGGCTACCTGTCGATTTACGATCAAGCGTACGACGCCGGCGGCTACTCCGAAACGGCGCGCGGCGCTCTGTTGACGGCGCTCCTGCGCAAGCTGACGCCGCGTCCGCTCCCGCTCGACCACTGGAATTTCGACGGCGGAAACGATCGTTTGCGTTACGTTAATCCGGAAAACCCGCTTCCGAGCCGCGTCGAAGGGTTCGCGAACGCGCTGGCGACCGACGCTCCGGCGGCGAATCCTTACGACGTCGACGCGGACGGCGACGGCGTGCGCGAAGCGATTTGGATTCCGTCCGGTCTCCCGGTGCGCGTCGACGAAAACGGAACGCCCTACGCGACGATGTTCGCGTACACGATTCTCGACCTCGACGGTCGCGTCAACGTCAACACGGCGGGGAACTGGGACCAACTCCCGAACAAATTCCGAACCGCGAACCGTTTCGACGAAGACGGGAACGCGTATACCGATTCGTCGCAACCGTATAATTACGTCGACGAACTGGCGCAATTTTGGGCGAACCATTTGGGCGGCGGCGCTTCGGTCAATTCGCCGTTCTTCAACGCCGAGAGCTTGGCCGGTCGTTTCGGTTGGAACGACGACTGGAACCTCCCCGTTTCGGTCGCGCAACGCGGCGAAGGGCGCGGAACGTCGAACGTCCTCCTTTACGAAACGCTGTCGAAGGTCTTTTCGCGCCGAACGACGGACGACGTCGCGACGACGGCTTCGAACCTCCTTTGGCGCCGCAACCTGTCGCAACGCGACAATCCGACCGGCCCGGTCGACCAATCCGGCTTGACTTGGGATTTGGCGAACCAACACGCGTCGCAACCGGGCGCCCGCCTCAACGGAAACGAAACGGACGACGCGTTCGGAACCCGTTACGAGTTCTTCCGTTACTTCGACCCGATTCGCCTTTATCACACGACGAATTCGGACGCGAACGAAGCGGACGCGACGGTCGGCGAAGCGAAAATGCTCTTCCCTTGGCGCGGCAAAACGACCGTCGACATGGCGACGAACGCGAACGTCGTTCCGGGCTTCGACTTCGCCGACACGGCGTTCCGCTCGTACGACCCGCTCGGCGCGCAAATTTACACGTACGCGCCGCAGTACTCGCGCAACCCGTATTGGGCGCGCCAAAACGGGCTGAGCTGGACCGACTCGCCGTATTCGCTCCCGATGTTGGAACGTCTGCTCCGTCCGTTCGACGCCGACGCGGCGAACCTGCCGTCGCAACTCGTCGACGACCTGGGGATGAACTCCGACCTCTTCGACGGCGCGACCGACGACGTTTCGCGAACCGAACGTCTGATCGCCGAAGCGCAACGCGCCGACGCGCGCCTCGCGCTGACGACGCTCAGCTCCGACACGCCGTCGCCGAGTCTCGTCTTCCCGGATAATAAACCGCTCGAAGACGGCGATTATCGCGGCGGAGCGTTCGGGTTCGAACAATTAATTCGACGCAACGTTCGCGCCGAGTTGGAACGCGTCTTCTTCAAGAAGGATATTCACCCGGACCCGGCGAACGGCGTCGCGTCCGACAACCCGTATTTGTACACGGGCGCGAACTACGACGTTTTCGAGGCGAAAGTCGACGAAATTTCGGCGTATTTGATCGCGATGCTCCCGCCGGAAATCGCCGCCGGGAAGAAAATCGACTTGAACGCCTTGGCGCGCAAGAACTATTGGCTCGACGTCGAGTACAATAGCGGCAACCTCGTTTCGAGCGCGGACGTCGTCGACAGCGAAACGCACAACGTCGGTCTCGTCAAGCGGATGGAAATGGCGCGCGGGCTTTACCTTGTCGTCATGACGCTCCTTTACGAAGACATGAACGCCGGAACGCTGTACAACGACGGTCTCCTCGACCGCGACGGCGACGGCGTCCCGGACGACGCGGACGGCGACGGAACCCCGGACGCGGCCGGCGACTTGCTGCACGACTACGTCGAAGGTTCGTTCGACCTCCTGAAATTCCGGGGCGACGAAAAAGACTTGGTCGGGCGGCAGCTGACCGCGACGCGGATCGCGCAGTGGTGCGTCAACGTCGTCGACTTCGCCGACCCGGACGCGACGATGACGCCGTTCTTCTTCGACCCGACGCCGTTCGACGGTTGGTGGGTCGACGGGAACGATTGGATCGAAGACCCGGATCGCGCGACGCTCGGTTACAACCGTTGGGAAATCGGCGCCAACTATACGGACGGCGAAGGGAACGCCCGCGTCAACCCCGGTTGGGGGACCGATTCGCCGGAAATCCGCTTCCTCTTCGCGCCGGTCAACGGCGTTCCGACGGAGCAAATGGCGGACTTCTTCCTGAGCGCGCTCAACAACAGCAAAGACGCGGCCAACGACGAAAAGTGCGGGTACCGCGACGCCGACGGAAACTTCCCGAAAGTTACGACCGTCGACGCTTCCGGCGTCGAAACGACGACGTTCGAAGACCGTCGCGCGAACGAGTTGATCGCCGAATGGACAAGCCGCGAAATCAAGTCGGTCAAAGACCAATCGAGCGACCTCGGCTTCCGTCTCGCTTGGGGGATGGAACGCCCCGACCTCGTTTTGACGGAAACGCTTAGCTTTCACGACTTAGGCGTCGCCGACTCCGACGACGCGCAAGACGTCGCGGACGGCGCGACCGACGAAACGCGAAGCGGCGGCGACCCGCACTTCGACCAAGTGAAGCGTCCGGAAGGCTCGACTTACCTCGAGCTGTACTGCGCCGCGAACCCGAACGTTCCGCAGTCGCCGGAGTTGTACGACTACGACGAAGCGACGAAGCAATGGCGCCTCCGTTTGACGAAGAAAACGCCGATTTATAAGGACTCGCTCGGGCGCGAACTCGAGTCGCCGGTTTGGCGCGTCGCGATTTCCGACAGCCGCGACCCGCGCGGGCTGAACGTTCCGGAAGACGGCGCCGACGAAGACGCGCAAAAGGCGAACGCTCGTTCGAAAGCCGCCGTTTACCGCAAAGGTCGCAACGGCGTTCTCGATTGGCTCGCGTCCGGCAAGAAAACCGGAAACGGCCCGAACGAACGCTTCCCGGACAACGAGTTCAGCTTCTTCTCGATGCAAACGCGTCAGTTCCGCAACCTGCCGACTCCGGCGGGCGAGCTGGAAATCGCGTCGATCGCCGACCTCGACCTTTACCAAGGGTACGACGAAGCGAATCATCAAGCGAAGGAGCCGAACGCCGCGACCTTCCTCGCCGACTGGAAAGCGTTCAACCTCCGAAGTTCGAACGTTCTCGGCGCCGCGTTCGCGGAGGCGCAAGATTCCCGCGTCGACTCGGTCGCCGGCAAGCGCGCCGACGCTTGGTCGTTGCGCGAAGTCGAACTCGACCGAATCCTTTGGTTCAACAAAGCGGAGGGCGACTCGACGAGCGACCCGGAAAAACTCGGAACG